>JBBSHF010000027.1:0-21770 GCA_038253355.1 Candidatus Limnocylindria bacterium
GCGCGGAATGTTCTCGACCCAACCACCACCGGTGATGTGCGCGAAGGCGAGCACGTCGCCGCGTGCGTCGCGCAGTGCGCGACGCAGCAACCGGATCTCATCGAGGTACGACCGATGCGGCTCGAGCAGCGCCTCGCCAATCGTCATGCCCAGCCCCGCCGTCGACCGGTCCCACTCCGGCTGGGGCAGAACGCGACGGGCCAGCGAGTAGCCGTTGGTGTGCAGGCCGCTTGACGGCAGACCGAGCAGCGCATCCCCCGCCCGAACGTCGGTACCATCGATCACGTCGGTGCGCGCCACCACGCCGACCATGAAGCCGGCCAGATCGTAGTCACCGCCCCGGTACAGGTCGGGCAGCTCGGCCGTCTCGCCGCCGACCAGCGCCACGCCGGCCGCCGCGCAGGCGTTGGCCATGCCGCCCACGATCTCGGCCGCAACGTCGGCGCGCAGCGTGCCCATCGCCAGGTAGTCGAGGAAGAAGAGTGGGTCGGCGCCGCTGACCGCCACGTCGTTGATGCAGTGGTGCACCAGGTCGATCCCGATCGTGTCGTGACGGCCGAGCGCGATGGCGATCTTCAGCTTGGTGCCCACGCCATCGGTTGAGGCGACCAGCACCGGATCCGGGTGGGTCGAGGGATCGAAGCGGAACAATGACCCGAAGCCGCCAATCCCGCCCAGGACCGCCGGCGTGGAGGTGGAGGCTGCCGCCCGTGCGATCAGGTCGACGGCGCGCCGTCCCTCGTCGATATCGACGCCCGCCTCACGGTAGCTGCGCGCCACGGCCTATCCTCGCTCCAGCGCGAACTTGTCCACGTCGAGCGGCACATCGATCGGGTAGTGGCCGTCGAAGCAGGCGGTGCAGTGCCGGCCCTCGCCGCGTCCGACCGCGGCCTCCAGCCCCTCTTGCGAGAGGTAGCCGAGCGAATCGGCCCCAATGCGGCGCCGAATCTCGTCGGTGGTGTGCGTAGCGGCCACCAGCTCCGACCGTCGACCGGTGTCAACGCCCATGTAGCACGGGAACTTCATCTGCGGCGAGTGAATGCGCACGTGGACTTCGCGCGCGCCAGCGCGACGCAGCATGGCCACGATCGGCCCGGTCGTGGTGCCGCGCACGATCGAGTCGTCGACGACCACCACCCGCTTGTCGCGCAGCACCTCGGGCAACGGGTTGAATTTCATGCGCACCTGCTCATCGCGGTTGCTCTGCGCGGGCTGGATGAACGTTCGACCGATGTAGCGGCTCTTGATCAGCCCTTCGCGGTAGGGCAGGCCCGCCGCCTCCGCGTAGCCGATGGCGGCCGGAATGGCCGAATCGGGCACGGGGATGACGACATCGGCCGCAACCGGATGCTCCAGCGCCAGGCGCTGTCCCATGCGTAGGCGCGCCTCGTAGAGCAGCTTGCCGCCGATAACGCTGTCCGGTCGCGCCAGGTACACGTACTCGAAGATGCACAGCCGCTCGCGGTCGGCCCCCATCTGCGGCCGATGTGAATGCACTCCGCTGTCGTCGATGACCAGTATCTCGCCGGCCTCGACGTCACGCAGGAAGGTGGCGCCCATGGCATCCAGCGCGACGCTTTCGCTGGCCACTGCCCAGCCGCCGCCGGGGAGACGTCCGAGCGCCAGGGGGCGGAATCCGATCGGGTCGCGCGCCGCCACCAGTGCGCGCTCGGTCAGCATCGTGAATGTGTAGGCCCCGCTCGCTCGATGGAAAGCGTGCTCGACGCGCTGCGCCCAGCTGCGGCCCGGCGCGTGGGCGATCAGCCTCGCCAGGACCTCGGTGTCGCTGGCGGTCACGAATTCGACGCCCTGTTCGGTCAGCTCGTCGCGCAGCGAGGTGGCGTTCACCAGGTTGCCGTTATGGCCAAGCATGAGCTCGCCCAGGTCACTGCCTGCGTAGACGGGCTGCACGTTCGGCAGGCTGTTGCTGCCGGTGGTGCTGTAGCGCGTGTGCCCGATCGCCATGGACGACGCCGAATCCAGGCGCTCGAGTGTCTCCTCGTCGAAGACCTGGCTCACCAGTCCAAGCCGCTTGTGCAGCTTCAGCGTGCTCCCGTCACTGGTGGCGATCCCCGCCGACTCCTGGCCGCGGTGCTGCAGCGCGTGCAGACCGAAATATGTGAGGCGCGCGACCGGCGTGCCGGGCGCGAAGATGCCGACCACGCCGCACTCCTCGCGCGGGCCGTGCGGCTGATAGATCGGGAGCTCGGCGACGGGCGTGTGCAGAAGCCGTCGCAGCATGGTCACCGTTCCGTGAAGGGTCGGGGCACGCATCGATGATAGTCCAGTGAGCCCCGCGACATCAGCCCCGCGGGGATTGTCTGCGGCCTGGTTACGACGGTCCAACGGCTGTTCCGCCCAGATGGCGCAAATCGGCCGCATCGGCCTCGCCAGAGGTACCGGCGGGGTACTGCACACCACCGCACTCGGACCGATGGGTGCGGGTTGGCGCTGGTGACGACCGGCACCCGCGGACCATCAGCCCATGGCCAGTCCGTACGCCCGAGCGCATCCTGCGCATCGGTACATTCCTCAACGAAAGAGACCAGATGCTTCGACTCGTCCGAGCGCTCGGATTCATGGCTCCCCTGGCGATCGCGCTGTGCACCAGCGTCGTCACGGCGCTGCTGATCGGCATCGATGATCGCCAGCGAATGAACCTGCTCGGCGTGGTGGCGATCTCACTGCTGGCGGGCATGACCACCATGGCGCTTGCCGCGTGGAGCTACTTCGGCTGGCGGCTCAACCGCATCGCCAGGGCCCTCGAGACGACCATCGACGGTGCAGCACCGCCACGACTGCGCGAGGCCGGCATTCCCGCGGAGCGGCGCCTGGCCAGTGCATTCAACACCGCGGTGGGCACGTTCCTGCGGACCGAGACACGCGCCAACCGTGACCGTCTGACCGGCGTGATGAACCGTGAGACACTGCTCAACGCCCTGGTCGCGGAGGTCGACCGCGCAGCGCGGCATCACAAGCCGCTCTCGGTTGCCTTCATCGACATCGACCGCTTCAAGCCCATCAACGATACCTACGGACACAACTCCGGCGACGCGGTCCTGCGCCAGATCGCCAGCCGCATCAGCGAGACCATTCGGGCCAGCGACGTATTCGGTCGTTATGGCGGCGAGGAGTTCATGCTCATCCTGCCCGAGACCACGCCGGACGAGGCAATCATCCTCGCTGAGCAGCTGCGCAGCATGATCATGCAGGAGCCCTTGATCATCGCCGGCGACCAGCGGCTCAAGGTGACCATCAGCATCGGTGTCTCCGGCGGCCGCGGCAGCCATCTGAAGCCAGACTCCCTGGTGGATCAGGCTGATGCGGCCATGTACGCCGCCAAGTCCCTGGGACGCAACCGCACCTACCTGTATCGGGACATCGACGAGGAGGCGCCGGTGCGCAGGGCGCCGATCTCCGCGGAGAGCCGGGCGGCCGCAGCCGCGATTGGTCAATGGGCCAGCGACACGGCCATTGAGGCGCTGGCCTCCGTGCTGGCCCCGCAGCCGCATCATCGCGGACGGCCCTCGGACATGATCGCCTCGCTGGCGACCGGCATCGCCCTGGAGCTGGGGCTGCCGCAGGAGGAGATCGAGCGGGTGCGCATCGCCAGCTTGCTGCATGACCTCGGCAAGCTCGCCGTCCCGGCGGAGATCCTCGACAAGCCCACGCCGCTGACCGCCGGCGAATGGCAGGCCATCGGCGAGCATCCGCGCATCGGCCAGGTGATCCTGGAGCAGGCATCCAACCTGCGTGAGGCGATCCCGGTGGTGCTGCACCACCACGAGCGTTTCAACGGCGGCGGCTACCCGCACGGGCTGAAGGGTAATGAGATTCCGCTGGGCGCGCGGATCGTGTCGGTGGCCGATTCCTACCACGCCATGGTCCATGACCGTCCCTACCAGGACGCGAAGACACATCTTGAGGCGCTCGAAGAGCTGCAGCACCACGCCGGCACCCAGTTCGATCCCGAGGTGGTAAAGATCTTCTGCAGCATCTACGCTGATGGCGTTCCGGCCGACGGCCTCGAAGAGGTCTACCGCCTGCATGAGCGAGCGCGCGGCGGCCTCGACCAGATCGACGCACATAGCGGCGCGCGCGCCCCGCATGAGTCCGATGAAGAGCCAGACGCCGATCCCAAGACCGGCCGCGCTCAAGGGCCACGCGAGCGGATGCGCGAAGCGGCCGGATGATGCCTGTACTGCGCACGGCCTTCTTGGCGGCCGCCGTCGTGGCGCTCCTGTCGGCGCCCGCCGCAGTATCGGCAAAGGCAAACGAGCTGAGCGCGGCGAGCGTTTCGCCGATCTCCGGCACCACATCCACGACCTTCGTTTTCCGGGTCCATTACACAGGCTTCGCGGCGCAATCGGTGAGCGTCACAGTCGCCGGCAGGAACCTCCGCATGAGCCGCGTCTCCGGCAGCGCAACGGACGGCGTCTTCGGCGTCTCCGGCCGGCTGCCGGCTGGCAGGTGGTCCGTCACGTTCAGCGCCTCCGCCGACAAGGGCCCGCAGGCGACCCTTTCCGGTCCCACCGTTACGGTCAGCGCGCCCACGGTCGCCCCCGCGCCATCGGCCAGCCCGCCTCCCCGCGCGCCCTCGGCCACCCCGACGCCACGGCCAACCCTCCAGACCTCAACGCAGAGCACCCAGCAGTCGAGTGCCAAACCGACTCCGGCGGCCGGCAGCTCGGGCACGGCTCACCAGCCGGGCACGGCCGCAACGGACGCGCCGGCCGTGGTTGGCACCGGGGCCACGCGCAGCACGCCGGGAGCCACCGGCGCGAGCCCGAACACCGCCGCCGGCTCGACCGATGGCCGAGGCAGCGGTACGACCGGCACGCGGGGATCTCCGCCGGGCGCAACCATCTCGGGCCAATCCCTCAACCCCGGAGGCTCGGCCGCTGGCAGTCCCTTGCCGGGACCTGCTGGCTCGGCGGTGTGGGACATACTGCTGGTCGGGCTGCTGAGCGTGGGTACGGTCGCCATGGGTGGCACCGTCTGGCTGATGCTCGGTCGTCGACGCCAGGCCGAGGCGGCCGGCGAGGGGAGGAGCACTGGCGAAATGGATGCCGGCGCCATTGGCCTGGGGCTCGGCGCGGAGGGTCGCGATCCGATATTCGTCGGGCGAGAGGCGCAGCGATCCCGCCTGGAGTCGGCGGACGATCCAATCCTCGAGGCGATGGGCCTAAACCTGCACGAAGGGCAGAGGCCCATGGTGCGCGGCGGCCAGGTCAACGCTGGGCCCGGCGTGCGTCCGCCCCTGCCGCCCCGCCGGGGCTGAGCGGGTGCGTCTAAAACCGCATCTCGTAAGATCGGCGCAGATCTCCGAGCTGCACCCGCAGCTCACCGCTCGGCAGAGCGACCCGCAGCTCCTCGCCGAAGGCCACGCCCAGATGCAGCGCCGGGACCGCCGCCCGACGCGCCGCCTGGCTGAGCGCCGCGCCACCTGAGGGCGCAACGCTGACGAGGGCGCGGCCGGGTCGTTCACCGAACAGCGCGGCACTGTCGCTGACCGCCAGCTGGACCTGCGCGCCACTCCCCGATGCCACGGCCAGGCGAGCCAGCGCCACGCCCAGGCCGCCCAGCGAGACGTCATGCGCGCCGCGCACCAGCCGCGTGGCGGCGAGGCGTGGGAGGAGCTCGATCACGCGCCGTGCGCCATCGAGGTCCACGCGGGGTCGCCCGCCGAAGCTTCCCCGCCGCCAGGCCAGCTCAGAACCCGCCAGCGCGTCGCAGTCGAAGGCAGGCTCGCCGAGGAGCCAGATCTGGTCGCCATCGGTCCAGCGCATGGGCAGGGCGAGTGATCGGTCGTCGAGCAACCCGACCATGCCGACCAGCGGTGCCGGCAGAATCGGTCCATCCGGGGTCTCGTTGTAGAGGCTCACGTTGCCGCTGACGATCGGCAATCCCAATGCGAGGCATGCCTCCGAAAGGCCGGCCACCGCCTCACTGAGCTGCCAGTAGCCTTCAGGCGTCTCCGGCGAGGCGAAGTTCAGGCAGTTCGTGACGCCGATGGGCGTGGCTCCGCTGACCGCCACGTTCAGCGCGCCTTCGAGGACGGCGCCGACCGCCGCCAGCCGCGGGTCGAGCGCCGCGATGTGCCCCGGACCATCCAGGCTCAGCGCCAGCGCACGCCGGGTTCCCTTCACCCGCAGCAGCGCTGCATCGCCCGCGCCCGGCGGCACCAGCGTGTTCGTGCCGTTCATGTGGTCGTAGCGGCGCCACACCGGCTTGCGGCTGCGCGCGTTCGGCGACGACAGCAGCTCCAGCAGGTCTGAGACCGATGGCGGCTGAGCCGCGAGTGGCGCCAGGTCCAGCGCGCGGCGCTCGGCCAGGCCTGGTGGCGCATGCCCGTCCGGCGAGTAGCGCGGCGCATCGTCGGTCAGCGCGCGAGCGCGCACCTCGCAGACGGGCTGGCCCTGCGCCGAGCAGCGCACCACGGGCTGGTCGATCACGTGGCCGATGGTCACCGCGTGCAGCTCGTACCTGGCGAACACGGTCTGCACCTCCGCCTCGCGACCGCTGCGCACCACGATCAACATCCGTTCCTGGGACTCGGAGAGGAGCAGCTCGTACGGCGTCATGCCGCTCTCCCGGCGCGGCACCGCGTCGAGGTTCACCTCGGCACCACAGTCACCGCGGGCGGAGAGCTCGGCCAGGGCACAGGTCAGGCCCGCGGCGCCGAGGTCCTGCATGGCCACCACCGCGTCCAGCCGCGCCAGCTCCAGGCAGGCCTCCATGAGCAGCTTCTCCAGGAAGGGATTGCCGACCTGCACCGCCGGGCGCCGTTCCTCGCGGTCCTCGCCCAGGTTGGCCGATGCGAAGCTGGCGCCCTGGATCCCGTCGCGCCCCGTCGCCGCGCCAACCAGCAGCAGCGCGTTGCCAGCACCCGCCGCGCGGGCCAGGGTGATCTCGTCGTGCCGCGCCAGGCCCACGCACATGGCGTTGACCAGCGGATTGCCGCTGTAGCTGACGTCGAAGTAGAGCTCACCGCCCACGTCGGGGATACCGACGCAGTTGCCGTAGCCGGCGATCCCGGCCACGACCCCGTCAAAGAGGTAGCGGTTGCGGGTGGCGACGGCGGCATCGGTCTGTGAATCGGCTGAGAGTGGACCGAAACGCAGGCCGTTGAGCAGCGCGATCGGTCGAGCGCCCATGGTGAAGACGTCGCGGATGATGCCGCCCACGCCCGTCGCGGCACCCTGGTACGGCTCGACCGCGGAAGGGTGGTTGTGTGATTCGACCTTGAAGACGACCGCCAGCCCGTCGCCGATATCCAGCGCGCCCGCATTCTCGCCGGGACCGACCAGCACCCGATCGCCGCGGGTGGGCAGCGTGGCGAGCAGCGGCGCCGAGTGCTTGTAGGCGCAGTGCTCGGACCACATCGCGCCGAACATGCCGAGCTCCACGGCGTTCGGCTCGCGGCCGAGGGTTCGCACGACCCCGGCGTACTCCTCCTCGGTCAGGCCGTGCCGAGCGGTGGGAGCGGCGATCGTCAGGCTGCCGGCCCTCCCATCGGCCGATCGCGGCCCAGCTCCGCGACGAGCGCGCCGACTGCCGCGGCGAGCGTTCCCAGGAAAAAGACGGCACCGGCGAAACCGGTCCCGGCACCGATTCGCTCGAAGGCAGCTCCGAACGTTCCGATGCTCACCACCAGCACCCACAGCTGGCGATGCGCAATCGCCGGCATGTTGGCGGCAAGGAAGACGGTCGCGGCGACGGCCAGCAGCAGCAGGAAGGCGATGAGCGTCACCGGATTGCCCAGGCTGCGGAAGTCGAGCAGCACTGACAGCGCGGCAACGAACGACCCGACCCCGATCAGCCACCCGGAGAGCATCACCGGCCAGGTGAAGGGCAGGTCGATCTGCTCGACCGGATTGCGGCTCGGACGTCGCGGCTCACCACCGGGATCGACGCGCGATGGCACAGGCGCAATCGGTCCCGGACGGGCGGCGGGCGGCGGCTGCGCCTCAACGTCCTGCCGATCAGGTGATGTCGTCCCACGTGGCGCCGGGGCTGCCGCGGCTGCCTCGTCCGGCTCCGGCCAGGCCGGTGCCGCCGGGATGTCACCGGGCGGCGGACCTTCCAGCGGATTGCCGCACGAGGGGCAGAAGGCGGCCGAATCGTCGACCTCAGTGCCGCACACCACGCAGAAGCGAGTCACCATCCGTCAGCTCCGTCCGAACCGGGTGAGCGCACCGATCAGCACGATCAGCGAGCTCAGCAAGAAGATGATCCCGCCGGGCGTCAGGCCGCGCAGCAGGTCGGCCAGCGAGCCGCCCAGGCCACCGACCAGCTCGACCATGACGAACCCGATCGCCAGACCGATGCTCCACAGCAGCGCGACGACCAGCCCGATCGACTGCAGCATGCCGGGACGCGCCTTCACGAACCCGGCAATCACCAGCAGCACCAGCAGCGCGACGAGGATCGGCGCCGCGGCAGCCAAGCCGAAATAGGCCTGCTCGATCAGCCCGCCGCTGACGTTCGGGTAGCCGCTCCACAATGCCGCGCCGTAACCGCCGGGCCCGAACGCACGTTCGAAGAGCGATCCGCCGCCGAACGGGAACGGCAGCAGCCAGGCGGTCACCAGACCGATGGCGCCGATGAGCAGCACGATCGGGCCGAGCAGCGCATGCGCTCGGCCCACTTCGACCTCCTCTTCGCGCGATGCGGCCTCCACCGACGGTGGAACGTAGCCGGCGGCCGCAGCGGTGGGTCGCAGGTTCGCTCCGCAGTTCTGGCAGAACGCGGTGCCCGAGCGGTTGTGGGTGCCGCAGCGCGGGCAGGCCTGCGTCCCTTCCGGCGTTCCGGGTCGCTCGACGGTGGGAGCCACGCCCGCCGCCAGCAGGCGTTGGCCGCAGTTGCGGCAGAATGCCAGGCCGGGGCGATTCTCGGTGCCGCAGCGCGGGCACCGGGTGCTCTCGCCGATGCTGGTCGCCGGCACGCTGTGCGCGGTGGTCGCCTGCTCATCGCGATCCTGGCGCGGCTCCGGGGCGTAGGCCTCGACCTCGCTGGGCGGCGGAGCCGGCTCGTCGCCCCGTGTCTGCGGTTGTGGCTCTGTCGCCGCACCGACGGGTTGCGACTCGAACTCATCGGCCGCGGAGTCAGGGGCGGCTTCGGATGGCATCGCCTCCGGTGGCTCCGGCGGCTGAAGTGGCTCCGGCGGCTGAGGCGACTCCGGTGGCTCGGGAGGCTCAGGTGACGTGTCGCGCGGGTCTCGTTCGTCGTTCATCGCAGCTCACCTTTACTGCAGGTGCCGATCTGACCGGCAACGATCATAGCCGACGCTCCACCACCGCCGGTTGCGCGTCCAGCCATTGTTCGAGCGATCGGAAGAGGCGCATGCCGTCGTCTCCGCCGAGCTCCGCCTCCGCGGCCCGCTCCGGGTGCGGCATCAGGCCCAGCACGTTGCCGCGCTCGTTGACGATCCCGGCGATGCCGCGCAGCGAACCGTTCGGATTGGCATCGGGCGTCACCGCACCGGAGGCGTCGGCATAGCGCAGCACGACACGGCCGGAGGCCTCCAGCTCGTCGAGCGTTGCGTCGTCGGCCACGTAACGGCCTTCACCGTGGCTGATCGGCAGCCGGATGCGGTCGCCATCGGTCAAGCCCTCCAGGAACGGACCGCGGGCGTGCTCGACGTACAGCCATTGCCAGTCGCAGCGGAACTCGAGGTGGTCGTTGCGCATCAGGACGCCGGGCAGCAGGCCGGCCTCGGCCAGGATCTGGAAGCCGTTGCACGAACCGAGCACCGGGCCGCCACGCGCGGCGAACGCCTCGACGGCGGCCATCAACGGCGAGAAGCGGGCGATTGCGCCGGTGCGCAGATGGTCGCCATGCGCGAAGCCGCCGGGCAGCACGACCGCGTCGACCTCGCCGAGGTGGTCCTGGGTATGCCACACCGGTCGCGCCTCCCAGCCGAGCAGCCGCGCCACGTCCAGGAAGTCGCGCTCGCTCCACGTCCCGGGGAAGACGGCGACCGCCACGCGCGGAGCGCTCACATGTCCTCCTTCCCGGGCTCCTGGTCGGCCCGCAGCTGCCAGCTGGCGGTCTCGATCACCGGGTTGGCCAGCAGGCGTCGGCACATCTCGGCAACCGCCTCCTCGGCCGATGCAGAATCGTGGGCCTCGAACGAGACGCGCAGCAGCTTGCCGGCGCGCACCTCGCTGACCGTGTCGAAGCCGAGCGCGCGCAGGCCTCCGGCAATCGTCTGCCCCTCCGGATCGGCGATTCCCGGCCGCAGCGAGACATGGACCTCCGCCAGCCAGCGCACTACAGCGATGCCTTCGCGCCGAGGCCGGTCAGCAGCTCGTAGGCGCGCGTGTAGCGCTCCTGCGTGCCGCTGATCACCTCGTCGGGCAGGTGCGGCGCCGGCGGCTCCTTGTTCCAGCCCGAGCCGGCCGCGAAATCACGGACGTACTGCTTGTCGAACGACGGCGGGCTCTGACCGGGCTCGTAGACCGATGCATCCCAGAAGCGCGACGAGTCAGGCGTGAGCACCTCGTCGATGAGGGCCACCTGCCCATCGATGAACCCGAACTCGAACTTCGTGTCGGCCAGGATGAGGCCAACCTCCTCGGCGCGCGCGGCGCCGGCGCGGTAGAGCGCCAGGGAGCGCCCCTCGAGCTCGCGCGCCAGGTCAGCGCCGATCATCTCGGCCAGCTGGGCACGGGTGATGTTCTGGTCGTGCCCGACCTCGGCCTTGGTGGAGGGCGTGAAGATCGGCTCCGGCAGACGGTCCGCCTCGCGCAGCCCGGACGGCAGCCGATGCCCGACCACCGAGCCCGACCGCTGGTACTCGGCCCAGCCCGACCCGGCGAGATAGCCGCGCACCACGCACTCGGCGTCGATCCGCTCAGCTCGCCGCGCCAGGGTGGTGCGTCCGACGAGCTCCGGGGCGCGTGCCGCGGGCGGCAGGTCGCCGGAATCCACCGACAGGAAGTGGGTCGGCCCGAGCCCGCCGAGCAGCCCGAACCAGTACGCCGAGAGCTGCGTCAGCAGCCGCCCCTTGTCCGGAATCGGCTGATCGAACACGACGTCGAAGGCGGAGAGCCGATCGGTCGCCACCAGCAGCAGACGGTCCTGGGCGACGGCATACGTCTCGCGCACCTTGCCGCGATACAGCAACGGCAGCCCTTCGATGTGGCTGCGCAGCAGGGTCATGGCGCCAGGTCCTCGGTGCGGCCCTCGTCCTCGGTGACGTCGAGCCTTTCGGGTGGAAGGTTGTAATAGCGCCGCGCCGCCTTCTCGACCCGATCGAGCACCGAGAGGATGACCAGGATCAGGACTGTCCCGACCCCTGCCAGCACGTAGAGGCCGGTGCCGGTGGCGGTGCCGACCGCGGCAACGGACCACAGCGAGGCGGCGGTCGTCAGCCCGCGGATGTTCCCGCGGTAGTGCAGGATCGTGCCCGCGCCCAGGAACCCGATGCCTGACACGATCTGTGCCGCAATCCGCGTCGGATCGGCGTTCGGGCCGGTGAAGCCGTAGCCGGAGATGATGGCGAACATCGCCGCGCCAAGGGCCACCAGGCTGTGCGTCCTGAAGCCGGCCGGCTGGCGGTGCAACTCACGCTCGAAGCCGATGATGGCTCCCAGGATCAGCCCGACGGTGAGGCGCAGGGCCAGCTCGACCTGCACGCCAAGGCTCAGCGTCGGGTTGATCTCCATCAGGCCTGACCGATCTCCTCCACTGCCGATGAGGGCTCCACATCCCGGCCGGGCCTCGGCTCGAGCTCGAGCGCCCACCAGGCCGATGCCCAGGCATGCAGCGCTCCTGCGCCGATGAGCAGGCAGAGCCAGATCGCGACGAAGCCTACCAGCAGGAGCAGGGTCTGCGGGCCGCCGAGCTGCCCACGGGTGAGCTGCAGCCGGATCGGCGACCAGAGGACGCGAAGCAGGACGGTCGCGAGCAGCAGCCCCACGCCGTGGGCCAGCAGCGTGACGAGCGCCGTCATGAACAGGCACAACGGGGCGCCGACCAGATCGCGCAACGCGCCCGACAGCGACGCGGCGACGGGTTCGCCATGGCCGACCGCGCGATGGGTCGCCGCCGCGCCGAAGGTCTGGCCCACGATGACGGCGACGCCCAGGAGCGCCAGGAACGGGAGCAGGTCACGCACGATGCGCACCGTCAGCGTGCCGCCGATGTCCGGCGATTGGTACTCGGCCGGCGCCACCGCCGCCAGCCCGATCAGGACAGCGCCGGCCGCGGCCGCGGCGGGCAGCGCGGCGAGCAGCTGCACCCCCCACAGCCGCAGCGCATCGTCGGGCAGTGGACGCTGCGCGGGGAGACCGCGCAGCCGACGCAGCCGGCGTAGCAGCGTCGTTTCGGCGAGCGCGATCAGCAGGCTCGCGGCGAGCAGCAGCAGCATGACACCGGCACCGAGGGCCAGCGCATTGGCCGGCCAGCGCGACGAGGAGTACAGGTCAGCGCCGAAGAAGGCGAGGTCGGCTGCACCCGGCAGGGGCATCACGGCCAGCACAAACGGGCTCCAGCCCAGGAAGACGAGCGATGCCAGCGCTCCTGGAATCCACAGGTCGGACCGGTCGCCGCCGATGCGCGCCGCGGCGGCGCCGCGCTGCAGCCAGCCGGACATCGGCCTAGGCGCCCTCCAGGCCCAGTGCGGCGTAGGTCGCCGCGATGCCGGCCAGGTGATGCTCGAGATCCATGGCGCGCTCGATCTCGTCGGGCGTCAGCCATTCGGAAATGCCCTCGTCGGCCACGAGCTCAGCGTGGAAGCTGCGCTCGCCCGACCAGGAACGCTGCGCCGCGCCCTGCACCAGGCGATAGGCCTCCTGGCGATTCGCGCCCTTGGCGATCATCGCCAGCAGCAGCGCCTCGGAGTAGACCATCCCGCCGCTCACCTCGAGGTTCAGCCGCATCCGGTCGGCGTCGACCTCCAGGCCGTCCAGGATGCTTGCCGTGGTCCGCGTGGCGTAGGCGGCCACGCCCAGCGCGCGCTCGAAGACGAAACGCTCAGTGCTCGAATGGCTGATGTCGCGCTCATGCCAGAGCGCCATGTTCTCGAGGCCGATGAGCGCATCGCCACGCAGCAGACGGGCCATGCCGGTCACCCGCTCCGCGAGCACCGGGTTGCGCTTGTGGGGCATGGCACTGCTCCCCTGCTGGCCGGCGGCGAACGGCTCGAATGCCTCGCCGACCTCGGTGCGCTGCAGATGCCGGATCTCGACCGCCATCCGTTCGAGCGTGCCTCCCAGGATTGCCAGCGCGCTGAGCAGCTCGGCATGGCGGTCGCGGCTGATGACCTGCGTCGCGGCGGGATCCGGCTCGAGGCCGAGCGCGTCGCACACGAAGCGCTCCGTCTCCGCGCTGACGTTAGCGTGGCTGCCCACCGCGCCGGAGATCGTGCCAAAGCTCACGCCCTGCCGCGCCCGCTCGAGGCGCTGCGCATCGCGGCCGAGCTCGGCATACCAGCCGGCCACCTTGAAGCCGAAGGTGATCGGCTCGGCATGGATGCCGTGGCTGCGACCGACCATCGGCGTCTCCCGATGCTGAATCGCCAGGCGACGCACGACTCCCAGCAGCCGATGCAGCTCCGTCTCCACGACGCGCATCCCGTCGCGCAGCTGGACGGCCGTGGCGGTGTCCAGCACGTCCGAGCTGGTCAGCCCGAAATGCAGCCAGCGTCCCTCGCTGCCCAGCCGCTCGGTGACGCTGCGCAGGAACGCAATGACATCGTGCTGGCTCTCCCGCTCGATCTCGTGCACGCGCGGCACGTCGACCTGGGTCGCCGCGCTGCGGATCCGCTGCCAGTCGGCGTCGGGCACCACGCCGGCGCGGTTGAGCGCCTCGACGACCAGCAGCTCGATGCGCAGCCACAGCTCGAGCTTGCGCGGCTCGCTGAAGATCTCGCGAAGCTCGGGCAGCGCGTAGCGATCGATCATGCGCGCGGGTCGATGCGCGTCTGGGCGCGGCCTGCCTGGTCCTTGCGGAACGCGGCGACCCGTTCGGCGAGGTCCGCATCGGCCAGGGCCAGGATGCGGGCGGCAAGATGGGCGGCATTCTTGGCACCCGCCCCGCCGATCGCCACGCCGGCCACCGGCACGCCGGGCGGCATCTGCACCACGCTGTACAGGGCGTCGGCACCTCCCAGGGCGCCGCCGTCGAGCGGGATACCGATGACCGGCTTCGCCGTGAGACTGGCGATCACCCCGGGCAGGTGAGCCGCCAGCCCGGCCGCCCCGATGAAGATCTGCACGCCGTGCGACTCCGCCTCGATGACGTAGGCGTGCAGCACATCGGCCTGGCGATGCGCGCTGATGACCGATGCCTCCCAGCCGATGGCGTAGCTGTCGAGCACGTCGAAGCAGCCCTTGAGCGTCGGAAGGTCAGATCGCGAGCCGCAGATCACGGCGACGCGGGCAGATGGGGGCATCGCAGCTAAGCATAGCCGCGGCCCCGTCCGGCATACCATGCGCGAAGCGCCGTCCCGCCGGGGCAGCAGCGCCATCCGTGAGGAGCCATGCCGTGAGCGAACAGCCGCACCGCGCCCGAGGGAATCGCCATCCTGTCAATCGCGTGATGATCGACGACGCCCCCGTCGGCGCGCGGATCGCCGACGCCGTGACCAGCTTCATGGGGAGCTGGAAGTTCATCATCCTCCAGACGCTGATCGTGGTGATCTGGGTGATCGGCAACGTCTACCTGCTGTTCCATTTCGACGTGTACCCATTCATCCTGCTCAATCTCGCCTTCTCGACCCAGGCGGCGTACGCGGCACCGCTCATCCTGCTCGCCGGCAATCGTTCATCGCAGCGCGACCGGCTGACCCTCGAGCACGCCGCCGCCGAGGCGGACATCGAGGAGAAGCAGAACGAGGATCTGCTCAACGGCAATCACCAGATCCTCGAGCACGTGCAGGCGCTCGATGAACGCATCCTGAAGCTCGAGCAGCGGATCGTGGCGAAGCTGGACGAGCGCCACTAGCCGCCGGGCAGCTCCCGGGCCGCGATGTCGCTGCGGTACTGGGCGCCCTCCAGCGAGCAGCCGGCCAGCGCTCCGTAGGCCGCGTCGCGCGCGGCGGCCAGGTCGGGCGCCAGGCCCACGACGGTCGCCACCCGGCCGCCGGTCGTGGTGTAGCCGTCGCTTTCGCGCCGGGTCCCGCCGTGGAAGCACAGGACCGGCCCGGCGTCAGCGGGGCCCGAGGGCTCCGCGCCATCCAGCCGCCGGCCGCGCACCGGTGCATCGGGATAGCCCTCCGCGGCCAGCACCACGCCCACCGCGGCGCCGTCGCGCAGCCTGAGCGCCCCCTCCATCAGCCCGGCATCTCCGGTCGCCGCCCCAAGGAGCGCCTGGGCAAGGTCGCCGTCGAGCATCGGCAGCAGGACCTGCGCCTCGGGGTCACCGAAGCGCACGTTGAACTCGAGGACCATCGGTCCGTCATGGGTCAGCATCAGGCCCGCGTAGAGCACGCCGCGGAACGGCTGGCCATCGCGCTCCATGCGCCAGGCGATCGGCTCGAAGACGGTGGCCACCGTCTCCTCCATCTGCCGCGCGCCGAAGCCGGGGACCCCGCAGTAGGCACCCATCCCGCCGGTGTTCGGCCCGATGTCGCCGTCGCGCAGCCGCTTGTAGTCGCACGCCGCGCCGATCGGCACGACGCGGCTCCCCGAGACGAGCGCGAAGGCGGACACCTCGCGACCCTCGAGCCGCTCCTCGAGCAGCAGCCTCGCCCCGGCAGGCGCCGCGGCGAAGAGCCGGCGGATGGCTCGCTCCGTCTCATCGGTCGTGTCCGGTACCACCACGCCCTTGCCGGCGGCCGGCCAGTCGGCCTTCACGACCAGCTGCCCGTCAGTGACGTACACATGGGCGAGCGCCGCGTCCACGTCACGGAATGCCTCGGAAGATGCCGTGGGAACGCCGGCACGCCGCATCTGCTCCTTGGCGAACACCTTGGATGACTCCAGGCGCGCCGCGGCTCGCGTCGGGCCAAAGACCGGCACCCCCGCCTGCTGGAGCGCGTCGGCAACGCCAGCCGCGAGCGGCACTTCCGAGCCGACCACCACCAGCCCCATCCGCTGGTTGGCGGCATAGCGCGCCACCGCCGCCGGATCGGCCGGGTTCAGCTGCGGAATGTTGCGACCGACTGCCGCACTGCCGCCGTTGCCAGGCGCAATCTGAACGCTGCGCACCGATTCATCGCGCGCCAGCCGCCAGGCGACAGCATGCTCGCGAGCGCCGGAGCCGAGCACCAGGACGTCGGCGGCGGACATGTCCTCATTGTGGCGGATGACGGGCTTGACGCGGGGTCGCCCGCTGAGGAAGACAGCAGGAGGCTCGATGGCGAAGGTGATCGCCGGCATAACCATTTCCCTCGACGGGTTCGCCGCCGACCGGACGGGGAGCGTGGGCGCGCTCTACCCGGACCTGCCGGATCTGCGTGGCACCGACTACATGAACGCGGCGATCGACGAGACGGGCGCCGTGCTCATGGGCAGGCGAACCTTTGAGACGGGCGACCCGGATTCGTACGTCGGCAACTACGAGTTCCAGGTGCCGATCTTTCGTGATGACCCACCGGCCACCCGATGTGCCCCCGAGGCAGGATGACGCTGCTATGAGCAGCGTCAATGCAACAATATGAATGCAATATCGTGATATCGTGGGCGTGATGGCACGACATGAAGCGCAGCGCATGCCGCTGCAGGTCTATTTCGAGCCGAGGCAGCTCGAGCTCCTCCGCGAACTCGCTGGGCGCCGTCGGCAGCCCCTGACCCACCTTGTCCGGGAGAGCGTCGAACGGTATCTGGTCGATGAGATCGGCGAGGATGATCCACTCCTCGGGCTCGTCGGCATGATCGACTCGGGCGAGCCGGATACCGTGTCCGAGCACGACCGCGTGATCGTTGAGGACGAGCTCGCCCGGATCGATCGCGACGCCACTCCGCCGACATTCGGTGGCCGGAGAAACGCGCGAGGCGCCGGACGACGACGGGGGTGAGCGGCGTCTTTGTTGACACCTCTGCGTGGTTCATGCTCGTCGACCGCGCCGCGCGGCATCACGCCGAGGCAGCGGGCGTACTGCGTCGCCTGACAGGCGCCAAGACCAGGCTCGTGACGACAAGCCTCGTCGTGGTCGAGCTCCAGCGGCTGACGCTCGTAAAGGCAAACCGCCACGCGGCGCAATCGGCGGTCGCCCGTTTGCTCTCGACACCGCGAGTTGAGATGGTTCACCCCACTGAACCGGATCTGACCGCCGGCTTGGAATGGATCGACCGTTTCGCTGACCATGACTTCACCCTGACCGATGCGATCAGCTTCGCGGTCATGGAACGGCTCGCCATCCACGACGCGTTCGCCTACGATCGCGACTTTGCCATCGCTGGCTTCGAGTTCCCCGGCCCCTGACCAGTCACATGTCGGCGGTGAGATGCGCGTTAGGCAGGTCCAAGTGGTGATTCAGCGACCCATTCGTGCTCGGCGCTGCTGCCGAATACGCCCGCGAGGACGCTAGCACTGCTGGCACCGACATTTGCACCTTCCGCGACCGATGCACCGCAACCGAAGCAGCGGGACCGGTGCAGCCGAACGGACCGATATCCCGCGCCGCGCCCTACTCCCACTCGATCGTGGCCGGCGGCTTGGAGCTGATGTCGTAGACGACACGGTTGACGCCGGGGACCTCGTTCACGATGCGCGACGAGATCGTCGCAAGCACCTCGTAGGGCAGGCGCGCCCAATCGGCGGTCATCCCGTCGTCCGAGGTCACTGCACGGATCGCCACCACGTTGGCGTACGTGCGGCCGTCGCCCATGACGCCAACCGAGCGCACCGGCGTCAGGATGGCGAAGGACTGCCACAGCGACCGATACAGCCCGGCCGCCTTGATCTCGTCGATCACGATCCAGTCCGCCTCGCGCAGCGTGTCGAGCCGCTCGGCGGTCACCTCGCCGATGATCCTGATGGCCAGCCCAGGCCCGGGAAACGGCTGGCGTTGGATCATTGCTTCCGGCAGGCCGAGCTGCACACCAACTGCGCGCACCTCGTCCTTGAACAGGTAGCGCAGCGGCTCGATGAGCTGGAAGCGCAGGTCGGCCGGCAGCCCGCCGACGTTGTGATGGGTCTTGATCTTGGCCGCCGACTTCGTCTCGGCGGAGGTCGACTCGATGACATCGGGGTAGAGCGTGCCCTGCACCAGGAAGTCGATCTCGCCCAGCCTGGCCGCCTCTTCCTCGAAGACGCGGATGAACTCGTCACCGATGATGTGGCGCTTCTCCTCCGGGTCCTCGACGCCGGAGAGGCGGCGCAGGAATCGGTCTCGTGCGTCGACCATCACCAGGTTCATGCCGAGATCGCGCTCGAAGGTCACGCGCAGCAGCTCGGACTCGCGCTTGCGCATGAGCCCGTGGTCGACATAGATGCAGGTCAGCTGGTCACCAATGGCCCGATGCACCAGGGTCGCGGCGACCGCGCTGTCGACCCCGCCCGAGAGCGCGCAGATCACCTTCCCGTTGCCGACCCGCGCGCGCACCCCGTCGACGGTGCTCTCGACCAGGTTGGCCGGCGTCCAGCTCGGCTGGGCACCCGCGATATCGAGCACGAAGTTGCGCAGGATCTCGCGGCCCCGGGGCGTGTGCACCACCTCGGGATGGAACTGGATGCCGTACAGCTGACGCTCCGGATCGGCGAGGCCGGCGAACGGAGTCGACTCCGTCCGCGCGGTGGCGTGGAAGCCCTGGGGCGGTCGCAGGATCCGGTCGCCGTGGCTCATCCAGACCGGCTGGTCGCGGTCGATCCCGGCGAAGAGCGCCTCGTCGGAGACGATGCTGATCCGCGCCGGTCCATACTCGCGCCGGTCCGCCGGGACGACCTCGCCGCCCATCTCGTGCGCCATCAGCTGCAGCCCGTAGCAGATACCAAGCACCGGGATGCGACTCGACCAGAGCGCCGCATCGGCCCCCGGCGCACCTTCGTCATAGACGGATGCGGGTCCGCCCGACAGGATGATCGCCTTCGGGTTGCGGCGCTCGATCTCGGACCAAGGCGTGTCGTGCGGCAGCAGCTCGGAGTAGACGTTCAGCTCGCGCACGCGACGGGCGATCAGCTGCGCGTACTGGCTCCCGAAGTCGAGCACGATGACGGTATCGGTGGGCGTTTCCGCCACGGCCCGGTCGAGAGGCGGCGCGTGGAGCGCGGTCTCCAGGTAGGCCTCGACCTCGGCGTCATCCGGTGCCAGGATCCGATGGCCGGCGTTGGCCGCCTCGCCGTGGACGGTCTTCCCGCGATCGGTTGCGGGACGCGTTGCGGGACGCGTTGCGGGACGCATTGCGGGACCCGTTCGTGCAGTGTCGGTCAATGCCACTCCCGTCGGCGATGATGGTGCCCGAAGTGTAGCGACGGTCGCGGACGTCGCGCGGTCGCTCCAGACCAACTCGTCAACGTCGGGTCGCGGACCGCCGACATCGGTCATTTGCCGCTGGCGCAACTATCCGCCACCGGCGACCCCTCACCTGGCCGGCGGTTGCCGCGGGGGCAACCAGCGGACATGGAGGCGGCCGTGCAGGCCGTTTCGAGCCCTTTCTTGACCGTTCGTTGCTGCCGCGGCAAACCACGCGTCGGCGCCACGGGGGCGCGCCCCGGGCGGCGCTGCCAGATTTGCATCGGGTGGTGGCAAACGACGGAGCGCTCGCCAGGGACGCTCCGCACCGCCCATCCTCCGTCGTTTGCCGACACCAGGTGCAAGGAATCGACCAGAACGACCATATCCGGGTGGCTCCTCCGTCATTTGCCTACACCACGTGCATACCAAGCCACGAGCACGCCACCCAAGCGGGGCGTCGGCAAGGCTCGGAGAGGAACTCCTCCACGCGCTCAACGGAGTCAGTTGTATCTGCGCGGTACGCTGAGTAGCGCGCCTCACCTACCCTCGAGCATGTAGAACTCGGTGAGCTCGGCGCATCGGCCGTCGGGTGCGAACCGCAGCAGGTAGCAGTTCCAGTAGGTGCGCTGCGGCTGATCACCGGTCGCCGCGTAGCGGCTCGTGCCCGTGGCGACCGCCTGATCGCCATCCACTGCGTAGGGCTCGTAGCTGGCCTCCCATGAGCCGGGATCGTCCGGGTTCTCGAGCCACCTCGCAACGATCGCGCCCCGGCCGTTCAGCGCCTTGCCGCCGTCGGCCCATGGCTGATCCTGATACGACGCGTCCTCGGTGAAGAGGTCGCCGATCAGGGCCGCATCGTTTGCCCGCCACGCCTCGACATACCGGTTGAGCCACGCTTGCACTTCTGGTCGATTCATCGCGCCATCTTAGGAGCCGATATCTCCAGACGCGCGCGTTCGATCGCGAGTCGCGCAGTGGCTTCCGGATAGGGCGCCCTGCTGACCACTTCCTCCGGACCGATGAGTCCGCCGAGCACCTGCTGCGCGAGATCGGCCATGGCTCGCAGCTCGTCGGCACCACGGCGGGCGAGCGCGGCGTCGCCAACCGTGCCGTGGCCGGGCACGACCGCGGCGGCGTCATAGCCGAGGAGCTTGACGGCCGTCTCGGCCCAGGCCAGCGGGAAGGCGTCGCCGAACCCGGGCGGCGCGTTATTCTCGAGCAGATCGCCCACGAAGAGGGTCGCCGCATCGGGCACGCTGATCACGATGTCGTTGTCGGTATGGCCATGTCCCAAGTAGCGCAGCTCGAGCTGGCGGTTACCCAGGTCGAGCAGCGCCGACTCGTCGAATGTTCGATCCGGCGGCGTGAGAACCACCTCGCCAAGCTCATCGGCGTACTCGGGCGCCTGCGCCGCGACGCGCTGCCGCATGGCTTCGCCCTCGTCGCGCACGCGCTCGGCACAGCGCACATGGCCCCAGATCGGCACCGGCGCGAAGCGGGCATTCCCGAACGTGTGATCCCAGTGGTGATGGGTATTGATCACCGCGGCAAGAGGCGCCCTGCTGAGCCGGCGCAAGTCGGCCAGCACCTCGTCTGCCAGGCGGTGCGAGGCTCGCGTGTCGATGATCACCACGCCGTCGCTGCCAAGCACCACTCCGACATTCTGGTCGAACGGCTCCGCTCCCCAGGTCGAGTAGCGGCGCACGAAGACGTGGTCGCCGACCTCGCGCCATATCGCGCTGGTCATCCGAGAAGGCTCAATTCGGAAGCACCTCAACGAGCTCGGCGATGACGCGCAGTGCCTGCTGGGCATCTCGCGCAGCACGATCGGCTGGTCCGTGTCCGGCTCCAGACACATCTCGGTGGGTCGCCATTTGCCGGCTCGTCTATGCGCCGACGACGATGAAGCCGATGGAACGGGCGGCCTGCGCGAGGCGCATATCGAAGGTCAGGAACCGAAGGGCGCTGCCACCCGCGCGCTGGGCGGCCGCAAGGTGCAATGCGTCGAGCGTACGAGTCCCCGTCATGGCGCCGATGACGGCTGCGCGTCGGCAGACATCGTGGTCGAGCGCTACGACCAGGAGGCGAGCCCACTCGGCGTCGAACGCTGCACGTGCCGATCGAGCGTCCCGCTCCTCGAGCCGGTGGCCAAGAGCAAGCATCACCTCGACGTAGGTGTGGTGGCCGACAACCATTCCGCATCGCTCAGAAGGAGCGCCTCGGCAACGTCGCTGTCCGACTCGGTCACGTATCGCTTCGTCAGCGCGCTGCTGTCGACGTACAGCGTCACGCGTCCCGATCCGCACGGATCAGCTCGGTGGTGGACGCGGTACCTGGCCGCGGTCGGTATCGAACCGCCGGCTGCGGCGGGCGATCCTCGGCACGAGTGATCCACCCTTCCGAGAGGCCACGCTCCACGTTCGAC
>JBBSHF010000028.1:0-21442 GCA_038253355.1 Candidatus Limnocylindria bacterium
CAGGCGCCACATCTCCTCGAGGTCAAGCGCGCTGAATCGCTGATACCGGGCTCGTCGCCGCATGCCACCGCCTCCGCTCGATCAGCCCCCACAGCAACTGCTGACCTGCGGATGTTGCATTCACTGCTTGAGATCACCGGTGTAAGCAGCGTTAAGTCAGTCCAGAGGACTGGCCGCGGTGCGGGTGAGCACGAACCGAGACCAATTCGCCCCTCTCGACTCGCTTAGCGCGACGGTGACCGACACATGCCAAGTCGGTGCGCCGGCTGGGATACCGTTGCAACGCTGAGCGCGCGAGTTGACGGATTACGCTAGGTCCAGATCAGGGCTGAACCGGCCAGACAACATCGGGATGGCGGGAATCTGTCACTCTCGCCCTCGGCCACGGCTCAGCGGCCGCACCTCGCCGCCAGAGACGACCACCTCCAGCCGGGTCGAACGCCAGTCGTAGTCGGCGACGCGTTCGTCAGGACCGATGAGCCCGTGGGTGCGCAGCCAGTCATCGTTGTAGAGCTTGCCGATGTAGTTCCGCCCCGAATCCGGCAGTAGCACGACGAAGAGCGCGCCGCGGTCGTCAACCCGCCGCGCCACCTGCAAAGCGGCCCACAGCACGGTTCCACCCGACTCGCCCATCAGGATCCCCTCGCGGGCGGTGGCGAGGCGCGCAGTCAGCATTGAGTCCCGGTCGCTGACGCGCACGATCCGGTCGCAGATTTCGGTGTCGTAGGTCGTCGGCCAGAAGTCCTCGCCGATTCCCTCGGTCAGGTAGGGTCGCGGCGTATCGCCCGAGTAGACGCTGCCCGCCGGGTCGGCACCCACGATCACCACCGAGCCAGACTGCTCGCGCAGGTAGCGACCGATGCCACTGATCGTCCCGCCGGTCCCGATCGACGCCACAAAGTGCGTGATGCGCCCCTGAGTCGCTTCCCAGATCTCGGGGCCGGTGGTCAGGTAGTGCGCCTCTGGGTTCGCTGGGTTCGCGTACTGATCCGGCTTCCAGGCGCCCGGCGTCTCGCGCGCCAGCCGATCGGACACGCGGTAGTAGGAGCGTGGATCGTCGGGCTCGACGTCAGCGGGGCAGACCACGACCTCGGCGCCGTACGCCAGCAGCAGAGCGCGCTTTTCGTCCGACTGCTTATCGGCTATCACGAAGATGCACCGATAGCCCTTCACGGCGGCCGCCATCGCCAGCCCGACCCCGGTGTTGCCGCTGGTCGGCTCGACGATGACCCCGCCCGGCCGGAGCAGCCCCGCGGCCTCGGCTGCCTCGATCATGGGCAGTGCGATGCGGTCCTTGACCGATCCGCCCGGATTCATCGACTCGAGCTTGCCGACGATCCGCGGCGCGAGGCCGGCGGCCAGCCGATCCAGAGCCACCAGCGGCGTGGCACCGATCGCGGCGGTCACATCGGGCAGGACGCCCGATGGCGGCTCAGCCAGGTTGTGGCTCCGCGGAGGAGGAGTGCTGCGTGGCGGAGTCATCGGTCTGGTCCGGTCGGTTCATCCAGGCGCCGGGGACGCCCCAGCCTCTGGCATGCCGCAGGATCAGGAATCCGGCGGCCAGCAGGATCCCCACGATACCGATCCAGATGGCCGTCGGGACGCCCAGGATGACCCAGTTGTTGACCCGGAAGGTCTCGAGCGCCGAGCGCACGGCACCGTACCAGATGATGTAAATGAGCGCGATATCGCCGTCGTACAGCTTCCGTGCGAACCGATGCGCGATGTACAGCACGACGGCCATGCCGATCAGGTTGAGGATCGCCTCGTAGGCGAACATGGGGACGAAGTGGGTGGTCGCGACCGGAAAGTTGATCGGGTCCCATGGCGTGCCGAGGCGGTGCGCCGCGTCGATCTGGATCCCCCACGGCAGGCACGGCGGGAACCCGTTGCCGCACTGGCTGATGGGCGGTCCATAGAGCTCCTGGTTGACGAAGTTCCCCAACCGACCAATGGCCTGGCCGAGCAGCAGGGCCGGCGCGAAGATGTCGAGCCACCGGGCAGTGGACAGGTGATTCCAGCGGCAGTACAGCCAGATGCCGAATGCACCGCCCGCGATCGCGCCCGGGATACCGATACCGCCGAGCCAGACCTGCGGGATGAGCTCCACGTGCTGTGAGTAGTAGCCCCACATGTGGATCACGTGGTAGGCGCGTGCCGCGATCACGCCGGTGACGATCACCAGCAGCAGCATCGACCAGCCGTGCTCCGCATCCTCGCCGCGGCGGCGCGCCTCGCGGGTCCCCAGGATCGCGGCGACCAGCACGGCCGTGGCGATGATGATGCCGTACCAGTGAACCTCGAGCGGCCCGATGCGCAAGGCGATGGGATCGATCACTGGCCGATGATACTCCGGCGCCTGACCCCGGTCCTCTTCGCCGTCAGGCTGAGCCATCTCCTGCGGGCCACGCCACAATGCAGCCAATGACCGCGACGACGGCTGACCAGCACCGCGACGAGCTCGGCCGGCCGACGACGCCCCTGAGCTGGCCCGATCTGCTGTCGGTGAGCGCCTACTGGCTGGCGATCACGACGCTGATGGGCGCTCTCTCGGTGATCATCATCCCGCGCTTCGTGGAGGCGGTCGTCGGGCCGTCGAGCGAGCCGCTGGCCGCACCGGCCGGGGCGCTGCTCACCATCCCCGGCGTGCTGATCGCGATCCTGGTCCAGCCGACCGTCGGCGCCATCTCGGATCACACGCGCACGCGGCTCGGCCGGCGCAAGCCGTACATCCTGGCCGGGACGCTGCTCGACATGGTGTTCCTGGCCTTCGCGGCGTGGGCCTTCATGGCCGGCAGCTACTGGGCCTTCATGGCGGCCGTGGTGCTGCTCCAGTTCAGCAGCAACTTCGCGCAGGGACCGTACCAGGGCTACGTCCCGGACCTCGTCCCGACGCGCCAGGTCGGCGTCGCCTCCGGCCTGCTGGGGGCGGCGCAGATGGCCGGCCAGCTCGGCGGCCCGGCGCTGGCGACCCTCTTCCTGGTGATCCTGCGTTTCCCGCTGGGAATCTTCATCGCGGTCGGGGCCATCGAGCTCGCAACCATGCTGGTCACCGTGCTGCGCGTTCCCGACCGCCCAGGCAGTGCCATCGACCAATCGCTGCTGGAGCGCGCGAAGTCCGCCTGGGGGACCGATATCCTGGCGGAGCGCGATTTCGTGTGGCTGCTGGTCAGCCGGCTCTTCGTGCTCATCGGTCTGACGACGTTGCTGCCGTTTGGCGTCTTCTACATGCAGAACGCGCTGGGCATGAGCCCCGACGACGCCGCGACCGCGGTCAACCCGCTGCTGGGCGTGCTGCTGCTGGTGGCATTGCTCACCTCAGTCCCCGGTGGAAGGATCTCGACACGCGTCGGACGCAAGCCGGTCATCTTTGCAGCTGTCGCGGCCGGCGCGCTGTCCGCGGCGCTCATGGCGGTGGTGCCCTCGTACGGGCTCCTGCTGGTCGCGATCATCCCGCTGGGGGCTTGCCTGGGCGTCTTCCTGGCCGTCGACTGGGCCCTGATGACCGACATCATCCCCAAGGCCGAGTCCGGTCGATACATGGGCATCAGCAACGTCGTCACCGCCGGATCGGGGCTCGTGGCCAACGCGACGGGCGCCCTGCTGGCTGCCGGGGTGATCATTGTCACCCGCAGCGCCAACCTCGGCTACCGCTCGATCATGGTGCTCATGATCATCGAGTTCGCGGTCGGGGCCTGGGCGTTGGCGCACGTCCACGAACCAGGCAGGATCGAGCGTGCTGCTAGGATCGGAGAGCCATGCTCCCCGTGATCTGGACCCTCTTCGCCGTGTCCGCGGTGGGCGGCTTCCTCATGATCGCCGCCTACTGGCTGGACGTGCAGGACCGGCCCGACCTGAGCTTGCGCAGCCGCGTCGCCTGGTCATTCGGAACGTTCCTCTTCCCGGTGACGATCCCGGCCTACGCCTTCCTGGGCAATCCGCGCTGGCCGCCGTTCCTGCGTGCCGCATCGCTGCTGCCGCCCCTGGCGCTGGTGCTCTTCGGCGGCTTCCTATTTGGAGTCTTCGCCTAGACCGATGCGCCGGCACCGGGCGTCGTTGATCCGGTCGCCCTATCATCGGGCCCATGACGACGAATACCGAACGCGGTGTCAGCGCCGCCCTTGATTACCTACAGAAGAACGGCGAGCGCAACCTGAAGCAGCTCGACGAGTTCCTGCGCATCCCCTCGGTCAGCGCGGACGCCGAGCACAGGCCCGACGTGCAGCGTGCCGCCCAATGGGTGGCCGATGAGCTGACCCGCATCGGCGCCGAGCACGCCCAGCTGCACGAGACAAGCGGGCACCCCATCGTGACCGCCGACTGGCTGCACGCCGGCGCCGATGCGCCCACCGCGCTTATCTACTGCCACTACGACGTACAGCCGGCCGACCCGCTCGACGAGTGGGTCCGACCGCCGTTCGAGCCGCGCTACGAGAACGATATCGTCTATGCGCGCGGCTCCGGCGACGACAAGGGCCAGCTGTTCATGCATCTCAAGGCGGCCGAGGCCTGGCTGCAGGGCGCCGGCAAGGCTCCAGTCAATCTGCGCTTCTTCTTCGAGGGCGACGAGGAGGTCGGCTCGGAGCCGGTCGAGGAGTTCATCGACAGCCACCCCGAGCTGCTGAAGGCCGACATCGGCGTGATCAGCGACAGCGACATGTACGACGACGAGGGCACGCCGGCGATCACCTACGGCCTGCGTGGCATCGCCTATTTCGAGGTCAAGGTCAGCGGACCATTCCAGGACGTGCATTCGGGCCAGTACGGCGGCGGCGTCGAGAATCCGGCGAACGTGCTGGTCAAGCTGCTCGCCGGCCTGCAGGATGAGAACGGCCGCTTCACGGTCCCCGGCTTCTATGACCGGGTTCGCGAGCTGACCGATGAGGAGCACGCGGCGTACGCCGCCCTGCCGTTCGACGAAGAGGAATGGCGCCGCTCGGTCGACGTGCCGCGCGCAAGCGACGGCGAGACCGGCTACACCCTGCTGGAGCGCATGTCGGCCCGGCCGACCTTCGACGTCAACGGGCTGTGGGGTGGCTACTCCGGCGAGGGCTCCAAGACGATCATCCCCGCCTGGGCCGCGGCAAAGTTCTCGACCCGTCTCGTGCCCGACCAGGACTTCGCCGAGATCGAGCGCATGGTGGTCGATCACCTGAAGCGGATCGCTCCGCCAACCGTGAAGATCGATGTCAGGGTCATCCACGGCGGCGCGCCGGCGCTCACCCCGCTCGATCACCGCGCCGTCGCGCTGGCAGCCGATGCGCTCCAGCAGGCGTTCGGCAAGGCTCCGCTCTTCCATCGCGGCGGCGGCTCGGTGCCGGTGGTGGCGGCGCTCGACAAGCAGCTCGGGCTCAAATCGGTGCTCATCGGCTTCGCCTCGCCAAACGGGAACTTCCACGCGCCGAACGAGTGGATGGCGCTGGCCAACTACCGCGGCGGCATGGATGCACTGGTTCGTCTGTGGGACGAGTTCGGTCGCGCTTCGGCGCAGGAGCTGCGCGAGGGCTGAGCCCGGCGACTATGATTGCGTCGCCAGATTTACCGATGTAGGTCGAGGTCTACACAGAATTGATCGATGGAGCCCATCGGACTGACGACGACGCCGGTCGCGCCAGTCCGGATGATCCCTGGCTGCCGCTGGGCGCGGCCAGCCGCCTGGTCGGGGTCGGGCCCGACACCCTTCGGCGCTGGGCCGATTCGGGCAAGGTGCAGAGCTACCAGACGCCCGGCGGGCATCGCCGCTTCCTGCGGTCGAGCCTCGAAGCAATGATCAACGCGCCGCGACGGCATCGGTATGGGATGGAGCGCCTGGTCGATTCGGCAGGAACCATCGTCGGCGAGGTGCAGCGGCGCATGCAGCGCACCGGGTATGCCGGCCAGCCATGGCAGGCGCGTCTCGACGCCGATCAGCGCGCCGAGTTCCGGCGCTGGGGGCAACGCACCTTCAACCTGGTGATCGAGTACGTCGCCGCCGTAAAGCGCGCCGAGCGAACGCTGCTGCTCGGGGAGGCGGAGAAGATGGGAGCCCTGTACGGCGCCGAGGCGTCGCGTGCCGGCCTCTCGCTGGCCGAGGCCGTCGAGGCGTTCCTCTTCTTCCGCTCACCGGTGCTCGAAGCGATCGCCGCGCATCTGCGCCGCCGCTCGGCCGACGTGACCGATGTCACTTCGGCATTCCGCGAGGCCTCCGCGGCGATCGACCAGGTGCTGGTCGCGTTGGTCGCCTCGCACCGCGAAGGAGCTGGCTGAGGCCGGACGGTTTTCGCGGCATGCCTCGAAGGTGCGCTTCTGGACGACCGAGGGTACAAATGGCGGTGACAGTCGCGTTAGCTCGGTCCAGCACACCCCTGCGCGGCTGTCAGCGTCGATTCCACGCTCAGAATCCTTCCCAGCGCGCATTTCGAGATGCTTAACGCGCCTGTCACCGACAGATGGCAACTCGAAACCGGATCTCACGCTCCCGGACCGGCGGTCGCTGGCACAGGCTAAGCGGCACGGCCGCTTCAGTCGACCAGATACAGCTCGGTGCTGGTGGTGTTGAGCCGCTCGCCGCCGGCATCGGTGCAGATCACGATGTCCTCGATACGCGCGCCCCACTGCCCCGCAACGTAGATACCCGGCTCGATGCTGAAGGCATTGCCCGGACGCAGCGGCTCGGCATTCGACTCGACGATGTACGGCTCCTCGTGGGTCTCCATGCCGATCCCGTGGCCGGTCCGATGCATGAAGAGCTCGCCGTAGCCCGCCTCGTCGATGATCGAGCGGGCGGCGCGATCGACGTCACGGGCCGTGACGCCCGGCCCGACCGCCTCACAGGCAGCCGTCTGCGCCCGGCGCAGCACGGCGTAGAGCGCCGCGAAGTCGGGCGGCGGCTCGCCAACGAAGGCGGTGCGGGTCGTGTCGGAGCAGTAGTCGTCGCGCGTGCCGCCGATATCCAGCACGACCGCGTCGCCGACGCCGATCACCCGCTCCCCGGCGTCATGGTGCGGGCTGGCGGCATTTGGCCCCGACGCCACGATGGCAAAGTCAGCCGCCTGGTGGCCCGCGGCAAGAAGCAGCTCGCGGATTCGCCCGCTCACCTCTGACTCGCTGCGCCCCGAGAGCCGCTCGCCGGTGATGGCCAACATCGCCTCGTCCGCTGCCGCGGCGGCGGCACGCAGCCGCTCGATCTCCTTGGGCGTCTTGACCCGGCGCAGGGCGGCCATGGTTGGCCCCGCCTCGACCAGCTCGGCGGGATCGAGCGCCGCTCGCAGCCGCAGGACGAAGCGCGCCCACATCTGGTCCTGGACCGCGACCCGCATCGGCGAACCCGAGAGACGAGCACGCACCAGGCGATACGGGTCATCGGTCTCCTCCCACGCAAGGATCTCGATCGCGTCGGCGAGGTCACCGAGCTCATGGCGCGCCAGCGGCTCTTCCAGGCGCGGCAGCACCAGGATCGGCATCCCCTCCACGGGCACGATCAGGCAGGTCAGCCGCTCGAGTGCCGGCGCATGGTAGCCGAGCAGGTAGGCGTAATCGGGCGAGGGGGTGATCAGCAGTGCCTGCAGATCACGCTGTGCGGCCTGCGCCGCCGCACGCCGCAGGCGACCCGCATGGACCGATGTCGGGAAGTGGCCATCTGAGCTCATGCACCAAGGGTACCCGACCCCGAGCGACTGGCGACGGCGCCCGAGGCAGCTCGACACCCCCAGGTGTTCAGAACACGCGCAGGGGGACCTCGAACGACTGGCCGCCGTGGATGCGCCAGGCGCGCAGGGCCCGCGCCGGCGGCGCCGATGGATCGGCCAGTGTGGCGAGCACGTAGAAGACGTCGGGATACTGGGCGACCCGCCGATCGGTCGCCGAAGGCACCGCTGACGAACGGGTGTGCGAGTGAAAGATGGCGACCAGGTCCTGGCCGGCGTCATCGATCGCGAAGATGATGCGCACCAGGTCTGCGGTGTCCACGTTGTAGCGCAGCGGTGACGCTTCGGCGTTGCGTGCGGGATGGAAGGCAAGCGCCGCTCCATCGGCGAGGGAACCGGAGAGCAGTCCACACGCTTCGTTCGGCAGCTCGCTGCGCGCGTGCTGCATGAGCGCCTCGGCCACCGCCGAGTCCACCCGCAGGCCGATTACCTTGCTGCCATCGGTCACCACAGGAGCGAGCCTTCGAGCTCATCCTCGAGCGCGTCCAGGTCGCGCGTCCACAGGTCGGTGGAGAGGTACTTCCAGCCGCCGTCGGCGAGCAGCACCACCACGTTGGAGCCTTCGGGCATCTCGCGCGCCACGCGCAGCGCCACGGCCAGGGCCGCGCCGCTCGACAGCCCGGCGAAGATGCCCTCCTCGCGCAGGAGGCGCCGTACGCCGACGACGGCGTCGCGGTTGCTGACCAGGTACCGATCGTCGAGCAGCGACTCGTCCAGGACGGGCGGCACGAATCCCTCGTCGAGGGAGCGCAGCCCGTGCATCCGCTCACCGGGGAGTGGCTCCGCGGCAATCACCCGCACATCGGGTCGCACCGCCTTCAGGGCGCGAGCGACTCCCGTCAACGTGCCACCCGTACCGAGCCCCGCCACGAAGGCGTCGACCTGCGGAACAGCAGCCAGGATCTCTGGCGCGGTCGTCTCCTGGTGGGCACGCGGATTGGCCTCGTTGCCGTACTGGTAGGGCATGAACAGCGACGGATCGGCCGCGGCCAGCTCGGCGGCGAGGCGGATCGCGCCGTTCGAGCCCTCGGGACCCGGGGAGAGGACGATCTCCGCACCGAACAGGCGCAGCAGCTGCGAGCGCTCGACGGTGGTGTTGTCCGGCATCACGATCCGCACCGGATGCCCCAGCCGCGAGCCGATCATGGCCAGGCTGATCCCGGTGTTGCCGCTCGACGGCTCCAGGATCATCTGCCCGGGCTGCAGCGCCCCCGACGCCGTGGCATCGGACAGCATCGCGCGCGCCACGCGATCCTTGACCGAGCCGCTGGGATTGGCGCTCTCCAGTTTGGCGAAGAGCCGCACGCCGGGGCTCGGCGACAAGCGCCGCAGCTCGATCATGGGCGTGTTGCCGATCGCCGCCACCAGGTCGGAGTAAGCGCCCGGCAGGGCTGGCCGCGCCAGCGTCGACATCGGTCTAGCCAACGCCTCCGGCCATGGCCGGCAGCAGGATGACCGTGTCGTCGTCGCCCACCGCGGTGTCGAGGCCGTCCCGGTAGCGCACGTCGCGGTCGTTGACGTACACGTTGATGAAATGGCTCAGCTCGCCGTTCTCGGTCACGCGCTCGCGCAGCGCCGGGTAGCGCACGAACAGGTCGCCCAGCACGTCGTTCACCGTGGCGCCGCTGGCCCGTACGTCGCGCGCACCGTCAACGGCGTCGCGCAGCACCGGCGGAATGCGCACGCTGCTCACGCCGGCACCTGCGCCCGCTCCGCCACTGGCGCGGCATATGGCGACGCCTCGCCGCAGGCGGGGCAGGCCGGGTCGCGCCAGACCTTGACCTCGTCGAAGGTGGTGCCCAGGGCGTCGAACATGAGCAACCGTCCGGCGAGCGTCTGGCCCACCCCAAGGACCAGCTTGAAGACCTCGTTGGCCTGCAGCAGACCGATGATCCCGGGCAGCACCCCCAGCACGCCCGCCACCGAGCAGGCCGGGGCGAGCTCGGGCGGCGGCTGGACCGGATACATGCACCGATAGCACGGGCCGGCGAACGGCACGAACGTCGTCACCTGGCCGTCCCAGCGATAGATCGAGCCGTGGACCACCGGCTTGCGCAGCTTCACCGCCGCGTCATTGAGCACGTAGCGGGTATCGAAGTTGTCGGTGCCGTCCAGGATCACGTCGTAGTCGGCGATGAGGCGCTCGACGTTCTCGGTGGTCAGCCGCTCGCGGTGCTCGACGACCTTCGTCTCCGGATTGAGGGCGTTGATCGAGAGCCGCCCGCTCTCCGTCTTGAGCATCCCCAGCCGATCGCTGGCGTGCAGGATCTGGCGCTGCAGGTTCGACTCCTCGACCACGTCGTCATCGACCAGGCCGATGGTGCCGATGCCCGACGCGGCCAGGTAGAACGCCGCGCCCGAGCCCAGCGCACCGGCGCCAATGAGCAGCACCCGGGCATCGAGCAGCTTGCGCTGGCCCTCCTGACCGATCTCGGGGATGAGCATCTGGCGGTTATAGCGGCGGCGCTGCGCGTCTGTCAGCAGCTGGCTGGGCTCCTGCCAGGCACCGCCCAGCGTCTTCCACTGTCCGATATTGCCGGCCAGGTTGACCACGTCGCGGTAGCCCAGCTGCTCCAGCGCGGCGCTGGCGCGCGCCGAGCGCGCACCGCTATGGCAGTGGACCAGGAGCGGCGTCGAGCGGTCCGGGATGAGCTCGGCGATCCGCTGCGTCACCTCGCCCAGGGGGAGATGCAGCGCGGTCGGAATGTGGCCCTCGTTCCATTCCGACACTTCGCGCACGTCGATGATGCGGCGCCCCTCGGCGGCCAGGCGCAGCGCCTCGGCGACGCTCACCTGCTTGAACGGGACATGCCCGTCGTGATCGGTCATCTGTGGGTTCGTCCTCTGGGATCCGTTTCGGGAAGAGTTTCGCAAGAGAAGAGGGCTAGCCGGCGAGATCCGCCTCGTCCGGCCAGGCGGCCTCGCCGCCGCGCACCGCACCCTGCAGCACCTTGTACGAGAGCAGCGCGCATTTGAGCCGCGCTGGACCAATGGGAACGCCGAGGCCCTCGAGCAGATCCTTGGGATCCATCTCGCGCGCCTCGTTCACGGTCATGCCACGCAGCTCATCGGTCAGGATCGAAGCCGATGCCTGACTGATCGCGCAACCCCGGCCGTCGAACGCGACATCGGCGATGCGCTCGCCACCGAGGTCGAGCACCAGGCTCATCGACAGCTCGTCGCCGCAGGTCGGATTCGAATCGGCGAACCCGAGGTCATGCGGCTCCAGGAACCCCTTGTTATGAGGATTCCGGTAGTGCTCCAGGATGAAGTCGCGGTACAGGTTGTCCATCGCTCAACCTGGCGCGAAGAGACGCTGGCAAGTGCCGATGGCCGAGACCAGGCGCTCGATGTCGTCCGGCGCGTTGTAGACGTAGAAGCTGGCCCGCGTGGTGGCCGGCAGGTCATAGCGCAGCATCACCGGCTGGGCGCAATGATGTCCCGCGCGCACCGCTACGCCTTCGTGATCGAAGATCGTGGCGACGTCATGGGGATGAATACCGGCGAGCACGAAGCTGATCACGCCGGCGTGCTCATCCGGCTCGGCTGGACCCAGCAGCCGCACGCCGTCGAGCGCAGCCAGCGCCGGCCAGGCACGCTCGAACAGGAAGCGCTCGTGGGCGCGCACATTGTCCATGCCCAGGTCCTCGAGATACTCGATCGCGGCGGTCAGCGCCTGTGCCTCGGCGATTGCCGGCGTCCCCGCCTCGAACTTCCAGGGAACCTCGTTCCACTCGGTGCCCTCCAGGGTCACGCGGCGGATCATGCTGCCACCGGTCATGAAGGGCGGCATCGCGTCGAGCAGCTCGCGACGCGCCCACAGCGCCCCGATCCCCGACGGACCCAGCATCTTGTGACCGGACAGCGCGGCGAAGTCAACGCCAAGCTGCGCGACCGAGACCGGCATGTGCGGCACGCTCTGCGCCGCGTCGAGCAGGACCAGCGCGCCGGCCGCATGGGCCAGCCGCGTGATCTCGGCGATCGGGTTGATGGTCCCAAGCGCGTTGCTGACGTGGGCCACCGCGAGGAGCTTCGGTCCGCGCGCCAGGCGGCGCGCCAGGTCGTCGCGATCGAGGCAGCCATCATCGGTGATGGCGACGTACTCCAGCGTGGCGCCCGTCTCCAGGGCCAGCTGCTGCCAGGGCACCAGGTTGGCGTGGTGCTCCATCTCCGTGGACAGGATGAGATCGCCGGCGCACAGGTTCGCGCGACCCCAGCTGTATGCCACCAGGTTGATCGCCTCCGTGGCGTTGCGCACGAAGATGACTTCCCGCTCGGACGGCGCGCCGATGAAGGCGGCCAGCCGCTTGCGCGCGCCCTCGAAGCGCGCGGTGGCATCCTCCGACAGCTCGTAGATGCCGCGGTGCACGTTGGCGTAGTGGTGCGCGTAGGCGTCCGACACCGCCTCGATCACGCTGCGCGGCTTGGGCGCGGACGCCGCCGAATCCAGGTAGACGAGCCGCTCACCGTTGCGGGCCGGCGTGTCGAAGATCGGGAAGTCGGCGCGCAGCGCGGCCCCGTCGAACCCATGGTCGGTGGTCGTCGGCATCGTCTGCTGCAGCGCCATGGGTCTGTCCTTCGCTTTCGGGTTACGCGTGCGGCCCGACTGGCTGGGCCTCGGCGACTTCGTCGCCGACGCCGGCCGGCACGCCGACCTGCTGGCGCACCCAGTCGTAGCCATTGGCCTCGAGCTGATGGCTCAGCTCCTCGCCACCGGACATCACGATCCGGCCGTCGAGCATGACGTGCACGAACCGCGGCGTGACGTAGTTCAGCATGCGCTGGTAGTGGGTGATCATCAGGACGCCCATCTGCGGAGAGAGGGTGGCGTTGATCCCGTCTGCGACGTTGCGCAGTGCGTCAATGTCGAGGCCAGAATCGGTCTCGTCCAGGATCGCCATCTTCGGTTCGAGGATCGCCATCTGGAGCATCTCCAGGCGCTTCTTCTCTCCGCCGGAGAAGCCCTCGTTGACATAGCGCCCGGCGAACGCCGGGTCCATGTGCAGCAGCTCCATCTTCTCGGTCATCATCTTCCGGAACTTCGCCAGCGGGATGCCGGTGTACTTCGGCACCCTGCCCGTCTCCGTGGCGGACGGCGGCGCGGGGTGATGCACCGCGTTGTAGATGTTGCGCAGGAAGCTCGCGACCGTTACCCCCGGGATGGCGCTCGGGTACTGGAAGGCCAGGAAGATCCCCAGGCGGGCGCGCTTGTCAGGGCTGAGCTTCAGGACGCTCTCGCCCTGCCAGGTCACGCTGCCGGCGTCGACGCGATAGTCGGGGTGGCCCATCAGGGTGTAGGCCAGCGAGGTCTTGCCGGAGCCGTTCGGCCCCATCAGCGCGTGCACCTCCCCCTGGTTCACGGTCAGGCTCAGGCCCTTGAGGATCTTCTTTGATCCGATGCTGACCTCGAGGTCGCGGATCACCAGCTGTTCGGTCATGAACTCCCTGTCACGTTTCGTGTTGGCTCCGCGATTGCCGCGTTGGCCGCCACGATGGCGGCGTGCTGCTCGGCGGCGCGACGGCGCACGGCCGGAGGATATGGCGGACCACCGGCGGTCGCGGCGGCATCGGCGAGGGTGGTGGCGCTCAGCGTCCCGTCGAGCGCCTCGTGGACGCGCTGGAAGAGCTCGTGCACGCTGCACGGCTGAGGACGGTCGCAGCTCTCCAGGTTGTCGGCGCCGGCGCACGGCATCTCGAGCAGCGGTCCCTCGAGGGCGCGGACGACCTCGTGCAGGCGGATCTGCGCCGGATCGCGAGCCAGCTGATAGCCGCCCGCCTGGCCGCGCGTGGCGGTCAGCAGCCCGGCGCGGCGCATGTCGCCGACGAGCTGCTCCAGGTAGGCGTGCGGCAGCCTCTCCGCCTTGGCGATGCCGGCCAGCGAGAGCGGCCCGTCCGCGCCACGGCGCGCCAGGGTCACCAGGACGCGGACGCCGTACTCGGTGCGCGTGCTGATCTTCATGGTTACAGCTCCACGACCAGTTCCCCGCCCTCGACGCGAGCGACATGGGCGTTCACCGGCCGAACCGGCGGGAGCGCCAGGACGCGTCCGCTGAACAGGTCGAAGCGGCCGCCGTGGCGCGGGCACTCGACCGCGTTGTCATCCAGCTCGCCTTCGCCCAGCACACCGCCGTCATGCGTGCACACGTTGTCGATGGCGCCCCACTCGCCATCCTCGGTGAGCCCGATGCACAGCGATCGGCCGTCGACCTCGACGACCTGCACGGTCCCCGGCGTCACGTCGGCGGCCCGCAGCCCGGTGGCGAAGCCGGCCGTTGCCCGCTCGATGGCCATCACGCAGCCTCCTCGCCGTCCGCCACGTCGGCCGAGCCGATGCGCGCGGCGAGCGCCTCGAGGACGCGCTCCTTGATCTCCTCGGAGTCGATCTGCGCCACGACCTGCTCGAAGAAGCCACGCACGATCATGCGTTCCGCCTGATCGGCCTCAAGGCCGCGCGACTGCGCGTAGAACATCTGCACCGGGTCGATCGCCCCGGCGGTCGCACCGTGGCCGCAGCGCAGGATGTCGTTGGTCAGGATCTCGAGCGCCGGGATCGGCTCGGCGCCGGCCTCTGGCGAGAGGAGCAGGTTGCGGCACTCCTGGTAGGAGCTGGTCGCCTTCGCCTCCGGCTGCACGCGCAGCAGGCCGTAGAAGCTGGCCTTGGCACGGTCGTAGAGCGCCGACAGGTAGAGCAGGTCGGAGGTCGTGTGCGAGCCGAACAGGTCCTGCACACTGTTCATGTCGATGTGCTGGTCATCGCCGGCGGCCAGCAGGCCCAGCAGCCGCGAGACGCCGCCGTTGCCGGTCATCCGCGCGTCCAGCCCGACCTTGGTCACCGCCGAGCCGATCTCGGCGTTGAGCGTGGTCACGTTGGCGTCCTTGCCGACATCCACGCGCTGCGCGCCCAGGTTCCAGGTCGCGTCGCCCAGCCGCTGCAGGTTGGCATAGCGCACCCACGCACCCTCGGCCGCTCGCACGTCGACGATGCCGCCAAACCAGCCCGCCTCACCGTCCGGCGAGAGATGCTCGTCCATGAGCGTGACCCGGGAGCCGGCCTCGGCCACCACCAGCATCAACGGGAAGAAGGCCACGTTGGCGCGCAGCTGCGCGGAGCGCGCGAAGAGGGTGCGGTCGATATCCACGCCGGCGGGCACGTACAGGAAGATGCCAGCGGTCCACGCGGCGTGGGCCAACGCCCAGAACTTGGCGTGCGAGGCGATCGTGTCGACCGTCCCCAGGTAGTGCTGCAGCAGGTCGCCGTGCTCGCGCACGGCGCTGTGCAGGTCAGCGAAGATCACCCCCGCGGCGCGCAGGTCATCATCCAGCGCGCAGCCGACCGCCGGTGCCTCTGTGAGCAGCTCGAGGTTGCGTGGCAGCTGCTCCAGCGAAGTGCGGCGCCACTCCTCCTCCTGGCCGGTGGGCCAGGGCGTCGCCTCGGCCCGCTCCCACCAGGAACGCCGCAGCGAACGCAGCCATTGCGGCTCGTCGTGCGCGTCGCTGATCCCGGTGATCGTGGCTGCGTCCAGGCTGATGGCATCCGGCCGGACGGTGATCGGTCCGGAAGTCATCGGTCGAAGCGTCACCCGACGGCGCCTTCCATGGAGAGCTGGATCAGGCGGTTCATCTCGACCGCGTACTCCATCGGCAGCTCCTTGACGATCGGCTCGATGAAGCCGTTGACGATCATGGCCGCCGCCTCGTTCTCGTTCATGCCACGGCTCATCAGGTAGAAGAGCTGCTCGGACCCGACCTTGGAGACCGTTGCCTCGTGACCGATGGTGACGTCCTCCTCATCGATCTCCATGTACGGATAAGTGTCGGAGCGCGCCTCATCAGAGAGGATCAGCGCATCGCAGCGGACCGTCGATTTCGAGCGTGTGCAGCCGGGATAGACCTTGATCAGGCCGCGATAGCTCGTCCGTCCGGTGCCCTGCGAGATCGACTTGCTGGTGATCAGGCTGGTCGTGTTGGGCGCAGCGTGGATGATCTTGCCGCCCGCATCCTGGTGCTGGTCCGAGCCGGCGAAGGCGATCGACAGCACCTCCCCATGCGCACGCTCGCCCATCAGGTAGATGGACGGGTACTTCATGGTCAGGCGCGAACCGAGGTTGCAGTCGACCCACTCCATCACCCCGTCCTCCTCGACGGTCGAGCGCTTGGTGACGAGGTTATAGACGTTGGCCGACCAGTTCTGGATGGTCGTGTAGCGCACCCGCGCTCCCTTCTTGACGACGATCTCGACCACGGCGCTGTGCAGGCTGGCGGTCGAGTAGGTCGGCGCGGTGCAGCCCTCGACGTAGTGAACGCTGCTGCCCTCGTCGGCGATGATCAGCGTCCGCTCGAACTGGCCCATGTTCTCGGTGTTGATCCGGAAGTACGCCTGCAGCGGCAGCTCGACGTGCACGCCCTTGGGCACGTAGATGAAGCTTCCACCGCTCCATACGGCGGTGTTCAGCGCGGCCAGCTTGTTGTCGTTGGCCGGGATGATGGTCCCGAAGTACTCGCGGAATAGCTCCGGGTACTCCTGCAGCGCCTGATCGGTGCCCAGGAAGATCACGCCCTGCTTTTCGAGCTCCTCCTGGATGTTGTGGTACACGACCTCGGAGTCGTACTGACCACCGACGCCCGCGAGATACTTCTTCTCAGCTTCGGGAATACCCAGCTTGTCGTAGGTGCGACGGATGTAGTCGGGCACGTCGTCCCACGACTGCACGGCCTTGCTGGTGCCGGTGACGTAGTAGTAGATGTCCTGGAAGTCAATCTGGCCCAGATCGCCGCCCCAGGTCGGCATCGGCCGCGCCTCGAAATGGCGATACGCCTTCAGGCGCCGATCGGTCATCCACTTGGGCTCGCCCTTGATGCGGCTGATCTCCGCCACGATCTCCGCGTTCAGCCCCTTCTTGAAGACAGGCAGCGGCTGCTCGCTATCGTGCCAGCCATACTTGTAGCTGTCGGGGATCTGGCTGAGGGCAGGATTCTGAAGGGCCATCGTTCCTCGGTGTTTTGCTGAATCCCGACTGATTTGGTCGGTGTTGAGCCATTGTCCCCCATCGGCTCGACCTGCGCAAGGGAGCACCCGAGGGCCACCCGTCCCCGGTTCCAAGCCTCATTGCAGGCCGCTCGCTTCAAGCGCGGTGAGCACGAACGTGACCGCGGCACGCATGCCTCCTCCGCCATTTGTAACAAGAACCATTGCGAATGGCCCGATGGTGTGTGGCGTTCGCGTCACCGCGATGGCAACCGAACCCCCGGCGTCCACGGCTCGGACTCGAGCTCCGCGAGCGAGGGACGGCCCACGACGACGGCACGCGCATGCTCGACCGGGACCGCCGAGTTGACGATCGCCATCTGAGCCACGCGACCATCGACCAGATACGCGATCAGGCGGCCGTCGTGGAGCGACAGCGCCTCGTCCCACGCCGGTGCCCAGCCAACGACGTCGAGCAGGTGGCCGGCGAACTCCGAGTAGACCCACGGCGCCTGCGGGTCGGGCGCCGACTCGCCGAGCATCGCCAGCGCGACGGCCTCGCCGCCCTCGCGGGCCGCGTGCCAGTGCTCGACCCGTCGACCCGCGACACGCGCCACGTCACCGGCGGCGAAGATCCCCGCCGCGCTGGTCCGATGCCGCTGGTCGGTCACCACACCGTCGTCGACCGCGAGCCCGGCCGCTACCGCCAGCTCGATGCGCGGCGTCACCCCCACGCCGGCGACAAGCAGGTCCGCGGGCAGGCGTTCGTCGCCGATCCACGCGGCATCAGGATCGAGCGCGGTGACCCGGACGCCGATCCGCACGTTGACGCCGGCCATTGCCAGCACGTCGACCGCCCAGTCGGAGAGCTCCGGGCCCAGCACGCCGCCCCACAGCGCCGGCGCCATCTCGAGAACCGTCACCCGCGTTCCGCGGGCCGCCAGCGACGCCGCCGCCTCGACCCCGATGAACCCGCCGCCGACAATCAGGGCGCGCCCGCCATCGGTCGCCAGCTTGCGCAGAAGCTGCGCGTCGGCCAGCGTGCGCAGCAGGTGGGCATGCTCGGCGCCGGGGATTGGCGGGCGCCGCGGATTGGCGCCGGTCGCCAGCAGGCACTGCTCGAAGCGGACCGAGCTGCCGTCAGCCAGGAGAGCCAGGCGAGCGTCGGGGTCGAGCGACACGACGGAGGCATCGGTCAAGACCTCGACGCGCTGGCGTTCGTACCACGACTCCGGCTCGGCAGCGATCAGCTCGCGAGGCACGTCGCCTCGCAGCAGCTCCTTGGAAAGTGGCGGGCGGTTGTAGGGGAGTTCCGGCTCCTCGCCGACCAGCAGGATCGAGCCAGCGAACTTGCGACGGCGCAGGGTCCGCGCGCAACGTACCGATGCGACACCGCCGCCGATCAGCAGGACGTCGACGTTTCGGTCGGCCGCAGGCATCGGTCTAACCGGATGCCCAGGCGGCCACGAAATCTCGTCCATCGACGTCATGCTACCGGGCGCTGCTGGCTCGCCGACCTGCCATATGTCGGTCTCAGCAGCGTTAACTCGCTGGCAGGACCGATGCTGCCGGAAATGTCGGCCCAGTCGAGCGTGAAATCGCCGACGCCGACCATCCCGACTTGCTTACCGCGACCACGACCGACATCTGCACCTTCGGCGGCGCTGAACCGCTTGACGCCACGCGACCGCATCGGTACCGTGCGGCAGGCAAGCCAGACACACCCGCAGGCGAAAGGAGCGAAACCGATGACTGTCCTCGTCCTCTCGATCTCGCGCGCTCGCCTGCACGAGGCATGGCTCCGGTCCTGAGCGACCCCTCGCCGCCTCCACTCCGCTCCCGGGCGCGTTCCACGCCAACCGACCGACTCAGTGGAGATGCACCCTTGATCTCAGCTCCCGCGTTGCTCGACGGCATCATCCTGCGTGCCCGCAGCGGCTTCTGCTCCGTCCAGACGACTGAAGGCATGATCGAATGCCAGCTGCGCGGCCGTGCCAAGCGCGGACGCCGCGACACCGACCTGGCGGTCATCGGCGACCGCGTCAGCCTCACCCGCCTGACCGATACGACCGGCGTCATCGAGACGGTCGCGCCACGACTCTCGAAGTTCAGCCGCCGCCAGCCCGGTCCGGGCGGCACGGCCAAGGAAGACGTCATGGTCGCCAATCTCGACCAGGTGCTGATCGTGTTCGCCTGCGCCGATCCGATGCCCAACCCGCGCCTGGTCGACCGCTTCCTGGTCGTCGCCGAGGCGAACGAGGTCGACGCCGTGATCGTGGTCAACAAGGTCGACCTGTGCGGCGAGGACGGGGCGCGTGCGCTGTTCGACCGATACGAGCGCATCGGCTACCCGGTGGCCTACGTCAGCGCGAAGCAGGGCATCGGCCTGGAGGCACTGCGTAAGCGGCTGGCGGGCCGGGTCAGCATCGTCAGCGGACCCTCGGGCGTCGGGAAGTCGACGCTGCTCAACGCGCTGCAGCCGGGCCTGCGTATCGCGACCGCCGAGGTCAGCCAGGCGCTGCACAAGGGACGCCACACCACGACCGTCGCCGAGCTGCATCCCCTCGACGGATCGGGCGGCGGCTACGTGGCCGACACGCCCGGCCTGCGCGAGCTGGCGCTCTGGCAGATCGCGCCGTCGGAGCTGGCCTGGTGCTTCCGCGAGTTCGAGCCCTACCTGGGGCGCTGTGGCTTCAACGACTGCCGGCACCTCGAGGAGCCGCGCTGCGCCGTCCGCGCCGCGCTCGCCGGGGGCCACATCTCCGCCGAGCGGCACGACTCATATCGGCGCCTGCTGCTGGGCGAAGAGGCCTGAAGTCCGGCGAAGCCGCCGCCGCAGGTTATGATTTCGGCGCCCCGCGCGGGAGTAGCTCAGTTGGTAGAGCGCCACCTTCCCAAGGTGGATGTCGCGAGTTCGAGTCTCGTCTCCCGCTCCACCTCTTCGGCCGATCGCCACGAGCGCACCGATCTTGCTACGATTGGCATGACCACTCCCCGTCGGGCCGCTTCGCGACATGCGCGCGCCCGCTTGTGCGATTGACCGTCCTGAGCAGGAAGGAGACGCGATGAGCATGCTTGCCGATCGCTCCGCTACGAACACACCCGCCGGTCCCAGGGGGACGAAGCTGCCCACCGCCAAGTCGGTCCGCTACAACCCGTCCGCCGCGGAGCTGCAGGAGCTGACCAGCCGCATGCCCAACGCCATGAAGACGAGCTTCGGCAACTACAACGTCCAGACGCGCGCAACCAGTCGCTCGGTGGGATCGACCTACATCGTCAGCGACCACCCGGAGCAGCACACGGCGCAGACGATCACCCGCGAGGAAGCGGCGCGCGTGGCGAAGGCACAGGACGAGTACATCGCGCAGAACGACATGCTGGTGGTCGACGGCTACATCGGCAACGACCCCGATCATCGGTCACGAGTGCGCCTCTACATCGAGCAGGCCAACGCCAACATCGCCGGCATGCAGCAGCAGCTCTACTTCGCGCCCGATGCATCGGCCGATGCGTGGGATCCCGAGTTCGTGATGACTTACACCCCCAACCTGCCGATGCCCGCCTACCCGGATGACCGGCTGATCAGCGTCGATCTGGAGTCCGGCATCAGCCGAGTGATGAACTCCGACTACTTCGGCGAGTCGAAGAAGGGCGGCCTGCGGATGTGGAACGCCAAGGTCTACGCTGCCGGCGGCCTGGCGATGCACGCCGGCTGCAAGGTCATCCCCACCGCTGACGACGAAAAGACGGTCCTCATCGTGGGCCTCTCCGGCACCGGGAAGACCACCACGACATTCACCCGACAGAACGGCAGCCAGCCGGTGCAGGACGACTTCATCGGTCTGTTCCCGGGCGGAACGGTGGTCGGCACCGAGGACGGCTGCTTCGCCAAGACCTTCGGCCTGGATCCGAAGCACGAGCCGGCCATCCACGGCGCGGTCGTCAAGCCCGATGCGTACCTCGAGAACGTCTCGCAGAAGGCGGACGGTGGCGAGGTCGACTTCTTCGACACCTCGTACACCAAGAACGGACGCGCCACCTTCCCGATGTCGTCGCTGGGCATCTGGCGCGATCCGCGCGAGATCGGTCCGGTCGATGACATGCTGATCCTCAACCGCAACGACAACATCATCCCCGCCGTGGCGCGGCTGACCCGCGAGCAGGCAGCCGCCTACTTCATGCTCGGCGAGACGATGGGTACCTCGGCCGGCGGCAAGGCCGAGGAGGGCAGGGCGCTGCGCGTCCCGGGGACCAACCCGTTCTTCCCGCTGCGCGACGAGATGCAGGCCAACCGCTTCCACGAGCTGCTGGGCAGCTGCGACTTCGGGGTCTTCCTGCTCAACACCGGCCGCGTGGGCGGAGTGGAGGGCTCGCAGACGACCAAGAAGATCGAGATCGAGGACTCGAGCGCCATCGTGCAGGCGATCGCCGAGGGCACGATCAGCTGGGAGCGCGACCCGGACTTCGGGTACGAGGTGGCGAGCGCCGTGCCAGGCATCTCCGATCCGGAAAAGCTCCAGCCCCGGCGCCTCTACGAGCGCACCGGACGGTTGGACGACTACCGCGCCTGGGTCGAGCGCTTCAAGCGCGAGCGGATTGAGTTCCTGGAAAGTTACCGCGGCCTACAGGCCGAGATCCTCGATGCGGTGAAGTAGGGGCGTTCCTAACACAGAGATGCGGCGGGTGCATCACCCGACACCAGAGAGCGGCTACGGGCGCGGGTTGATGCGGCGGGTGCATCACCCGACACCAGAGAGCGGCTACGGGCGCGGGTTGATGCGGCGGGTGCATC
>JBBSHF010000029.1:0-20365 GCA_038253355.1 Candidatus Limnocylindria bacterium
CGTATCGGTCAATTGTCGCCTTCTCGGGAGAGCACGAATACGGTGGGGTGCAGGTCACCGAGGCGTCGCTCAATGGCTTTCCGTCGAACCTGATCGCCGCTCGCATCCGCGAAGACCCGTACCGCTTCCTGGTGTGCGCCGACAAGTTTCAGACCGGCTATGACGAGCCGCTGCTGCACACCATGTACGTCGACAAGGTCCTGTCCGGGGTGAAGGCGGTCCAGACGCTGTCCCGCCTGAACCGGGCTCACCCGCAGAAGCACGATGTCTTCGTCCTCGACTTCATGAACGACGCCGACACCATCGAGCAGGCGTTCGCGCCTTACTACCGGATGACGATCCTGGCCGAGGAGACCGATGCCGACAAGCTCCACGACCTCAAGGCGGCACTCGATGACCGCGAGGTCTACACCCGGGAACAGGTCGACGATTTTGTGCACCTGTACCTGGGCAAGGCCGACCGCGACCAGCTGGATCCGATCCTGGACGCCTGCGTGGCTGCCTACAAGGAGCAGCTCGACGAGGACGGCCAGGTCGAGTTCAAGGGCCAAGCCAAGGGCTTCGTGCGCACCTACGCCTTCCTGTCATCGATCCTGCCGTACACCAATGCCGACTGGGAGAAGCTGTCTATCTTCCTCAACTTCCTGGTGCTCAAACTGCCGGCACCGGTGGAGGAGGACCTGTCGCGCGGCCTGCTCGAGACGATCGACATGGACAGCTACCGCGTCGAGAAGCTGGCGACGATGCGGATCCAGCTGCCGGACGCCGATGCCGAGATCGAGCCGGTGCCGGGAGGAGCCGCCGGCTACCACGTCGAGCCGGAGCTGGATCGGCTGTCGAACATCCTGGCGGCCTTCAATGACCAGTTCGGTAACATCAGCTGGAGCGACGAGGATCGCGTCGAGGCCCTCGTCACCCAGGAGATCCCGAAGCGCGTGGCGGAAGACGCCGCCTACTACAACGCGCGCCAGAACTCCGACAAGCAGAACGCCCGCGTTGAGCATGACAAGGCCCTCGCCCGGGTGATGACCGCGCTGCTGAAGGACGACACCGAACTCTTCAAGCAGTTCAGCGACAACGAGTCGTTCCGGAAATGGCTGACGGAGACGGTCTTCGCCCTGACCTATGATCGCTGAGCGGGGTGGTCGCCGCTCGCGCTGAGCCGCGTCAGATGCGGCGGGCGACTCGGACAACCGACCCCGCGCGCTCGGCCGTGGCCGGCCGCTGGCGCGCTATTCTCAGGAGGATGTGAGCCGACGTGGCAGACTCGTCCTGCGGACTGCCACCCTCACCAGAATGGCGGACGACGCTGGAACGGTCCCATGCCGGCGCACAGCCTCACCAGAATGGCGGACGACGCTGGAACGGTCCCATGCCGGCGCACAGCCTCACCAGAATGGCGGACGATCATCGCGGGCTGGCCGCCAGCATCGGTGCAGCACCAGGACGATCGAATCGCGGGCGATGATCGCGGGCTGTCGGCCGTTAACGGCTGCGTTCAGGACGACGCGATTACTCGGGGGCGCTTCACTTGACGAAGCGGGATCCTTTGGTATACTTCTCGTTCGCGTGTCCGCGCCCCACTATGCCCTTTCCGAGGAGTACTGAATGGCTTTGGCCGAGCCCGCCAGCCGATTTGAGCTGGCCCCGCGCCGAGAGAATTTCTCGCACATTCCGGAGGTTCTTCCCCTCCCGAACCTGATCCAGACACAGACCGAATCATTCGATTGGTTCGTCAAGACCGGCCTCCGCGAGCTGCTTGACGAGATCACCCCCATCACCGACTTCACCGGCAAGAATCTCGAGTTGCATTTCCGCGACTTCTACTTCGAGGAGCCGAAGTTCAACGAGGAGGATTGCCGCACCCGTGACCTGACCTACTCGAAGCCGTTGAAGGTGGAGGTCGACCTCATCATCAAGGAGACCGATGAGGTCAAGCACCAGACCGTCTTCATGGGTGATTTCCCGTGGATGACGGAGCAGGGCACCTTCATCATCAATGGCGCCGAGCGGGTTGTCGTCAGCCAGCTGGTGCGCTCGCCGGGCGTCTACTACACCGCCGCCGAGGATCCGGCCACCGGTCGGCACCTGTTTGCCGCCAAGGTGATCCCGAATCGTGGTGCCTGGCTCGAGTTCGAGACCAGCAATAAGGACCTGCTCAGCGTCAAGGTCGACCGCAAGCGCAAGATCCCGGTCACCACCCTGCTGCGCGCCGTCGGCTTCGAGGACAACGCCGAGATCCTGCGCCTGTTTGCACCGGCCGATGACAACCCCGAGCATCCGTTCGTGTCGCTGACCCTGGACAAGGATCCCGCCGGCACCCAGGACGAGGCGCTGATCGAGGTCTACAAGAAGCTGCGACCGGGCGATCCGCCCACGGTCGACAACGCCAAGGCGCTGGTCACCAGCCTCTTCTTCAACTTCCGCCGCTACGACCTCGGTCGGGTCGGCCGCTACAAGCTGAACAAGGCGCTGGGCGATGCCGCCCGCAAGCTGAAGATCGAGCTCCCCGCCGAGGAGAGCCCCAACCCGCGCGACTCGCGCGTCATCAGCAGGACCGACATCGTGGCGATCATCGGCAAGCTGATCGAGCTGAACAACGGCCGTGGCGAGCCCGATGACATCGACCATCTCGGCAATCGGCGCATCCGCGCCAACGGCGAGCTGATCCAGAACCAGTTCCGCATCGGTCTGCTGCGCATGGAGCGCGTCGTCAAGGAGCGCATGACGATCACCGATTCGGAGCAGGCCACCCCCAACGCGCTGATCAACATTCGGCCGGTGGTGGCTGCCATGAAGGAGTTCTTCGGCGGCAGCCAGCTCAGCCAGTTCATGGATCAGACCAACCCGCTGGCCGAGATCACCAACAAGCGGCGTCTCTCCGCACTGGGCCCGGGCGGCCTGTCGCGCGAGCGCGCCGGCTTCGACGTCCGCGACGTGCACCCCAGCCACTATGGCCGGATGTGCCCCATCGAGACGCCCGAAGGGCCGAACATCGGTCTCATCGGCTCGCTGGCGACCTACGGCAAGATCAATCGGCATGGCTTCATCGAGACGCCGTACCGCAAGGTCCGCAAGCTGGTCTCGCACAAGGACAAGCAGGCCACGGTGATCGGCGAGACGCTGGTCGACGACCTGGTGCCCAGCGATGGCGCCAAGCCAATCGCCAGGGCCGGCACGGTGATCGACGAGCGGATCTGGGCCGCGATCAAGGAGCACAAGCTGGCATCGGTCAGAATCAAGCCGCTGGTGACTTCCGAGATCGAGTACCTCGACGCTTCGGAGGAGGAGAAGTTCTCGATAGCGCAGGCCAATGCGCCGCTGAACGACACCCAGCACTTCGTCGAGGAGCGGGCCATGGTTCGGTATCGCGACCGATTCCTGATGGAGCCGGTCGACGAGGTCGACTACATGGACGTCAGCCCCAAGCAGATCGTCAGCGTGGCCACCGCCATGATCCCGTTCCTGGAGCATGACGACGCCAACCGTGCGCTGATGGGCTCGAACATGATGCGGCAGTCCGTGCCGCTGCTGCAGCCCGAGGCGCCGCTGGTCGGCACCGGCGTGGAGTACCGCGCCGCCTTCGACTCGCAGCAGGTCGTGGTCGCCAAGGCGGGTGGGACGGTGGTCAGCGTGACCGCCGACTACATCCAGGTCGAGCGCGACGAGGGCGACGTGCGCGACACCTACAAGCTCAAGAAGTTCGTGCGCTCCAACCAGGGCACCTGCATCAACCAGCGACCCATCGTCGACGTCGGCGACCGGGTGGCCCTCGACCAGGTGCTGGCCGATTCGTCCTCGACCGATGCGGGCGAGATGGCGCTGGGCCAGAACATCCTGGTCGCCTTTCTCCCCTGGGAGGGCGGCAACTACGAGGACGCCATCGTCATCAGCGAGCGACTCGTCAAGGACGACCTGTTCACCAGCATCCATATCGAGAAGCACGAGATCGAGGCCCGCGACACCAAGCTGGGTCCCGAGGAGATCACCCGCGACATCCCGAACGTGGGCGACGAATCGCTGCACAACCTCGATGAGGACGGGATCATCTACGAGGGTGCCGAGGTCACGCCCGGCGACATCCTGGTCGGCAAGATCACGCCGAAGGGCGAGACCGAGCTGACGGCCGAGGAGCGCCTGCTGCGGGCAATCTTCGGGGAGAAGGCCCGCGAGGTGAAGGACAGCTCGCTGCGCCTGCCGCACGGCGAGCGCGGGATCGTGGTCAACGTGCGCCAGTTCAGCCGCGAGGGCGGCGACGAGCTGATGCCCGGCGTGAACCGCCTGGTGCGGATCAGCGTTGCGCAGAAGCGCAAGATCGCGGTCGGCGACAAGATGGCCGGACGCCATGGCAACAAGGGCGTCATCGCCAAGATCCTGCCCATCGAGGACATGCCGTTCATGCCGGACGGCACGCCCGTCGACATCGTGCTCAACCCGCTTGGCGTGCCGAGCCGGATGAACATCGGTCAGATCCTCGAGACGCACCTGGGCTGGGCCATGAAGGTGCTTGGCCTGAAGGCGGCAACCCCCGTCTTCGACGGCGCCGGCGAGGATCAGATCGACGATCGGCTGCGCCAGGCCGGTCTGCCGACCGACGGCAAGACGATCCTGTTCGACGGCCGCACCGGCGAGCGCTTCGACCATCGGGTCACGGTCGGCTGGATCTACATGCTGAAGCTGCACCACCTGGTCGAGGACAAGATCCACGCACGTTCGACCGGACCGTACAGCCTGATCACCCAGCAGCCGCTCGGCGGCAAGGCACAGTTCGGCGGCCAGCGCTTCGGAGAGATGGAGGTCTGGGCGCTCGAAGCGTACGGGGCTGCCAACATCCTGCAGGAGCTGCTGACCGTCAAGTCCGACGACGTGATGGGCCGCGTGCAGACGTACGAGGCCATCGTCAAGGGCGAGGAGATCAACCCACCGGGCGTGCCCGAATCGTTCAAGGTGCTCATCAAGGAGCTCCAGGCGCTCGGCCTCTCGGTGGAGATCCTCAATGAGAATGAAGAGGAGATCCGCTTCATCGAGGACACCGGCAGCTACCCGCTGCCCGACCTCGGCGGCATCAATCTCCAGGGTTTTGAAGAGTAGACCGATGGCCGGCGCACGGGCGCCGGTCGACCACGCCTCGATCATCACTGCCTGGGCCGAGCTCGGCCCAGGCGGGTCTGCCAATGTCGGCGATCAGCCGCAGGAGTCCTAGCCGCTCATGCTGGAAGTCAACAACTTCGACGCGATCCGCATCAGTCTCGCGTCCCCCGATCAGATCAAGAGCTGGTCGTCGGGCGAGGTGACGAAGCCGGAAACCATCAACTACCGCACCCTCAAGCCGGAGAAGGACGGGCTCTTCGATGAGCGCATCTTCGGTCCGACCAAGGACTGGGAGTGCTACTGCGGTAAGTACAAGCGCATCCGCTACAAGGGCATCATCTGCGACAAGTGCGGCGTGGAGGTCACCCGCAGCAAGGTGCGCCGTGAGCGGATGGGCCACATCAAGCTCGCCTCGCCGGTGAGCCATATCTGGTATTTCAAGGGCACCCCTAGCCGGCTTGGCATCCTGCTCGACATCAGCCCACGCAACCTGGAGCGCATCCTCTACTTCGCGCTGTACGTCGTGACGCGCGTCGATGAGCACGAACGCGGCAAGGCGCTGGCGCGCGTCGAAGAGGAGATGAACGAGCGCATCTCGAGCGCGCAGGCGGTGGTCAACGAGAAGCGCGCCGAGCTCGAGGCAGCGGTCGCCGACAAGCGTGCCGAGGTCGAGGGCGGCCATGCAGCCGAGAAGCAGCGGCTCGACGAGCAGCTTGCCTCGCGGACCGAGGAGCTGCGGACCGCGGCTCAGCAGGTCGAGGCCACCATCAAGGCGGGCGGCAAGACCGTCGCCGACGACGTGGTGTTCGCGGCCACTGGAGAGGTGATCGCCCGCAGCGGCGACACGGCGAAGGACGCGTTGGCCAAGCTGCGCGAGGTCGTCAAGGGCGAGGTCGCCGCGGTCGAGGGCGAGGTCACGGCCGCGCAGCAGCGCGCCCGTGAGAAGCTCGACACCGCCATCTCCGACATGACCGGCGGGATCGACGAGGCGCTTGTCACGGAGCGCGAGCAGGTCGCCCGCGAGACCGACAATGCCAAGCTCGCGGCGCGCAACGCCCGGGCACAGGTCTCTGACATCAAGGTGATGCAGACCCTGAGCGAGTCCGAGTACCGCATGCTGACCGAGCACTACGGTCGGCTCTTTGATGCCGGCATGGGCGCCGAGGCGGTCAAGAAGATCATCGAGCAGATGAACCTCGATGACCTGGCGCAGAAGCTTCATGTCGAGATGCGCCAGACCACCGGCCAGCGTCGCAAGAAGGCGATCAAGCGGCTGCGCCTGATCGAGGCGTTCCGCAAGAGCGGCGCGCGGCCAGAGTGGATGATCCTCTCCACCCTGCCGGTCATCCCGCCCGACCTGCGCCCCATGGTGCAGCTCGACGGCGGGCGCTTCGCGACCTCCGACCTCAACGACCTGTATCGGCGGGTGATCAACCGCAACAATCGGTTGAGCCGGCTGCTTGATCTCGAGGCGCCGGAGATCATCATCCGCAATGAAAAGCGGATGCTCCAGGAGGCGTGCGACGCGCTGATCGACAACGGGCGACGCGGCCGGGCCATCGCCGGCACCGGCAACCATAGGCTCAAGAGCCTGTCGGACATGCTCAAGGGCAAGCAGGGCCGATTCCGCCAGAACCTGCTGGGCAAGCGCGTCGACTACTCGGGCCGCTCGGTGATCGTGGTCGGGCCGGAGCTGAAGCTGCACCAGTGCGGGCTGCCCAAGAAGATGGCGCTCGAGCTGTTCAAGCCGTTCGTCATGCGCGAGCTGGTCGAGAAGGGCTTCGCGCACAACATCAAGAGCGCCAAGCGCATCGTCGAGCGGGTTCGTCCCGAGGTCTGGGACGTGCTCGAGGATGTCATCAAGGACCACCCGGTCCTGCTGAACCGCGCGCCCACGCTGCATCGGCTGGGCATCCAGGCCTTCATCCCGGTGCTGGTCGAGGGCTCGGCGATCCAGATCCATCCGCTGGTCTGCTTTGCTTTCAACGCCGACTTCGACGGTGACCAGATGGCGGTCCACGTGCCGCTCTCGAGCGCGGCGCAGAAGGAAGCCAAGGAGCTCATGCTCTCGACCCAGAACCTGCTCTCGGCGGCCGACGGCTCGCCGGTGGTCAGCCCGACCCACGACATGGTGCTGGGCTGCTACTACCTGACCGTCGACAGCACCGCACGGCGCAAGGGCGAGGACCCGATCAAGGGTGAGGGCAAGGCCTTCTCGAGCGCCGACGAGGCGATCATGGCAACCCACCTGGGGCACGTTCACGTGCAGGCCAAGGTGAAGGTCGAGCTCGACGTCTGGGATCCCGCCGCGGGCGAGGATGGCAGCGGCGGCTTGGTCCACCGGCTGATCGACACGACCCCGGGTCGCGTGATCTTCAACACGGTCATCCCGCATGAGCTTGGCTACGTGAACCGCGTCATGGACCGCAAGGGCCTCAAGGCGCTGATCGCGCAGTGCTACCGCGAGCTCGGTCCGAGCGCCACCGTGTCGCTGGTCGACGGCATCAAGGGTGTCGGCTTCCACTACGCCACGGTCGCCGGCATCACCATCGGCATCGAGGACATGCAGGTCCCCGTCGAGAAGGCGCAGCTGCTGGCCGATGCCGACAAGCAGGTCATCGACATCGATCGCGAGTTCCGCCGCGGCTTCATCACCGAGGAGGAGCGCTACAACCAGACGGTCGACGTCTGGCGCGACACGACTGATGAGGTCACCCGCAAGATGCTCGACGGCCTCGACCGTCGCGGCTCGGTGTGGATGATCACCCACTCGGGCGCCCGGGGCAACGTGACCCAGGTGCACCAGCTGGCCGGCATGCGCGGCCTGATGGCCGATCCGTCGGGACGCATCATCGACCTGCCGATCCGCAGCAACCTGCGCGAGGGAATGACCGTCCTCGAGTACTTCATCTCCAGCCACGGTGCCCGCAAGGGCCTGGCGGATACGGCGCTGCGCACCGCCGACTCCGGGTATCTGACCCGGCGACTGGTGGACGTGGCGCAGGACGTCATCACCCGCGAGGAGGACTGCGGTACCGATATTGGGACGTGGGTCACCCGCGAGGAGTCGGAGCAGATCCCCGAGCCGTTCGTGGATCGGCTGATCGGCCGCATGGCGGCCCTCGACGTGGTCGACGAGGCCAGCGGCGAGACGATCGTGCCGCGCAACGCGGAGATCGACGAGGTGGCCATCGAGCGCATCGAGGCGAGCAAGATCGATCGGATCAGCGCCCGTTCACCGCTCACCTGCGTCGCGCGCCACGGCGTGTGCCGCATGTGCTACGGCCGCAACCTGGCAACCGGCAACCTGGTCGAGCTGGGCCAGGCGGTGGGCATCATCGCGGCCCAGTCGATCGGTGAGCCGGGCACGCAGCTGACGATGCGGACGTTCCATACCGGCGGGGTTGCCGGCGAGGACATCACCCAGGGTCTGCCGCGCGTCGAGGAGCTCTTCGAGGCGCGCAATCCAAAGGGCCAGGCGCAGATGACCGAGATCGACGGAACGGTCGAGGTGCTGCGCACCGGACAGGATCAGCCGATCACGGTGCGGATCACGCACCGCGACACCTACGACATGCCCATCAAGCTCAGCCCGCAGCACGAGGTGCTGGTCGCCTCGGGCGACGAGGTGGGCGAGGGCCAGCTGCTCGCGCGGCTGGGCGAAGGGGAGGAGCTGGTCGAGGTCAAGGCACCGTCCGCGGGCCGCGTCACCAAGAAGGGCAACACCCTGACGCTGCACTCCGAGGACGTTGACACCCGCGAGTACGCGGTGGCGCATTCGGCGCGGCTGCGGGTCGACACCAACGACGAGGTCACCGCCGGCGACGCGCTGACCGAGGGCTCGCTGAATCCCAAGGAGCTGCTCCTGATCAAGGGCGTGGACACGGTGCAGCGCTTCCTGGTGACCGAGGTCCAGAAGGTCTACAAGTCACAGGGCGTGACGATCCACGACAAGCACGTGGAGATCATCGTGCGGCAGATGCTGCGCAAGGTGACCGTGGACAGCGCCGGCGACACCGAGCTGCTGCCGTCGGAGCTGATCGATCGCTTCGAGTTCGAGGAGAAGAACAACCGGATCCTGGCCGAGGGCGGCGAGCCCGCCACGGCGCAGACGGTCCTGCTGGGTGTCACCAAGGCTTCGCTGAACACCTCCTCGTTCCTCGCCGCCGCCTCCTTCCAGGAGACGACGCGGGTGCTGACCGAGGCGGCCATCAATGGCGCCAAGGACCACCTGCGGGGCCTCAAGGAGAACGTGATCATCGGCAAGCTGATCCCGGCCGGAACCGGCGCCGCGGCCCGTGCCGCGGTGGCGGCCAGGGCCCGTGAGCTGTCGCCGGAGGCCGCCGAGGAGCTACGCGAGCGCGAAGCGGCGCGTGCCTTCCTGACCGGCGACGTCGACAGCGATCACGACGGCGTGATCGAGCCCGACGAGGCGGCCGATGCGGCTGAGCGGGCCGGCGACTCGGCGGCGGAGCTGATGGACGCTGGCGGCGGGAGCGAGGTCGCCGCCGAGGTGACCGAGGAGGTGTTCGACGCGATCGAATCCGGTTCGGTCGATGGCGCGAAGGCGGCCACGAAGCGGGCCAAGCCGGCCGCGAAGGCCAAGCGCGAGCCGGCGACCGCCAAGAAGTAGCCAGAGGGCGGCGGAGGGAAGGGGGCGCTGATCGGCGCCCCCTTCCGCGCAGCTGGGCGGGATTGCGAGTTCTGCGATGCGGGAGCTGCGGCCCTCGCGGAGCTGTGCGGTAAGCACTGGTCGCGCGGTTGACACTCGTGCTCAGCGAGCCCTATACTCCGCCTTCGGTGTCTCGCCTTGCCGCGAGACCCTGTGAGTGTGTCCGAGAGGGCACCCGACGTCGTGCTTTTGAGCCCCATCGGTCCTTGACTCTAGGGATCGTGCGGCCCGCTCGGCGGTCGTCGAAGTCAAGCCAATCAACGATTCACGAGCGAACGAACGCGAGGTTCTCACCGTTGCCCACGATCAGCCAGCTGGTGCGCAAGGGCCGCAAGCCGGTCCATAAGAAGGTGAAGGCTCCGGCACTGCGCCGGACGTTCAACACCCTCAAGCAGACCACGTCCGAGGGACGTGGTGCGCCTCAGCGCCGTGGCGTCTGCCTGCAGGTCATGACGCGCACCCCGAAGAAGCCGAACTCGGCGCTTCGCAAGGTCGCGCGCGTGCGCCTCACCAACGGGATGGAGGTCACCGCCTACATTCCCGGCGTGGGACACAACCTGCAGGAGCACTCGGTGGTCCTGGTGCGTGGCGGTCGGGTCAAGGATCTGCCAGCGGTGAAGTACCACATCGTGCGTGGGACGCTCGATGCCGCCGGCGTGCGCGACCGTAAGCAGAGCCGCAGCAAGTACGGCGCGAAGTCGGCCGGGAAGGCCTAGCCAGGTGCCACGACGTCCGACGGTCGCTCGCAAGAGCAAGTACGAGGAGCAGCTGGTCGGTACCGCGCTGACGCTCGACCAGTTCACCAACAAGCTCATGCATGGCGGCAAGCGACAGCTCGCCAGCCGCATCCTGGAAGGCGCCATCGCGCGCTGCGAGCAGCAGGCCGGCCGCTCCGGGATCGAGGTCATGGAGCAGGCGCTGCGCAACGCGATGCCGCTCATCGAGGTCAAGCCCAAGCGGGTCGGCGGCTCCACGTACCAGATCCCGGTCGAGGTCCGCGCGGATCGGCGCATCTCGCTGGGCATGCGCTGGCTGATCGAGTCGGCACGCAAGCGCAATGGCAAGAGCATGTCGGAGAAGCTCTCTTCGGAGTTCATGGACGCCGCCAACGGCGTTGGCGCGGCAGTCAAGCGTCGCGAGGACACGCATCGGATGGCAGAGGCCAACAAGGCCTTCAGCCATTTCAAGTGGTAGGCCGATGACAGCCGGCACGGTCACGGGACGACCGAACACCACTCCCAAGCATGCGGGCCTCGAGCGCACCCGTAACATCGGCATCATTGCCCACATCGACGCCGGCAAGACGACCGTCACCGAGCGGATCCTGTTCTACACCAAGAAGATCTACAAGATCGGCGAGGTGCACGAGGGTGCCGCGACGATGGACTGGATGGAGCAGGAGCAGGAGCGGGGGATCACCATCACCGCGGCTGCCACGACCTGCTTCTGGTCCGATTACCGCATCAACTTGATCGACACGCCCGGCCACGTGGATTTTACGGTGGAGGTTGAGCGCAGCCTGCGCGTGCTGGACGGTGCGGTGGTCGTTTTCGACGGGGTCGCCGGGGTCGAGCCGCAATCCGAGACGGTCTGGCGGCAGGCTGACCGCTACCACGTGCCGCGCTTCTGCTTCGTCAACAAGCTGGACCGTACCGGCGCCGACTTCTGGCGGGTGGTCGACATGATCCACGAACGCCTGGGCGCCAACGCCGTGCCACTCCAGGTACCGATGGGCGCCGAGGACAAGTTCCGCGGCGTGATCGACCTGATCAACATGAAGGCGATCAGCTACGGCAGCGACCTTGGCGACGAGATCGATGTCGGCGAGATCCCCGACGAGTACGTCGCCCAGGCCAGAGAGTGGCACGACAAGATGATCGAGGCGCTGGCCGATCTCGACGACGACATCGCGAGCAAGTACCTCGACGGCGAGGCGATCGGGGCGGACCAGATCCGGCGTGCGCTGCGCGCCGGCACGCTGGCGTACGCGCTCGTGCCGGTGCTGTGCGGCTCGGCCCTCAAGAACAAGGGCGTCCAGCCGATGCTCGACGCGGTGATCGACTACCTGCCCTCGCCGCTCGACGTGCCGCCGGTGAGCGGGACCGATCCGCGCAACGGCGAGGAGACCTCCCGTGAGACGGATCCGCAGGCGCCCTTCGCGGCGCTGGCCTTCAAGATCGCCGCCGACCCGTACGTCGGCAAGCTGGCCTTCTTCCGGGTCTATTCCGGCACGCTGAAGACCGGCTCGTACGTCTACAACAGCTCCAAGGGCCATCGCGAGCGCGTCGGCCGGATCCTGCAGATGCACGCCAACCATCGGGAAGAGATCGATTCCATTGGCGCCGGCGATATCGCCGCGGCGGTGGGCCTCAAGAACACCTTCACCGGTGACACACTGTGCGACGAGTCGAAGCCCATCGTGCTCGAGTCGATCAGCTTCCCGGAGCCGGTCATCGAGCTGGCGGTCGAGCCCAAGACCAAGGCCGACCAGGACAAGATGGCGATCGCACTGCAGCGCCTGGCCGAGGAGGATCCGACCTTCCGGGTCAGCACCGACCAGGAGAGCTCCCAGACCCGCATCGCGGGCATGGGCGAGCTGCACCTCGAGGTGCTGGTCGACCGCATGCTGCGCGAGTTCAAGGTGCAGGCCAACGTCGGGCGGCCGCAGGTCAGCTTCCGCGAGTCGATCCGCAAGGCGGTCGAGGCCGAGGGCCGCTTCGTGCGCCAGACCGGTGGCAAAGGTCAGTACGGGCACGCCGTCATCACCCTCGAGCCGCTGGAGCGCGGCAGCGGCTTCGAGTTCGTCAGCAAGGTCGTCGGTGGCGCCGTGCCACGGGAGTACTGGAAGCCGGTCTCCGAGGGGATCCGTGACGCGCTGGCCGGCGGCGTGATCGCCGGCTTCCCCGTGATCGACGTCCGCGCGACCCTCATCGACGGCTCGTACCACGAGGTTGACTCCTCGGAGATGGCCTTCAAGATCGCTGGCTCGATGGCCGCCAAGGCGGCCGTGCAGAAGGCCAATCCAACCATCCTCGAGCCGGTCATGAAGGTCGAGGTCGTCTGCCCCGATGAGTTCATGGGCGACGTCATCGGTAACCTGAATGCGCGCCGTGGGCAGATCGAGGGGATGGACGAGCGAGGGACCTCGCGCGTGATTCGCTCGACGGTGCCGCTGGCCGAGATGTTCGGCTACGCCACCGAGCTGCGCAGCATGACCCAGGGGCGCGCCGTGTATTCAATGGAGTTCTCCCGCTATGCGGAAGTCCCAACCAGTATTGCCAACGAGCTGATCGCAAAGTCGAAGAGCTAGGCGAGCGAAAGAACAGGAGCTACGAAGGACACACCATGGCAAAGCAGAAGTTCGACCGCAGCAAGCCGCACGTGAACGTCGGCACCATCGGTCACGTCGACCACGGCAAGACCACGCTGACGGCAGCGATCACGAAGTACCTGTCCCTCTCGGGCGGGGCTGACTTCCGCGCCTTCGACCAGATCGACAATGCTCCCGAGGAGCGGCAGCGCGGCATCACGATCGCCATCAGCCACGTCGAGTACCAGACCGCCAACCGGCACTACGCCCACGTCGACTGCCCCGGCCATGCCGACTACATCAAGAACATGATCACCGGTGCCGCCCAGATGGACGGCGCGGTGCTGGTCGTGTCGGCCGCGGACGGCCCGATGCCCCAGACACGCGAGCACATCATCCTGGCGCGCCAGGTCGAGGTCCCGGCGCTGGTCGTGTATCTCAACAAGGTCGACATGGTCGACGACGAGATGCTGATCGACCTGGTCGAGATGGAGGTGCGCGAGCTCCTCAGCAAGTACGAGTTCCCCGGCGACGACATCCCGGTGATCCGCGGCTCGGCGCTCAAGGCGCTCGAGTCGACGAGCACCGACCAGGCCGCGCCCGAGTACGAGTCCATCAAGAACCTGATGGACGCGGTGGACTCCTACATCCCGACCCCGTTGCGCGAGACCGACAAGCCGTTCCTGATGCCGATCGAAGACGTGTTCGGGATCAAGGGCCGCGGCACGGTGGCGACCGGTCGCATCGAGCGCGGCATGGTCAAGACCGGCGAGAGCGTCGAGCTCGTCGGCATCCACGCCAAGAACCGCTCGCTGGTGGTGACCGGCGTCGAGATGTTCAAGAAGACGCTCGACGAGGGCCAGGCCGGCGACAACGTGGGCCTGCTGCTGCGCGGCATCGAGCGCGAAGAGCTCGAGCGCGGCCAGGTGTTGGCCAAGGCCGGCAGCGTCAAGCCGGGCACCAAGTTCAAGGCCGAGGTCTACGTCCTCAGCAAGGAGGAGGGCGGCCGGCATACCCCGTTCTACGCCGGCTACCGACCGCAGTTCTACCTGCGCACGACCGATGTCACCGGAGCGATCCAGATGCCCGCCGGCGTCGAGATGATCATGCCCGGCGACAACGTCAACATCGACGTGGAGCTCATCACCCCGATCGCCATCGAGCAGGGACTGCACTTCGCCATTCGCGAGGGCGGCCACACGGTGGGTGCCGGCGTGATCACCGAGCTGACGGCGTAACGCGATGGCCAAGCAGCGCATCCGCATCCGTCTGAAGGCGTACGACCACAAGCTGCTCGACCAGTCGGCCGAGCAGATCGTGGAGACCGCGCAGCGGACCGGTGCCGACATTGCGGGACCGGTCCCGCTACCGACTCGGATCGAGAAGTACACGGTCATTCGCGGACCATTCGTGCACAAGGACGGCCGCGAGCAGTTCGAGATCAGAACCCACAAGCGCCTGATCGACATCATCGATCCCTCGACCAAGACGGTGGATGCGCTGATGCGGCTGAGCCTCGCCGCGGGCGTGGATATCGAAATCAAGATGTGACCGGTCGGGGGCCGTGCCCCCGGTCCACCGCGACGAGCGAAACAGGAAGGAAGCAAGCGAAAGCAGTGCCGGCAGGATTGATCGGAAGGAAGCTGGGCATGACGCGCCTCTTCGGCGACGATGGGAGCGTCGTGCCGGTGAGCGTCATCGAGGCGACCCCGAACACGGTCACGCGGCTCCGCACCCCGGAGCAGGACGGCTATGCCGCCCTGCAGCTCGGCGCGGGTACGGCGAAGCGCATGACCCGGCCGGTGGCCGGCCAGTTCAGTCAGCTCGCCAAGGAGCATCAGCGTCCGCGCAGCGTCCGCGAGGTGCGCGTCGAGGCGACCGATGGCTACGAGGCGGGCCAGCAGCTCGAGGTCAGCCTCTTCGAGGCCGGCGACCTGGTCGACATCACGGGCGTCAGCAAGGGCAAGGGCTTCGCCGGCGTGATCGCTCGGCACAACTTCCGCCGCGGTCCCAAGACACATGGCTCGGACCACCATCGCGCCCCCGGCTCGGTGGGCGCCGGCACCACGCCAGGCCGCGTCTTCCTCAACACGCGCATGGCGGGGCACATGGGCCACGAGCAGATCACGGTCAAGAAGCTGAAGGTCGTCCGCGTCGACGCGGAGCGCAACCTCATTCTGGTGAGGGGAGCAGTCCCCGGCGCGCGCAATGGCCTCCTGCTGGTGCAGAAGGCCAAGTGACGATGCCCGAGACGAAGCTCCTCACGGCGGCCGGCAAGGAGTCGGGCCAGGTCGACCTGGTCGAATCCCTGTTCGACGCGCCGATCAACGAAGCCCTGATCCACCAGGCCGTGCTGCGCCAGCTCGCCGGCCGCCGCGTGGGCACCGCCGACACGCTGACCCGCGGCGAGGTCTCCGGTGGCGGCGCCAAGCCATGGCGCCAGAAGGGGACCGGCCGCGCCCGACAGGGAAGCCGGCGCTCCCCGCAATGGGCGGGCGGCGGCGTGGTCTTCGGACCGCACCCGCGCAGCTTCGATCAGAAGCTCAATGCCAAGATGCGGCGCGCGGCGCTGCGCGGCGTGCTCTCGGCCAAGCAGGCCGACGGCGCACTGCGCGTGGTCGAGGGATTCGACCTCGAGGAGATCCGCACGCGCGACTTCATCGAGCGGCTCGCCGGCTGGAAGGCGGAGGGCAAGGTGCTCCTCGTCCTGGCGGATCGCGACGAGACGGTGGAGCGCTCGTCGCGCAACCTGCAGCACGTCCGGGTCATTCTGGCCGACAGCCTCAACGTGGTCGACCTGCTCGAGGCCGACACGATCGTCTTCAGCCAGGCAGCGCTGCAGCGAGCCCAGGAGGTGTACGCGTGAGCGCGGCAAGCCTGCATGACATCCTGCTGCGCCCGGTCATCAGCGAGAAGAGCGTCGCCCAGGCGGAGCGAAGCAACTACACGTTCGCGGTCGCCCGCGACGCGAACAAGTTCCAGATCAAGGACGCCGTCGAGGCCGAGTTCAAGGTCGACGTGCTCGCCGTGCATGTCATCTCCGTGCAGCCCAAGCAGAAGCGGCGCGGTCGCAAGACGCCGGGCACGGTGCCGGGTTGGCGCAAGGCGGTGGTGACCCTCGCCGCCGGCCAGAAGATCGAACTCTTCGAGGCGGTGTAAGGAAGCCATGCCACTACGAAGCTATCGACCCACGAGCCCGGGCGTCCGTCAGATGACGCGCTCGACGTTCGACGAGATCACGACCAAGAGTCCGCACAAGCCGCTCACCGAGAAGATGGTGCGCAGCGCCGGGCGCAACGCGCAGGGCAAGCTGACGGTCCGTCACCAGGGCGCCGGCCACAAGCGGCTGTACCGCATCATCGATTGGAAGCGCGACAAGTTGGGCGTGCCGGCCCGCATCGCCACGGTCGAGTACGACCCGAATCGCTCCGCACGCATCGGCCTGCTGCACTACGCCGACGGCGAGAAGCGCTACATGCTCCTGCCGCACGGCCTGGGCGTGGGCGACACGGTCGCGTCGGGCGGCGACGTCGAGGCGCGCACCGGCAATGCCCTGCCGCTGGCGCGCATCCCTCTCGGCACCCAGATCCACAACGTGGAGCTCACCGCCGGGCGCGGCGGCCAGATCGTGCGCAGCGCGGGGAGCAGCGCGCAGCTGCTGGCCAAGGAAGGCGATCACGCCACCATCCGACTGCCCTCCGGTGAGGTGCGCCGGGTGCGCGTCGAGTGCATGGCCACCATCGGCCAGGTGAGCAACCTGGACCACGAGAACCAGAAGATCGGCAAGGCCGGGCGCAGCCGCCACATGGGCCGTCGCCCGTCGGTGCGCGGCGTGGTGATGAATCCAAACGACCATCCCCACGGCGGTGGCGAGGGCAAGTCGCCGACCGGCATGCCACCCAAGACGCCGTGGGGCAAGCCGGCCATGGGCCTGCGCACCCGCGCCAAGGCAAATCCGAGCAACAAGATGATCGTCCGCCGTCGGTACGGACGGGGTTAGGAGCCGATAGATGAGTCGTTCCACCAAGAAGGGACCATTCGTCGAAGCGCGCCTGCTCGGCCGCATCGACGAGATGAACAAGCGCAACGAGCGCAAGGTGCTGAAGACCTGGTCGCGCGCCAGCGTGGTCTTCCCGCAGATGATCGGTCACACCATCGCCGTCCACGACGGCCGTCGGCACGTGCCCGTGTTCCTCACCGAGAACATGGTCGGGCATCGGCTTGGCGAGTTCGCACCCACGCGTCACTACCGTGGTCATGGCAAGGCCACCGAGCGCTCTTCGGCGCCCAAGTAGGAGCTGACCGATGCGAGTGAGCGCGACCGCCAGGTACGTCCGGATCAGCCCCCGCAAGGTGAAGCTGGTAACGGACCTGATCAGGGGCAAGCAGGTCGAGGAGGCTGCTGCCATCCTGCGTTTCCTGCCGAACGCGGCTGCCCGCGACGTGGCCAAGGTGCTGAAGAGCGCCACGGCCAATGCCGAGAACAACTTCAACCTGTCGGCCGATGAGCTGCGCATCGTCAGCGCGGTGGCCGACGAGGGGCCGACCCTCAAGCGCGGGCGACCGCGTGCGCAGGGCCGCTACTTCAAAATTCTGAAGCGAACCAGCCACATCACCATCGCCGTGGCTGACCGAGAGGAGTCGTAGATGGGTCACAAGGTTCACCCGTACGGCTTCCGGATTGGCATCATCAAGCCCTGGCTGGCGAAGTGGTACGCGGACCGCGACTACGCGACCCTGCTGCAGGAGGACATGAAGATCCGGCAGCTCGTGGGCAAACAACTGTCGAACGCCAGCGTCAGCCAGCTCGAGATCGAGCGCGGCATCAACCACGTGACCGTCACCGTTCATTCGGCGAAGCCGGGAATCGTCATCGGCAAGGGTGGCGCGAACGTCGAGGCGCTGCGCACTGCGGTCGGCAAGCTGACCGACAAGAAGGTCAAGCTCGAGATCAAGGAAGTGCTGCAGCCGGAGCTCGACGGGGTGCTGGTTGCCCAGAACGTGGCCGGTCAGCTGGAGCGGCGCATTGCGTTCCGCAAGGCGATCAAGCAGTCGATCCAGCGCACCATCAAGGCCGGGGCCAAGGGCGTCAAGGTCCAGGTCTCGGGCCGCCTGGGCGGGTCGGAAATGAGCCGTACCGAGTGGGACAAGGAGGGCCGCGTGCCGTTGGGCACGCTGCGCGCCGACATCAGCTACGGGATGGTGCACGCCCGCACGACCTACGGCCGCATCGGCGTGAAGGTCTGGATCTATCGCGGCGAGCAGCTTGGTGAGCGTCCGGGCAGCGCGCGCACCGAGCCGCGCGAGCGGACCCGTCCGACCCGCGGCCGCGGCGGTCGCGCCGCGAGCAGCACGCCGCGCGCGGCGGCGCCCGCGGCCGAAGCCACGGCTGCCGCTGGAAGCGAGGCCTGATTCGATGTTGATGCCAAAGCGCGTCAAGCACCGCAAGGTCCAGCGGGGCCGTCGGGCCGGCATGGCCAAGGGCGGCACCACGGTGAGCTTCGGCGATTTCGGCCTGATGGCGGAGGAGGTCTGCTGGCTGACCAGCCGGCAGATCGAGGCCGCTCGACGTGCCATGACCCACCACGTCAAGCGTGGTGGGCGCATCTGGATCCGCGTCTTCCCCGACAAGCCGGTGACCAAGAAGCCGGCGGAGGTGCGGATGGGTTCCGGCAAGGGCGCGCCCGATCATTGGGTCGCGGTGGTCAAGCCCGGTCGCGTCATGTTCGAGATGTCCGGCGTCCCGGAGTCGATCGCCCGCGAGGCGATGCGGCTGGCCAGCCACAAGCTGCCGATCTCAACGAAGTTCGTGGTGAAGGAAGGCGTCGAGCATGGACATCAATGAGGTCCGCGGGCTCTCGGATCCGGATCTGGAGAGCGCGCTGGTGGATGCGAAGCAGGAGCTCTGGAAGATCCGCTTCGATCTCGCCACTCGACAGGAGAAGAACTACAGCAGGCTGCGGGCGACCCGCAAGCGGATCGCCCGCATCCTGACGGTGATGACGGAACGTCAGCACGCGGCGAGTGCCGCGGGCGTCGACGCCGAGAAGGCCAGTTGATGCAGGGCAAACGAAGAAGCAAGGTCGGGCGCGTCGTGTCCGACAAGATGGACAAGACGGTCGTGGTCAGCGTCGAGCGGCTACGGCGGCACCCGATCTACAAGCGGGTCGTGCGCCTCTCCAGCAAGTTCAAGGCGCACGACGAGGGAAACGGCGCGCGGGTCGGCGACACGGTGCGCATCGAGGAGAGCCGTCCCATCTCGCGCGACAAGCGCTGGCGGGTGACCGAGGTGGTCGCGCGCGGCACCCAAGAGGAGCTGCTGGACTGAATGATCCGCCCATCCACCCGCCTGCGCGTCGCCGACAACAGCGGGGCGCGCATGATCCAGTGCATCACCGTCATCGGCCGCTCGCAGGCCGATACCGCCGAGGTGGGCGATGTGATCGTGGCCAGCGTCAAGCTGGCCATGCCGAATTCCGGCGTCAAGAAGGGCGAAGTGGTCAGGGCGGTCATCGTGCGCACCACCAAGGAGTACGGCCGACCCGACGGCAGCCACATTCGCTTCGACGAGAACGCAGCGGTGCTCATCAACCCGCAGGGCAACCCGCGCGGCACGCGCATCTTCGGACCGGTTGCGCGCGAGCTGCGGGAACGCAATTACATGAAGATCGTTTCGCTCGCCCCGGAGGTGCTCTGAGCCATGCCGAACGTACGCAAGGGTGACACGGTGCTGGTGCTCGCCGGCAAGGATCGCGGCAAGAAGGGCACCGTCGAGCGCGTCGAGCGGACCAAGCGCGGCCCGGCGGTGGTGATCCCGGGGATCAACATGGCCAAGAAACACCAGAGCCCGAAGTCGCGCACCCAGACCGCGGGGATCCTGGACCTGCCGGTGCCGCTGCATATCAGCAACGTGCAGGTTGTCTGTCCGCGCTGCGACAAGCCAACCCGCGTCGGCCACCAGCACCTCGAGGGCGAGGACCGACGGCTGGTGCGTGTCTGCAAGAACTGCGGCGAGCAGATCGAGGTGAACCGATGAGCCCCGACGCCAAGCCGGCGGCGAAGCCAAAAGCGAAGGCGGCCGGCGCTGCCGCCAAGACGACGCCGCGCAAGCCAGCGGCCACGCCGAAGTCGACCTTCCAGCGACCGGAGCATGCCGGCCTGCGCCGGCGCTACGCCGACGACGTCGCACCGGCGCTGCAGCGCGAGTTCGGCTATCCGAACGCGATGCAGATCCCGCGCCTCGATAAGGTGATCGTCAACGTCGGCCTGGGAGAGGCGATCCAGAACGCCAA
>JBBSHF010000030.1:0-19188 GCA_038253355.1 Candidatus Limnocylindria bacterium
AGGCCCGCTGGCCGCGGGTTGCCCGGGGCGCAACCCGCAGGCAAGAACGGGCCGCACGGACGCCCTCGCCGGGCCCAACCTGGCCGTTGGTTGCTCCCCCGCCAAACGCCACCGTTGTGGCCACTACCCGATCCCCAGTGGCGAGGGCGCGACGCGCTCGGTTGGCTGCGTGGGCCTTCCGTACCCCGGGGTGCTGCACCGCACCGACACGCGCTGCCAACTACGGCGCGGCGCGCGAGGAGGCCCCGCGAGTCTCTCCGTTTCTCCGACTCGCCGCCTCCAATGCGATGCGCCGTGCGCTGGGCGGCAGCCCATCCGCGACGCTGTTGTGGGACGGTCGCGCGAACGACATCGCCGGCACGTCCATCGGCGCATCGTCGCTGGTGCAGGAGTACCTGCCCATTGTGCAGCAGGGCGGCCAGACACTGGCGGTGATGGCATTGTGGCGGGGCGCAACGCCGCTCCTGGCGAGCCTTGGCCAGGTGCAGCGCGACGTGATCATCGTGGTGCTCGGCGCGGCATTGGTGCTGGCCATGGTGCTGTTTCTCGTGTTCCGCGCGGCGCAGACGCGCATCAGTCGCCATAATTTTAAGCTGTTCAACGAAGCCCACGGCCACGACGCGGCCGATGAGGTCCTGCTGCGGGTTGCTGGCATCATCGCCGACGAAGGCGCCGCGGTCGGCCGGCGCACGCCTGATCCATCCGCTCAGCCGAGCGGGGTGTTGGCGTCCCACGCCTCCAGGCGTTTGCGCACATCGGCCAGGAAGGACCCGACCAGGGCGCCGTCGAGCACTCGATGGTCGAAGCTGCAGGTCATGTTCATGATCGAGCGGATGGCGATCACTTCCTGACCATCGGCCTCGATGACGGTCGGCCGCTTGACGATCGCTTCCATCGATAGGATGGCGACCTCGGGCGCATTGATGATGGGCATCGAGCTGACCGATCCGAACCAGCCGGTGTTGTTGACCGTGAAGGTGCCGCCCTGGATCTCGTCGAGGCGCAGCTTGTTGATGCGCGCCCGCGCGGCGAGATCCTGCACCTTGTGGTTGACGCCACTGATCGAGAGCTGGTCGGCGCTGTGGATGACCGGCACGATCAGCCCATTGTCGACTGCCACCGCGATGCCGATGTTCACCGCCTGCTTGAGGATCACCTTGTCCTCGGCGAACTGGCTGTTCAGCATCGGGTGCTGGCGGATCGTCTCGGTCACCGCCTTGACGACGACCGCGACGTAGCTGATGCCGATCCCTTCGCGTGCTTTGTAGGCGGCGTTGTTGGCCTCCCGCCAACGGACGACATCGGTCATGTCGACCTCCACCACCGTGTAGGCGTGCGGCACGGTCTGCTTGACCTGGGTCATCTTCCGGGCGATACCCTTGCGCATCTGGGTCAGCGGAACCTCGACGTCTCCTCCGGCCGGGCCGGGGACCGATGGCGGCTGGTACGCAGGAGCCGATGGTGCGGGCCCGGGAGCGGCCGGCGGGGGAGCTGCCTGGGCCTGCGGCGCGGGACCCGCGGCCTGTGGTGCGGGAGCCACGGGCTGTGGCGGGGGAGCCACGGGCTGTGGCTGAGGTTGCGGGGCCGAGGCCGGAGCAGGCGCACCACGCTGGTTGATGAAGTTCAGGACGTCCTCGCGCGTGACGCGGCCGCCGGTTCCGCTGCCACTCAACGTGCTGACGTCCAGGTCGTGCTCACGCACCAGGCGTCGCACTGCCGGCGTCATGCGCACCGAGCTGTCGGTCGCCGGTGCCGGGGTGTGGCCGTTCTGCGGCTGGCCCGGCTGCGCGGGCGCAGCCGGCGGCTCCTCCGTGGCGACCGCCTTCGACTCGCCGCTGGGCGCGGTCTCGGCCTCAGCGGCTGGCTGCGCCCCAGCGGGCTGGGGCAGCTCGGACTGGGCCCGTTGCGGCTCGGCGGCGGCGGGTTGCGCCTGGGCGGCGGCGGGTTGTGCCGCGGTGGGCGCCGCCTGCTCGGGAGCCGGGGACTCGGCGCCGGCCCCCTCGGTCTCGATCTCGGCCAATGGCGTGCCGACCTTCACGGTTTCGCCGTCGCCCACCATGATCTTGGTCACCTTGCCGGCAACCTCAGCCGGAACTTCGGCGTTGACCTTGTCGGTGACGACCTCGAAGAGCGGGTCGTACTGCTCGACGGTGTCGCCCTCCTTGACCAGCCAGCGCTCGATGGTGCCCTCGGTGACGGACTCGCCGAGCTGCGGCATCTTGATGGTGGTTGGCATGCTGAGACTCCTCTGGCTCCTACCGGTCGGCAGCGATATCTTGACAAATTCCGCTGGAGGCGGAGCTAGTACGCGGCAAGCTTGCGGGCGGCCTCGACGATCTTGGCCGGCGAGAGCATGAACCATTCTTCGAGGTCGTGCTGGTAGGGCACGGCGGGGACCTCCGGACCGGCCAGGCGGGTCACCGGGCCGTCGAGTGACTCGAACGCCTCCTCGGCGATCATCGCCGCAATCTCGCCGCCGAAGCCGCCGAAGCGGTTGGCCTCGTGGACGACAAGTGCCTTGCCGGTCTTCGCCACCGAGGTGAGGATCGCGTCACGGTCGAGGGGCCGCAGGGTGCGCAGGTCGACCACCTCGGCCTCCACGCCGTCCTCGCGGGCGAGTGTTTCGGCGGCCTCCAGGGCGCAGGTGCGCATGTAGCCGTAACAGAAGATCGAGAGGTCGTTGCCTTCGCGGGCGACGTCAGCCTTGCCGATGGGAACCACGGTGTCACCGTCGGGAACCTCGGCCTTGAACAGGCGGTAGGTCTTCTTGTGCTCGAAGAACATGACCGGATCGGGATCGCGCACCGCCGCCTTGAGCAGTCCCTTGGCATCCGCCGGTGTACCGGGAGCGACCACCTTGAGGCCCACCGTCGCGGTGAAATAGGCCTCGTTCGATTGGCTGTGATACAGCGCGCCATGGACGCCCCCGCCGTACGGCATGCGGATCACCATCGGCAGGCCAAAGGTGCCGTTCGACCGATAGCGCATGCGGCTGATCTCGGACACGATCTGGTTGAAGGCCGGATACACGAAATCGGCGAACTGCATCTCGGCGATGGGCCGCAGCCCGTAGAGTGCCGCCCCCGCCGCCGCCCCGGCGATCATGCCCTCGCTGAGCGGCGTGTCGAGCACCCGCTTGTCGCCGTACTTGGCCCACAGGCCCTCGGTCGCGCCGAAGACGCCCCCTTTCTTGCCGACGTCCTCGCCGAGGATCATCACGTTCGGATCGCGCTCCATCTCCTCGTCCATGCCGAGGCGGATCGCTTCGAGAATGTTGAGCTCGGCCATCTCAGCCCTGCTCCGAGGCGGCGGCCGCGGCCGATCCGGCGGCCGCTTCCGGGGAATCTGCGTAGACCCACTGCTCGGCCGTGGTCACGTCCGGGTCGGGCCGCGCCTCGGCCCGCTTCGACGCGTCGTTGATCTCGGCTTTGACCTCGCTGCGCAGCCGCTCGTCGATCTCATCGGTCAGGACGTCGCTCGCGCGCAACTGGCGCCCGAATACGAGCAACGGATCCTGTTCCTTGAGCGCGGCGACCTCTTCGGGATCGCGGTAGCGGCGCTGGTCGTCATCGGAAGAATGCGAGGTCATGCGCACCACCCGGGCCTCGATGAGGGTCGGACCCTCGCCGCGTCGCGCCCGCTCGTGCGCTTCGCGACCCGCGGCGTAGCAGCCGAGCACGTCACCGCCGTCAACCGTGATACCGGGGAATCCGTAGCCGTGAGCGCGGGCGGCCACGCTCATGCCGCCGACCTGCTTGGCGAGCGGCACGCTGATCGCGTAGCCGTTGTTCTCGCAGACAAAGATGACCGGAAGCTTGTGCACGCCGGCGAAGTTCATCGCCTCGTGGACCTCGCCCTGGTTGGCGGTGCCCTCACCGAAGTAGGTGATCGCCACGCTGTCGTCGCCGCGCACCCAGGCACCCATGGCCAGCCCCACGGCGTGGAGCACCTGCGTGCCGACCGGCGAGCTGACGCTCACGATGTTGTAGGGCGCGCCGCCGTAATGGCCGGGCATCTGGCGTCCGCCGGAGCTCACGTCGTCGCCCTTGGCCAGGTGCGCGGTGATGATGTCCTCGATGCTCATGCCGAAGGTCAGCGCCGCGGCGATGGACCGATAGAACGGCGCCATCCAGTCCTGCCCGCGACGCATCGGCCAGGTGATGCCGACCTGTGCGCCCTCGTGGCCCTGGCCGGAGATGATGAAAGCGATCTTGCCGGCACGCTGCATCAGCCACATCCGCTCGTCCACGGCGCGGGCCAGCAGCATCTCGCGGTACATCGCCAGGACATCGTCGTCGGAGAGCCCCAGGTCCGCGTGGCGCGGTTTGGTCGCCGTCTTCGAGTTGCTCAACGTGCCTTCTCCTCTCAGACGTGGATCGCTGCACCGTCGACCGCCAGGGCGGCCTCGGCCAGGACCTCGGTGAGCGTCGGATGCGCGTGCACCGACATCGCAATCTCCTGCGCCGTTCCCTCCACCAGGCGTGCCAGCGTCGGCTCGGCCAGGAGGTCGGCCGCGTGTGGACCGATGATATGCGCGCCGAGCAGCAGGCCCGTCTCGGCATCGGTCACCATCTTGGCGAAGCCGTCGACGTCGCCGATGATCGTCGCCTTGCCAAGAGCGCGGAAGGGAAACGACCCGACCTTGACCTGGTGGCCCTGTTCCTTTGCTTCAGATTCGGTGAGACCCACCGATGCGATCTGCGGCCGGCAGAAGGTGACCCGTGGCATGAGGTCCATGCGCACCGGCTGCGGATGGTGTCCAGCGATCGTCTCGACCGCGACCACCGCCTCGTGGCTGGCAACGTGCGCCAGCTGGAAGCCCGGCACGATGTCGCCCATGGCGTACAGGTGCTCAACCCCGGTGCGCATGAACTCGTCGACCTTGACGTAGCCGCGCTCCAGCTGCAGGCCACTGATCTGTTCGAGGCCGATGTCGTCGGTCAGCGGCCGTCGGCCGACCGCCACCAGGATCACGTCGGTCTCGACCTCGGTGCGCCCGTCGCCCTGGTTGGGCTTGATGCTGAATCTCAGGCCGCTGTCGTTGCGCTCAATCGTCTCAGCGTCGATGGTCGAGGCAGTGTGGATCTCGATGCCGCGGCGCTTGAAGACGCGGTTGAGCTCCTTGCCGATCTCCGGATCCTCGAGCGGCACGACGCGATCGGCGAACTCGACGAGATGCACCTCGCTGCCGAAGTCGCGGTACATGCTGGCCCACTCCACGCCGATGGCACCGGCGCCCACGATGGTGACCCGCTTCGGCGCCTCGTTGCGCTGCAGCGCTTCGTCGGAGGTGACGATCCGCTCGCCGTCGATGTCGAGGCCCCGCAGCGCGCGCGGCGCCGATCCGGTGGCCAGCATCAGGTCCGTCGCACTGGCCTCGACCTCGCCCGACTCGCCGCCGCTGATGCGCACGCCGGTCGGCGAGGTCAGCGTCCCGTTGCCGCGCAGCACGGTGATGGCGTTCTTCTTCATCAGGAATTCGACGCCCTTGACATGCTTGTCGACGACGGCGTCGCGCCGCGCGCCGAGCGCCGGATAGTCGAGCCCCACCTGCTCGCCGTTGGTCAGCCCGAACTCGGCTCCCTGCGTCGTCACGCGGTGCAGCAGGTCGGCCGTCTCGAGCAGCGCCTTCGACGGGATGCAGCCCCGGTTCAGGCAGGTGCCGCCCAGGCGGTCGCGCTCCACCACCGCGACCTTGAGGCCCAGCTGTGCGCCGCGGATGGCGCCCACGTAGCTCATGCCACCGCCCAGGATGAGCAGGTCGAAGCGCTGCTGGTCGGTCATGCCACTCCCTGGGCCGCGCGGTCGAGCGATTTACCCTCGGTGAGCTCCATGCGACGGCGCCACTCGTCGGGCACCGGCATGGGCCTCGCGGACGGGTACGCGTAGGCGACCAGGATCGTGTTTGCCTCGCACACCGTGTGGGCGTCGTCGCCGGCGGTGGCATGGTGCGACATGGAGAAGCTGCTGCGGCCGATCCAGTCGACCCGGGTGCCGACCTCAACGGTCTGGCCGAAGAAGATCGGGGCGCGGTAATCGATCTCGATGCGCGCCAGGATCAACGGCAGCTCCTGCACATCGGTCAGGGTGATGGGAAGCGCCAGCGCCTCGGCCAGGTAGCGAATGCGTGCCTGCTCGATGTACGACAGAAAGACCGCGTTGTTGACGTGGCCGAAGGCATCCACGTCGCGGAAGCGCACCTCGAGCCGCGTGCGGTGGCGAAACTGGTCAGTCACGGAACCTTGATTCTACCCGGCTCCAGAAACCGATGGGCCGCACCCAGGCCCCGTGGGCGCATCCGGCGCCGTCAAATGTCCTGCTGGTGAGCGCCGCGCAGCGCAACGGGCGTCGGTGCCGTCAAATGTTGCGCTGGTGAGCAGGAGAGCTCTTCGCGGCGCACTTCGGCCGATCCATGCTCACCAGACGAACATCTGGCAGCCGGGGGCGCGCGCCAGGGTTCGGTGAGCGGCATCAGGCGATGGCTTCGGACGCGCGGCCCATCAGCCCGGCGAGCAGGCTGATCCGCGGAACAACGCTGGCCAGGTCCAGCCACTCGTCGGCGGAGTGGTCGTCGCCGCCGATCGGCCCTAGGCCGTCGAGCGTCGGCAGGCCCATGCCGGAGGTGGTGTTGGCGTCGCTGGCGCCGCCGGTCGCAGCATCGGAGACGGCGAAACCCAGCTCACCGGCGACCCGCTGCGCGAGCTCGACCAGCTTGCCGCTGGCGTCTGACTTCTCCATGGGCGCGTGGCCGGCGACGCGCTGGACTTCGGCGCTGGTGCCCGCCACGGTCGAGGAGCCGGCGACGTCCCGCAGGGCCTTGCTGGCGGCTTCGAACTCGGCCACGGTCGCGGCGCGCAGGTCCACCTTCAGCAGGCATTGCTCGGCGACCACGTTGGGTCGCGTGCCGCCCTCGATCATGCCGGCGTTGACCGTCACGCTCGGCCAGCGGCCGTTGAGCGCGTGCAGCGCCAGGACCTTGTACGCCGCCTCGACGATGGCGCTGTGTCCCTTTTCGGGCTCCACGCCGGCGTGGGCCGCGCGCCCATGGACCGTCACGTGGAAGTCGGCGACCCCTTTCCGCGCGCTGACGATGTCGCCGTTGGCACGGGCGCACTCCAGGACGAAGGCCGCGTCGTGTGCCGGCACGAGCGCCCGGATATGCGGCGAGCTGAACGGCGAGCCGATCTCCTCGTCGGGATTGCAGACGTACGTGACCGCCGGGCTGACCCCGGCATCGTGCAGCGCCGCCAGCGCGTGGAGGCCCGCCAGCAGACCGGCCTTCATATCGGTGACGCCCGGGCCATAGGCGCGGTCGCCCTCGATTCGAAAGGGTCGCGCCGCGGCAGTGCCCGGGTCGAAGACGGTGTCCATGTGGCCGATGAGCAGCAGCCGCGGTCCGTCACCCTGCAGCCGGCCGATGACCAGGTCGCCCAGTCGTTCGTGCGGGACACGTTCGACCGTGGCACCCAGGCCGCGCAGCGCATTGGCGCAGAAGTCGGCGACGCGGTTCACGCCATCGCGCGTGTACGAGCCGCAATCGATGGTGACGAGCGACCGGAGCTCGTCGAGGAAGCGGTCGTTGCCGGCCGCGACGAGGCGCTGAAGGTCGCTCGGAGAGGCCATGCGGCCGAAAGTATACTCAGCGCCATGCCGCACGAGGTGCAGTCTCCCGGGCACGGCGTCGACCTGCTGGAGCTGCGCGTCCTGGACGGACCGAACCGATTCTTCAACCGTCCGGCGGTCAAGCTGGAGTTCGAGGGCCCACTCCCCGGTGCCGCAGCCGAGATGGCCGCGTCGGCCGCTCTCGCCGTGCGGCGGCTGCACGTGGCGCTGGGCATGCCGGCTCCACGGATCACGTCGCGACGCTCGGTCGACGACCTGCGCGCGCTGGTGGCCTACCCCTGGCGGCGCAGATCGGTATCGCAGGGCATCGGAGCGGCCGCGGCACGACTGGCGCTGCGGCGCACCAACGAGGACCGTGAGCTGCGCGCGCTGCAGGCCACCGCGCTCGGACCGCTGCCCAACCTGCCACGCATCCATGTCCCGATCGTGGCGGTGACCGGCACGAACGGAAAGAGCACCACCACCCGGCTGATCGCGCATGTGGCGCAGTCCATCGGCCGCAGTGTGGGCATGACCAACTCCGACGGGATCTACCTGCGCGGCGAGTTGGTGGAGGCGGGGGATTGGACCGGCTTCGGCGGCGCGGGACGCGTGCTCGGTGAGCGGGGGCTCGACCTGGCGGTGCTCGAGACGGCACGCGGCGGGATTCTGCTGCGCGGCATCGGCTATCTGGCGAACGACGTGTCGGTCGTCACCAACGTGAGCGCCGATCACCTGGGGCTACTGGGGATCGACACGCTCGACGAGCTGGCCGAGGTGAAGGCGACCGTGGTGCGCATCACGCGCCGCGACGGGTGGGCGGTGCTCAACGGCGAGGATCCGCTGGTCTGGGCGATGCGCCGCGAGACGCGAGCCCAGTGGTACGCCTTCAGCCTGGACCCGGCAGCTCCGGCGGTGCAGGCTGCCCTGGAGGCCGATGGACGGGCGGCCGTGCTGGAACGTGGCTGGATCGTGCTGCGAGCCGGGTCACGACCGCCGCTGCGGGTGGTGCGCGCGGCGGACCTGCCGTTCACCTTCGGCGGCCTGTCGCGGCACAACGTGGCCAACGCGCTGGCGGTGGCAGCCGCGTGCGACGCGCTCGGCTTCGCGACGCCGGCGATCGCGGCCGGAATGCGATCGTTCGCGGCCGATGCGTCAGGCAATCCGGGGCGGCTGAACCTGTACGAGCGTGACGGCGTGCGCGTGCTGGTCGATTTCGCGCACAACGAGGCCGGGCTGCGCGGTCTGCTGGAGGTTGCCCGGGGAGTGGCGCCCGGCCGGGTGCTGCTCGCGCTGGGAACGGCCGGGGACCGCGGCGACGAGGTGCTGCACGGACTGGGCATGCTCGCCGGACAGGGCGCCGACGAGGTGGTGATCGCCGAGAAGCGCCACTACCTGCGCGGACGCGACCTGGCGGAGATGAACGAGCTGCTGCGCAGTGGCGTCGCCGACGCTGGGTTCGGCGGCGAAGTTGAGGCTTGCCCGTCGGAGCTCTCCGCGCTCGAGACGCTCCTCGGCCGCGCGGCGTCAGGCGACGTGGTGGCCGTCATGACCCACGCGGAACGCGCCGAGCTGTTCGACTGGCTCGCTGGTGCAGGCTTCTCGCCGTCCGGTCCGGGGTAGTCCGCGGGAGCGGATCAGTTCAGCGTCGGATCGGCATCGGTCAGGTCGGTGACGGCGCGCAACGCCGGGGCGACGCCGGCGCTGGAGGCGCCGTGCTGGCGCAGCTGCAGCTCTTTCCAGACCTCGTTGGCGCGATCGACGCAGACGACGACCACGTCGCCGGCCACGCCCATGTCGAGCGCGTGGCGCGTGGCGTCGAGCTCGTCGAGTACCGTCTCGACCGAGGTGCAGCGGGCGCCGGCGGCCATGCCGGCCCGCACGCCCTCCTCGATCAGGGCCGCTGTGGCGCCGCGTGCCCGGCCGCGTGGGTTGACGTCTTCGCGAATGATGATCGCGTCGAAGTAGCGCGACGCGACGGCGCCGATCTCGCGGATGTCCTCGTCGCGCCGATCGCCGGCCGTGGCCACCACGCCGATCCGCCGTCCGCTGACCAGCGGCAGCCGCCCGCCGGGAGATGGCTGGGCGAGCGCATCAACGAACTCACCCAGCGCCCTCACAGCGGGTGGGTTGTGGGCGTAGTCGACGACCGCGTGGTAGCCGTCGAGCTCGAACATGTTGAGGCGCCCGGGCGCCATGAAGTACGAGGTGGTGAAGGTCCGCAGCCCCTGCCGGATGTCGTGCAGATGGGCACCGGCGGCCCAGGCGGCGGCGGTGGCGGCCAGTGCGTTCTGCACGTTCATGCGCGCGCGCCCCTCGAAGGTCGACGGCAGCAGATGGGTCCAGACCAGCGGCATCGACTTGCGTCCCTGGCGCAGCACGATCATCTCGCCGTTGCGTCCGCCCTCGAGGGTCACCGCCCGCCGGCCACGCGAGGACTGGCGCCTGATCAGCTCGTTGCCCGGATCCATCGCGAAGTAGATGACTGATCCGGAGCAATGCCGCGCCATGCCGGCCACCAGCGGGTCATCGGCATTGAGCACCGCGACACCGGTGCGCGGCACCGCCTCGACGACCACCTGCTTCACGCCGGCCAGCTGCTTCATCGATGTGATCCCGCCGAGCCCCAGGTGGTCGCCGCTGACGTTGAGCACCACCGCGACATCGTTGCGCTGGTAGCCCAGTCCCTCGCGCAGGATGCCGCCGCGCGCCACCTCGAAGACGGCGAAGTCGACGGTCGGGTTCTGCAGCACGGTGGAGGCCGAGCGCGGGCCGCTCATGTCGCCGCGTCGCACCGCCCGCCCATCGATGAAGATGCCATCGGTCGACGTCATGCCGACCTTGTGCCCCAGCCCTTTCATGATGTGGGTGATCATCCGCGCGGTCGTGGTCTTGCCGTTGGTGCCGGTGACCGCCACGATGGGGATTCGCGAGGGGCTACCCGTGGGGAAGAGCAGGTCGATGACCGGCTTGGCGACGTACTGCGCCTCGCCCTCGGTGGGATGGGTATGCATCCGGAAGCCGGGCGCGGCGTTGACCTCCACGATGCCGCCGCCGGTCTCGCGCACCGGCAGCGACACGTCGGGGCAGATCAGGTCGATTCCGGCGATGTCCAGCCCGACCACGCGCGCCGCCAGCTCGGCGATCTCGGAGTTGTCGGGGTGGATCTCCTCGGTCCGGTCGATGCTGATCCCGCCGGTGCTCATGTTGCCGGTGCGCCGCAGGTAGATGCGCCGACCGCGCGGCGGCACGTCGCCGAGCTCGAAGCCCTGCGTGCGGGCGTAGGTGATCGCTTCCTCGTCGAGCTTGATGCGGGTCAGCACCTTCTCGTGACCGATGCCGCGGCGTGGATCGGCGTTGGTCGCCTCGACCAGCTCCGTGACCGAGTGCTTTCCATTCCCGTCGACGTGGGCCGGGACGCGCTGCGCCACGGCGCGCAGCACCCCGCCGATCACCAGGCAGCGATAGTCGTTGCCGACCAGATAGCGCTCCACCACGACGCCGCCGTTGCGGGACTCCGCTCGTGCCATCGGGTAGCCGGCGCGCACCGCGGCCTCGTCGGCCAGGTTAAGAATCACCCCGCGCCCGTGGTTGCCGTCGAGCGGCTTGATCGCCACCGGAAAGCCGATCGCCGCAGCGGCCAGGGCCGCTTCATCCTCGTTGCGCACCACCTCGGCGCGCGGCACGGGCACGCCGGTCCCTGCCAGCAGTCGGTTGGTGAGCTTCTTGTCCGAGGCGATGTCCACGCCCAGCGACGAGGTCTGGCTGGTCATGGTCGCGCGGATGCGCTTCTGGTGGACACCATGCCCGAGCTGCACCAGCGACTGTTCGTTGAGCCGGATCGAGGGGATGTCGCGCATCGCGGCTTCGTCCAGGATCGCCTGCGTCGACGGGCCGAAGGCTGCCCGCTCGGCGAGCAGGATGAGGTTCTCGAGCTCTGCCAGGAATGCGAAGTCGGGCTCCGGCTCGACCAGGTGATTGACCAGCCGCACCGCCAAGCGACCGGCGGCCAGGCCGACGCTCTCCTCGGCGTAGGCGTACACGACATGGTAGCGACCGGACTGGCCGGTGCTGCGCGTCTTGCCCCGTCCGACCTCAGTGCCCGCCTGGCGCTGCAGCTGCAGCGCGACGTGCTCGGCCACGTGCCCCAGCCAGGTGCCATTGCGCAGTCGCTGCTCGAAGCCACCTGACTTGCCGGTCGAGCAGCTGTGGCGGCCGACGCCCGGCAGCAGGTCGAGCAGGCCCTCCACGAATCCGGGGATCGTGTTCGACGGAAAGGCTTCGAGGACGCCCAGGTCGACGATCAGCTTGATCGCCAGGTCGTAGCTCCAGTAGCTCGGCCCGCGGTAGACGCGCGTCTCGAGGACCCGCAGGCTGCCGCGCGGTTCCTGGGCCCCGGATTCGGTCGCTGCGCTGCGCCCGCTCGGCCTGCGCGTACGTCTGCCGGTCGGCACGCTGCTCACTCGCTTGCTTCCTCGACGCGCCGGGCCCGCAGTGCGCGGCGCCGTGCCCGTTCGGGTGCCTGGTCATCCGCGCCCTCGGCGGCGATGCGCCGAATCAGCTTGCGGGTGCGATCGCCTGCAGTCCGCACCGAGGCGAGCTCACGCTCGCTGGAGCTGACCGGGCGCAGCGGCGCCAGCAGGCGGCGTCGGCGCAGGTCGAATCGGTACCCGGAGGGGAGCGAATGGAGGATCACGCCGCTGACCATGATCGGCTTATGGCGCTTCACTTCGTAGGCATCGGTCTGCAGCCTGGCCGGGTCCAGGATGGTGACGGATCCCTTACCGATGACCTCCAGCAGGCCGCCCGGACTGACCAGCGCGGCTGTATCCTCGTCGATCCCGATGCCGAGCAGGGCCGGCGACTGCGCCACCAGCGCGAGCAGCCGCCCCATCCGGTTGCGCTGCTCGAAGTGCTGGTCGATGAGCACGCCCGGAAGCAGGCCCAGCCCGGCGCTCATCTGGGTCATGCGCTGCTTGGGGGTCGTGCCGCCGGTGCCGAAGGCGACCATGTGGCTGCCGATCGCCGAGGCGCCCGCGCTGGTACCGGCCACGATCGCGCCCGCCCGCTGGCGCTCAGCCAGCGCCCGTCCGAGCCGCGTGCCGGCGATCACGCTCGACAGGCGCAACTGGTTGCCGCCGGTCAGGAAGATGCCGGTCGCCTCGGCGATCTCGTTCGCCAGGCGTGGATCATCGGCCTCTTCGCGGGTCAGCGGTCGCAGCCCGCGCACCTCGCCGATGCCCATGGCGTGGAAGAGAGACTGATACAGCTGCGTCGCCTCGTCGCCCAGGGACGACGCGGTGGAGATGACTGCCAGGCGTGCATTGGCCCCGCCCGCCAGGGAGACGAATCGGCTCAGGATCTGCCGCTGACGCAGCTTGTCCTCGGCTCCGCCGATGATCAGCAGGTGTCCTGCGCGGCTGGCCAATCGGCCTGAGGTGGCGCCCATGCCTCGCAGCATACCCAACTTGGGACACGCAGAACGAACGCTAGACTCCAGCCAATGGCCGTCGAGACCCCCGCGGATGCGACCCGAACCGAGCGGCGCGACTTCTACGCCGTGCTCGGCAGTGATCCGTCGGCGACCACCGCCGAGCTGCGTGCGGCGTTTCGTGAAGCCGTGCTGCGCCACCATCCCGACCGCAGCGCCTTCAGCGAGCTTGCCACGCGGCGCACCTCGATGCTGAATCGCGCCTGGGCCGAGCTGCGCGATCCGCTGCGTCGGATCCAGTACGATCGTTCCCTTGAGAACAGCGTGGCCGCCACCGTGGAGTGGCCGCTCGAGGCGCACGAGAGAGTGTCAGCGGGCTTCGCTCGGCGCCGGACCGCGGAGCCGATGCGTCCCAGCCGCTGGCATCAGCCGCAATGGCGCAGCGTGGCCGGCTTCCGGGTGCCGCTCGAGGTTTTCTTGGCCGGCCCCGCGGCCCAGGATCGCTGGATCGTGGAGCACAGGGTCGCCGGCGAGGACTGGCGCGCCCACAGTGAGCGCTACTGGCTGCGCTACGCGGCCGCGCATTATCGCGACCGCGGGCGGATCGAGGACTGGCGTGGCGCCCTGGAGCGGCTGGTCACCCTGGACCCGAGCTACGACACGCTGGCGCACGCGCCGCTGCGCGAGGCGTACGTCCTGACTGGCGAGCACCTGCGCGGTGCCGCGTTCCTGCGCAGCCTGCTCGACCGCTACGCGCGTGGATCTGCCGCGCGACGCTGGGTCGAGCGGGAGCTGCGCGCGCTGCTCGGCGAGTTCCGCGATGCGCATGTGCGCCGCGGACGGCCGGAGGAGCGAGCAGAGAACGCCGAGCTGTTGCTCAACTACCTCGAGGCCCTCGAGATGGAGCCGGGCTTCTCCGACGTGCGGGCCGCCGTGTCCGCGCATCGCAGAGCGGGCCACACCGGCCGCGCGGCGGAGCTGATCGGGCGCGTGGCCGACGTTCCGCGAGACAAGCCGGGTCGCTGGTTCAGCCTGGTGCAGCTGCTCACCGAGGTCGGCCAGCCCGACCGCGCCTCGCAGCTGCTGGCGGCCATCGCTCGCGGCGAACATCCCGACGCGCTCGATCGACGCAAGATCGGCGGCGACCCGGTGCGGCGCATCGGTGCGGCCCGTCGGCGCCTGGGGCAGGCGCGTGCTCGCGCTGCGGCCGGCTCGCCCTCGTGATCGGCTCGCCCGGCGGGCCGCCGCACGGCGAGCGGGCGAACCTGCTGCGTCCCGACTGGCGCGCGCTCAGCGGAGCGCTGATCGGCGTCGTCGCCGCCGTGCTGACCACCCTGCTCGGCAGACTCGTCAGTGAGGTCGAGCCCTTCGTCGGTCTCCTGGTGCTGATGGTCGCGCTGGTAGGGCTGGGCCTGGGTGCGGCCGCTTCGCTGTACGCCTTCGGAACCTCGGGCCTGCTGATCATCCTTGTGACGCTGCTGCCGCACGAGGCGCGCACCATGGCACTGGGCGATGGGATCGGGCTGATTGCCTTCGTCCTGGGCAGTCCGCTGGTCGTGCTCCTGGCGCTGCGTGCCGAGCGTGAGCGGCAGCGCAGGTTCGACGCGCGCGACGTCACCTCGGCGGCGGAGCGTCGTGCGGAGGCGGAACGCGCCGTCGCCGAGAGGGCCGGGCACGATTTGAACGTCGCCCTCAGATCTGCCGAGCGCGAGCGTGCCCGGCTCGAGGAGGTGGCCGAGGCGATCCCCGAGCCCCTGATGGTCTACGACGCCGAAGCACGCGGAAGGTACGGTAACCGGGCCGCGCTGCGCGTCTTTGGACGCAGCTTCTTCGAGCGCTCGCTCGATGAGTGGGGCCGCACCGCCGATCCGCGCGACGAGGCCGGCAATCCGCTGCCGCGTGACGAGTGGCCGCAGCTGGCCGCGCAGGAGCAGCCCCTGCGCCGCAGGATCACGGTGCGCCTACCGATGTCCGGCCGCGACCTGATCGTCGACGTCGAGGGAACGCCGATCCCCGGCGGCGGGTGCGTGCTGCTCCTCCGCGACGTGGGCAAGGAGGAGGAGGAGCGTCGTCGTCTCTCTCGCTTCGCGAGCTTCGTGGCGCACGAGCTGCGCAACCCGCTGGCGGTGGCCAAGGCGCGCATCGAGCTCGCGCAGCGCGAGAATGGCCTGCCGCAGCGCGCCCGGGTGCATGGGCAGCGTGCTCTCGAGTCGGTGGACGCTGCGATCGGGATCCTGGAGCGGCTCGATCTCTTCTCGCGAGCCGATGCCCGCCAGGTACAGGCACGCCAGGAGCGGTTCGACCTGGGAGCCGCCATCGAGTCGGCCCTCGAGCGGCTGCGAGCGCGTGGCAGCGAGCGCAAGGTGACGCTCCACATGCGTGGCCGCCCGCAGGTCATCGGTGATCGTCACCTGGCCGAACAGGCGATCACCAACCTGCTGACCAACGCCGACCGCTATTCGCAGGCCGCCGCCCCGATCCGCGTGGAGGTGAGCGGCAGCGATCCGGTGATCCTGCGCGTCATCGATCATGGTCCGGGGATCACCGACGAGATGGCCGATCACCTCTTCCGCGATCGGGTCAGTGCCGGGCGTGGTCTGGGGCTGGGCCTCTACCTGGTCAACGCGGTGATGCAGGCGCAGGGTGGATCGGTGCAGCTCGAGCAGCGTCGGCCGCAGGCCATCTTCGCGCTGCGCTGGCGACCTGCCACGAAGGAGACGTCGGCGCCATCGGCCTGACCGATCACTCCGCGGCGACGACCTCCATCGGTCCAAGGTCTGCCGCCGACAGCTCGTCGCGCAGCCGCGACGCGTCGCCGGTGAGCAGGATCACCAGCTGGTCGGGCTGGATCAGCTCCGTGGCGACCGCGTGGCTGTCGGCGGGCAGCACCGCTTCGATCCGCGAGCGGTACACCTGCCAGTAGTCATCGGGCAGGCCGTAGACCGCCAGCGGCTCGATCGCCGCCGCCACGCCGCCGGTCGTCTCGAAGCGAAGCGGGAAGACGCCCACCAGGTAGTCCTTGACCTCGGCCAGCTCGCGCTCGGCGGGGGGCTCGGCGCGAATGGCGTCGAGCTGGGCCAGCAGCTCGCGGATGGCGGAAACGGTGACGTCGGTCTCCACCGCCGCCCGCGCGGCGAATGGACCGGCCGAGCGGCGGGGGTCAAACGCGGCGTGCGCGCCGTAGGTGTAGCCCAGCTCCTCGCGCAGACGCATGTTCAGCCGCGAGCCGAAGACGCCACCCAACAGGGCTGCCATGACGGTCGCCGGGAAGTACCGCGAGTCGAAGCGGTCGATCCCCACCTGGCCCACCCGCAGCTCGCTCTGCACCGAGCCGGGTCGGTCCACCAGGATCAGCCGTCGGCCACCGAGCGCCTGCGGCGTGATGGACCGATGCACGCGCCCGGTGCCATTCCAGTCGCCCAGCGCCGTCTGTGCCGCGCTCAGCACCGCATCGGGGTCGAAGCCGCCGGCCACGATCAGGTGCGCGGAGCCGGGGAGGTAGCTCGTGGCGTGGAAGGTGCGCACGTCGTCGAGGGTCAGGGCGCTCACCGTATCGGGCGTGCCGGCCGATGGGCGGCGGTACGGCACCGAGTCGGCGTAGACGTGCCGCAGGAACATCTCGTCAGCGAGGCGACCAGGATCGGCCCGCGACTGCAGGATGTCGGCGAGCCGCTCGGCCTTGAGGCGCTCGAACTCGGTCGGGTCGAGGCTCGGCTCGCGCACCATCTCGGCGAGCAGGCTCAGCCCTTCGGCGAGGTGGCTGGAGAGTGACTGGAAGGCAGCACGGGCACTGTCCCAGCTCGATTCGCTGCTGACCTCAATGCCCAGGCGCTCGGTGGCCTCGGCGAACGCACCGGCGTCGAGCCGCTGCGTGCCGGTCACCAGCAGCTGCGCCGTGAGCGCGGCCACGCCGCCGTGCGCCTCGTCCTCGCTGGCCGCGCCGGCGTCGAAGAGGAGATGAACGTTGGTCAGCGCGCTGCCGCGGATCGGCACCAGCCAGATGGTCAGCCCGTTGTCGAGCCTGTGGCGCGCGAAGTCCGGGAACCGGTACGGCCGCGGAGCCGTCGATGCCGGCCGCAGGGGATTGGCGACGTGCGTCATCGGTCCTCCTCCACGTCGGCCCCGGCTGCCGCCGCTGCCTCGGCTTCGGCCGCCGGCTCGGGTCCTTCCGCCGGCACGTAGGTCAGCACCACGCGGTTGTCGGTTCGCAGGGTTTCGGCCATGGCGGCTCGCACGTCTTGCGCGTCGACCGCGGCATAGCGGCTGACCTCGGCGTTGATCCGTTGCGGCTCATCGAACAGGACTGTGTACATGCTCAGCCGATCAGCTCGCTCGCTGAGCCGCTCGAGGCCCGACTCGACGCTCGCCGCATGCAGGTTGCGCACGCGCTCGAGCTCATCGAGGCTCGGTCCATCGGCCGCCAGGCGGTCGATCTCGTCGAAAAGCGCGCGCTCCAGCTCGGGGTGCTCGACGCCGGGGCGGGCGGTGGCCCACATGGCGAAGATCGAGGCACCACCGACCAGCGGGAAGGCGAAGACGGTGACATCCTGTGCCAGCTGTCGCTCGCGGACCAGGCTGCGGTACATGCGCGAGGCGCGGCCATTGGCCAGCAGGTCGGCGGCGACCTCCATGGCGTCCCAGGCATCGGTCCCGAAGATCGGCATGCGATAGCCGACGTAGACGCGCGGCAGCGGCACGCGGTCGGGGACGATCTCGCGCACCTCGCGGCCGATGCGCGGCGCGACGGCGACGTCGGGACCGGGGGGCAGCTCGGCGTTGGCGCGCACCGCGCCGAACTGGCGCTCAATTGCGGCCAGCGCGGCGGCGGGCTCGAAATCGCCGGCTACGGTGAGCACCGCGTTGTTCGGCGCGTACCAGGTCGCGAAGAAGCGGCTGACATCTGCCAGTGATGCCGCGCCGAGGTCCTCCATCGACCCGATGGTCGAGTGGTGGTAGGGGTGCTCGGGAGGGAACAGAAGCTCCTGGAGCTTTTCGTCCCAGGTGCCGTAGGGCTGGTTGTCGACCGATGAGCGACGCTCGTTCTTCACGACGTCGCGCTGGTTATCGAGCTTCTCCTGGGTCATCGCCGGGACGAGCGCCGCCATGCGGTCGGCCTCCAGCCACAGCGCCAGCTCGAGCTCGTGCGAAGGCAGCGTCTCGAAGTAGTTGGTGCGGTCGAGCCAGGTCGTGGCGTTGAGCGTTCCGCCGGCGGCCTGCACCAGCGCGAAATGCTCGCCCTTGGCCACGTTGGCCGATCCCTGGAACATCATGTGCTCGAACAGGTGGGCGAAGCCGGTCTTGCCCGGCTGCTCGTGCTTGCTGCCGACGTTGTACCACACGTTGACGGCGACGATCGGTGCCTTGTCGTCCCGCGACAGGATGACCCGCAGCCCGTTCTTCAGCGCGTGACGCTCAATCGGTACTGCAGGCACCGCGATCTCCTCGGAGGTTGGAATGGCGACGCCGATGCTTGACCGATGACGCTCGCCGGACGGCGGTCAGGCTACCACGGACGGCGACGGCACCTGGCGGCGCATCGGCCCCCTTGAACAGTCGCCGACGTTGGCTGGAGCGTTGATCAATCGGTAGCGGTCCCAGGATCGGATCGTCGAACTGAATAACGCGTACGGAGACCGACATTTGGGACGTCCAGTCGCGGGACATGCCGCGCCCCAACGAGGTGGAGCAGGGTGCGTGGCGGCAACTGCTGACTGCGGACCAACCGGCATCGGTCGGACCGGCGCATCCCGCGTGGTTCAGACGCGCATGGCCCACCGACCTGGCAGATGTCGGTGGCAGTCGCGCTAAGCCATTGGGATCCGCGTCCGGGGCAGCCGCCGGGACCCTGCTGAGCGTGGACTCGTCGCAAGCGCATTCAGGATCCGGTCGTGGAATGGATAACGCTACTGCCACCGACATTTGAAGCGTCGCGTGGCGATGAGGCGCTGGTGCGGACGCCCGTGGTCGCGTCGCTGGCAAAGCGACCGGCCCTTCGGTTCCCGTACGGTCCGAAGGGGCCTTTGTGTGCCGAGATTGCTGGTGAGCGGCCAGGGATTCGAACCCTGAACCTAGTGATTAAGAGTCACTTGCTCTGCCGTTGAGCTAGCCGCCCACTGATGTTCGACCGATTCACGCTCAGATCGAGCATATGACTG
>JBBSHF010000031.1:0-18508 GCA_038253355.1 Candidatus Limnocylindria bacterium
AGCATCGCCAGAGCGACGTGGTGGCGCTCGGCGGCAAGATCGAGGCGGAGCTGGCCGAGCTCGCCGCGGACGACGCGCGGGTGTTCATGGATGACCTGGGGATCGCGGAGGCGTCGCGCGGCCGCGTGGTGCGGCTGACCTACGCGCTGCTGGGCCTGGTCAGCTTCTTCACCGCTGGCGAGGACGAATGCCGCGCCTGGACGATCCACCACGGAGATACGGCGGTCGAGGCAGCCGGCGCGATCCACTCCGACCTGGCCCGCGGGTTCATTCGCGCCGAGGTGGTCGGCTACCCGGATCTGATGGATTGCGGCTCCATGGCCGAGGCGCGCAAGCGCGGCCTGCTGCGCTCCGAGGGCAAGACCTACCAGGTGCGCGACGGCGACGTGCTGCAGGTCCTGTTCAACGTGGCCCGCTGAGCGGCTACGAGCGGTCGAGCTCGACCACCATGCTGCGAAACTCGTCGCTCGGCTCGACCAGGAAGGTATCCACCTCATCGGTCCCGATGCTCATGGACGCCCGCAGCTTCTGGTCGTCGACGTAGGTGAACCCGTTGGTGCGCTCCAGCTCGCAGGCGATGGCCTCGACCAGGGTGTCCTCTTCGAAGGTTTCGATCACCGCCTGCCGCGCGGTGCGCACCATGGTCTCGAACTCGGCGGCCGAGTGCCGCTGCTCGCTGACCAGCAGCGCATCGGTCATCAGGTCTGTGGCGCCTTCGTGGAGCTCGTAGAAATAGAGTTGCATGACGTCCCGGATGATAGACCGATGAATCCCGAGCTGCGGTTCGCTCCCCGCTCGGATCCCGAGCCGCTCGACCTGCTGGTCGTCGGTGCGCTGACCATCGACCGCTTCGCCGATGGCGCGGCGGCGCCCGGGGGCTCGGTGCTGTATGCCGCTCGCGCGGCGAGCGCCGCCGGCCTGCGGGCGGGTGTGGTCACCGTCGCCGGGGACGAGCCCGCGGCGGCCGATGGGCTGCGCGAGCTGTCGCGCCTCGGCCCGCTGCACCGGGAAGTGGCTCCGGCCACGCTCCGTTTCGCACTCGACGAAGACCACGGAGGGCGGCACCTGCTGCTGGAGGTGCCGGTCGCCCCGCTCGCCTGTCCGCCGTGGGCGGTCGCGCCGCGCGCCGTGCTGTACGCACCGGTGGCCGATGAGCTTGGCTCGGGCTTTGGCGGTCAGGAATATGCCGGGGCGTTGACCGCGGCGGTCCTGCAGGGTTGGCTGCGCAGCCTGGAGCTCGGACGCGAGGTGCGCCCGCTTCCGCTCTCCGCGCTGCCCGAGGCGCTCGTCCGTCGCCTGGCGGGTTGCGACCTGCTGATCGCCAGCCGCGAGGATCTGGTGGCCGTTGCCGCTGAGCCCGGCGCTCAGCTCGACGCACTGCGGGTCCGCTTCGGCTGGCGCCCGCTGCTGGTGGTGACCGATGGTGTCGCGGGGACCTGGCTCGACATCGCCGGACGGCGAGCTCGGAGCTCGCCGTCGTCCGTGGTGGCGGACGTGACGACGCTCGGCAGCGGCGACACCTTCGCGGCGATCATGGCCGCCGGGCTTGGCCGGGGCCTCTCAGCGGAGGAGGCGTCGACGAACGCCGCGACGGCGGTTGTCGAGATGCTTGCGGCTCGAAGGCAGCCCTAGGCGACCCTGCGCAGGCGCGTTTCGCGGCGTTCTGCCGCGGCGGCCCAGCGCCGCAGCCGTCGCAGCCGGGCGTCGACCTGGAGGCGGACCTTGCCGATGCTCAGCATCCCGCCGCCGCGTCCCAGCGCGAAGGCCAGGTCGAGCACGCGCGACGCGGCCTGCGTCGCCTCGAGCGCACCGTGCAGGTCCTTACGATGCCGCTCGCGAATGCGCGCCACCTCGATCCAGGCTGCTGCGGCATCCAGCGACGCATGCCGGGTACCGCTGCGCCACAGCGATTCGGCGCGGTCGACCTCACCGCTCGCGAGCAGCAGTCGCGTCGCGAGACGGCGCAGCGCGACTGCATCGGCCGGGTGGGTGCACACCGCGATGGCGTCCTCGAGCAGCTCGAGGGCTTCCGCGGCGGCGCCGCACCGCAGCAGGTCGATCGCCATGCCGCGTGCGTCGAGCACCTGCGCGAGGCGCCAGCCGCCGGCGCGCAGCCGAACCAGCTCCGCTTCGAGCAGTGCCAGCGAGACGATGTCCTGCAGGTTGTGGTCGAGCACCTCGGCCAGCAGGTCCGGCGAGCCGCCGCGCAGGTAGTCGAAATAGCGCGTCGGGACCTCGCTGCCCGGACAGTCCGACGGGCGGCGCACGCCGAGCACACCCGACTCGACATCCGCCAGGCGGGCGCCGCCGAGCGGTCGACGGAAGAGGCGACGGGCGAGTGGCAGCAGGTCGTCGTGCTGCTCCGGCAGAACGGCCATCTCGCGGAACAGGCCGTTGATCGTCAATCGCGCGACGAGCAGCGGCATATCGAAGCCGCGGCCGTTGTAGGTGACCAGGCGCGGCTGGGCGCCGATCTCGCCGACGACCATGCGCAGCATGGCCGCCTCGTGCGGGTAATCGGGCAGCAGGTACTGCCGCGCCACGAAGCGCCCGTGCGCGATGCTCCCCACGCCGGCGAGGAAGATCACCGTGCCGGCTCCGGTCGACAGGCCCGTGGTCTCGGTGTCGAAATAGCATGCCGGGGCGAGGCCTGCCAGGGCGTCGGCATCGGCCGCCGAGAGCGCGACGCTGCGCTCGACCACCACGGCCGCGCCGGAGCCTTCGACGGCCAGGCGCGCGTCGAACCAGCGTGCCAAGCGGGCGGCGCGGTCCTCGTCGAGCAGGCGCGACGGCGGCACGGACGGCGACCGAATGGTCGCGAGTCGGTCAGTGAGCGAGCGCATCGGTCAGGCCAGCCCTCTGAGCAGCTCGGCGCAGGTCGCCTTGCCTTTGGCGCCGACCTCGGTGATCGGTCCGACGCAGGAGGGACAGCCGTCGGCGCAGGGGCAGCCGCGCACCGCGGCCAGGCAGGCCGCGACAAGCTCGTCGGCGATGCCGTGCAGCCGCTCGGCAAGGCCCACTCCGCCGGGCACAGCGTCGTACAGGAATAGGGTGGGCTTGCCGGTGAACGGCGCCTGCGCCTGCGACAGGACGCCCAGGTCGCGTGCGTCGCACATCAATAGCAGCGGCGCGGTGTTGCGGGCGAGGCGCGCCAGGCCGATCAGCGCGCCGTCGAGCGTGTCACGATCGAAGCGGGCGACCAGCGCGTCAGGCACGATCAGCCAGCAGGCGGTGGTGTGCATCTGCTGCTCGGGGAGGTTGATCGGCCCCCAACCGACGTTCTCATGGGTGTGGAACTTGATCTTCTTGAACAGGGTCGCGTGCCAGGCGACCATCACCTCGCCGCGGGCGCGGGCACCCCCCTCGGTCTGGTCGAACACGTCGAGCACCTTGAGGGTGACCCCCAGGTCGGCATCGGTGTAGTAGTCGACGTCGACGCGGGTGACGTAGGCCTTGCGCTCGTCCCAGTCGAGGCGGTCGACGTGGAACTGCGCGCCCTCGTGGATGTAGATCGCCTGCTCATGCACCAGCATGGGAGCCGCGAACAGGTCGACCTCGCCGATCACCCGATGGCGGTCGCCGGTCGTGTCGATGATCACCACGTTCTCCTGGGCGGCGCTGCGCAGGCTGAAGCTGCTGGCCGGGAAGTTCTCGTGGCTCCAGTAGTACCGATCGTCCGCGCGTCGCAGGAAGCCATCCTCGGCGAGCACGTCGAGCAGGGTCGCGGTCTCGTCCAGGCCGAAGCGCTCGTCGGCAGGCACCGGCAGCTCGAAGGCCGAGGCCTTGAGATGGTTGAGCAGCAGATGCAGGTTGTCCGGGTTGATCAGGCCGTGCTCCGGGGAGTGATCGAAGAAGTAGTTGGGATGCGTCGCCAGGAACTGGTCGATGGGCGCCGAGGAGGCGACCATCACCGACAGGCTGGTGCCGTTACGCCGCCCGGAGCGGCCCATCTGCTGCCAGGTGCTGGCGATGGTGCCCGGGTACCCAACGCTGATCGCCGCATCCAGCCCGCCGATGTCGATTCCCAGCTCGAGCGCATTGGTGGCCACCACGCCGCGCACCCGGCCGTCGCGCAGGCCGCGCTCGATCTCGCGCCGCTCGCTGGGCAGGTAGCCGCCGCGGTAGCCGTGGATCGACGACGCGTGGCCCGGCGCGGCGGGCAGCGCCTCGCGCAGATAGGTGGTCAGCACCTCGACCGATGTGCGGGACCGCGCGAAGACGATCGTCTGCACGCCGTCGCCGATGAGGCGCTGCGCAAGTCGTTGCGCGGTGAGCAGCGACGAGCCGCGCAGGCCGAGCTGCGGATTGAGCACCGGCGGGTTGACGATGACGACGTGCTTGCGGCCGCGCGGCGCCCCGTTGTCGTCGACCAGCGTCACCGGCGCCTCGATCAGCCGCTCGGCGAGGTCCTTCGGATTTGCGATGGTCGCCGACGCGCAGATGAAGATCGGGTCCGAGCCGTAATGGCGGCAGATGCGACGCAACCGGCGGATGACGTTCGCTACGTGGCTGCCGAACAGTCCGCGGTAGGTGTGCAGCTCGTCGATGACGACGTACTGCAGGTTCTCGAACAGCTTGAACCACTTGGTGTGGTGGGGGAGGATCGCGGCGTGCAGCATGTCCGGGTTGCTGATGACCACCTGACCGGCGGCGCGTACCACGCTGCGCACGTTCGCCGGCGTGTCGCCGTCATAGGTGCTCGTCTTGAGGTCAAGCTTGGCGGCATCGGCCAGCGACCGCAGCTCGGCGAGCTGGTCGGCGGCAAGGGCCTTGGTCGGGAACAGGTACAGCGCCCGCGCCGCGGGGTCGCGTGCGATCGCGTCGAGGACGGGCAGGTTGTAGCACAGCGTTTTTCCGGAAGCCGTGGGCGTGACGACCACCACGTTCCGTCCCGCGCGAGCGTGCTCGATCACCGTCGCCTGGTGGGTGTACAGCGCCTCGACCCCTCGGCCGCGCAGCGCGGCGATGAGCCGCCGGTCGATCTCTTCCGGCCACGGCGCGTGACGAGGCGGCCGGGCGTCGAGCAGGCGGTGCGTGGCAATCAGCGGTTTCACGGCGGGGTCTGCGAGCAGCGTGGCGATGGCGGCATCGGTGGACGTCGGACGATCAGCGAGCATCGGGTCCTCCAGCGGCGGGTGGAACAGAACAGACGTTCGACCAACATAGCACGCCCGTTCGGTTTGGAGCGGCGCAATGTGGACAACCGCGTGCGAGATCGGGTTGCGCTGTGGAAAAGCGGACCGCTAGACTCGCGCGAGATGACCGGCCTCGAGCTTCCCGTACCCTTGCCCCACCGCCTTCGATTGCGCCGGCCGGGAACGCGCGGAGGCATCACCTGGCTTGCGGTGCTGCTGGTGATCGGCGCCTTCCTGGCGGTGCAGGTCGGTCGGCAGGTCTACGCCAACTGGCAGATCACGCAGCAGGCCGGGCAGGTGCGCGCGCAGATCGCCGCGATTCAACGGCAGAACGACACGCTGCAGCGCGAACTCGACTACCTGCACAGCGACGCCTTTGTCAGCGTCGAGGCGCGTCGCCTCCAGAACCTGGGCAGGCCCGGCGAGCAGGTACTCATCATCCCCCCGGGTGCCGAGCAGCCCCTGCCCGCCGCGCTTCTGCCAAAGCACGAACCGTCGCGACCGATGCTTGAGCAGTGGCTCGACCTCTTCTTCGGTCACTGACCTTTCGCGGCGGTCCGTCCACGGGCCCATGAGACAGCCGGCGCGTGACAGCTCAGCTGTCGCGGATCGACCGCCCGAGCGAGCGGTCCGGTTACTGGCTGGCGGTGCCGATCTCGAACTCGAGCTCGTCCACGTAGCACCAGAACCAGTCTTCGTTGGCTTCTGCCGAGCGCATGAGCGGATGGCCAGTTTCGCCGTTGTGCGCGGTGGCGTGTCGATTCGGCGAGTTGTCGCAGCACCCGATGTGGCCGCAGCTTGTGCACATCCGCAGCTCGACCCAGCTGCTCCCCATCATCAGGCACTCCTCGCAGCCGGGGACATGCCCAAGAAGCTCGGTGATAGCGATCGTGTCAAGGTGGGAACAGGTGGGGCTTGCCATGGTTGGTTCCAGTACTCTAGCGTCCAGCGCGCCCTTACCGTTCTGCCGGAGAGTCGCCGCCAGAAGCCACCAGCACTGGGCCGGCGACCGGCATCGGCTTATGCGAGACGACGATGTCGAGCGTCATGCGCGTGCCTCCGTGAATGTAGTGGCAGAGATGCAGGTAGGTCTGGAAGCGGCGGAAGGTTGCGACACCCACCAGCTCCTCGAGCCGCGATCGGTGCTCCTTCATGTTGGCCAGCCAGTGGTCGACCGTCTTCTGGTATTCGAGGCACGACATCTGGCGAATGGTGCGCACGTCGAACCCTGCGTCGCCGACGAGCGTCAGCTCCTCGGCGAGCGTGCGGTAGCTCCCGGTTGATCCGAAGATCTCGTTGATGAAGGACATGGCCCGCGTCATCTCGCTGTATCGGCCGTGAGCGAGATGCAGCTCCTTGTTGACCATCCGACCGCCGGGGCGCAGCAGGCCGTACACCTTCGCGAAGAATCCGCTGAGGTCGTGGAAGTGGACGATGACCTCATCGGTATAGACAGCGTCGAACGGCTGGTCGTCGCGATAGTCCTTCCAGTGGCTCTCGACGATGGTCACGTCCGCAGCGTGGCGCGCGACTCGCTCGTCGGCGGCTTGCTTCTGCAGGGACGATAGGGTCAATCCCACTCCCTGCACGCCATACTTCTTGCTCAGGTAGACGAGCGGCCCGCCCCAGCCACAGCCGACATCCAGGATGCGCTGACCCGGTTGGAGCTGCAGAAGGTCTGCGAGCAGATCGAGCTTGGCCCCCTGGCTTTCGGTCTCTGTGCTGGCACCGGTCCACAGATTGGCGGAGTACACGTTCCACTCGCCACCGGTCATCGTGTAGAAGAATTCGACCGGGTGCTCATAGTGCGAGTTTGTCCGCTCCTTGTCTTCGCCTGGGGTATAGGCGCGGTACAGCTGCTGCTCGGCCGGGAAGGCATCGGGCGTCCTGCGGCCGCGTTTCGAAGCTGGCGAGGTCACGTGCGAATTCTCCTCTCGCTCAGACCGCTTGGGCCATCGCCGCGCGGGCAATCTCGAGCTGGCGCGGGAGTTCGGCCTCCTCGAAGACAGCGGCCGCGAGGCGCAGTTGGTCCCGGGCGTCCGCGATGTCACCGCGCTCCCGGCAGAGAAGTCCCCGGGCCAGGTGGGTATGGGCGGCCTCAAGGCGGCACCCGCCGGCTTCGAACAGCTCGATGGCCGCAGCGAGGTGCGCGTCCGATCCCTCGCGGTCCGCCACTGTCCGCGCCGCGAGCGCCTGGCCCCAGACTCGCTGAGCGAGTGCCTCGCCGAAAAGACCCCCGATCCCGCGAGCCATCTCGACTGCCCTCTGCGCCTGGTCGATCGCCAGTTCGGCCTCGCCGGCATTGAGCGCGAGGTCCGCCTTGGCCGCGGCGATCCAGTCGGCCGCCACCAGCCGCCCGCCCATGGGTTCGGCGACCACATCGGCCTGCGCCATGCGATGTCCGGCCTCGTCATGGCGCCCCTGCATGCTCAGCCCCCAGGCATCGAAGGCCAGACCGATGTAGGCCAGCAGCGGGCTCCCGGCCCGTTCGCCCTCATCGGCGGCGGCGCGGGCGATCTCGGAGAATGCCTGTGGATCCCGGCTCAGGAATGACTGGAAGGCGACGACGATGAGGCATCCGGCGATGGCGGTGGGATTGTCCGTCTCGCGCGCTCGCTCGAGGGCGTTGTCGCTCTCCGCCACTCCCGCCGCCCGCTGTCCCGCGGCGCTCAGGGCCACGCCCAGGTACGCGCTGGAATATGCCCAGTCGAGCCATTCCTCCGCCTTCTGCAGCGGACCTCCAGCACGCGCCAGGAACTCCGCCGCCTTGCCGAAATGGCCCTGCATGACGAGGGCGCGGCCCATGACCCCCATGGGGATCGCCAACAGCTTCTCGTCGCCCAGTGCCTGTGCGACGGACAGGACCTGTTTGAAATAGCCGATCGCGTCCCGCAGCTCATCGCGGTAGTAGTGGATCCGGCCCATCCAATAGTGGACTCGGGCGAGGCGTGCAAGGTCTGGCCCGGCCGATCCATCCGGGGCGGCCAGCGTTCGAGCCACCTTCTCGACCTCGGCGAGCCTGGCCAGGTTGTGCTCCGGGTTTTCCGCGCCCCAGGAAACGGCGACCTCCTTCAAGGTCACGTCCACCAGGCGCTGCCGGCCCTCATCGGTCGATGGCAGATGCGAAAGGGCGAGGAGGGCCTGCTCGTAATGCAGGCGTGCCTCGGGATGGGCATGCAGCCCGGTTGCGGCATCGCCGGCCGTGACGAAGTAGCTGAAGGCCTTTTCCCAGACTTCACCACGCAGGAAATGGCGGCCGACGATCGCCGAGAACTCGCCGATGCGCTCGGCGAAGAGCTCTTCCATGGCCGCCCCAACCCGCGCATGCAGGTCTCGGCGTTGGGGAGCAAGCAGGCTCGAATAGGCCACCTCTTGCGTCAGCGCGTGCTTGAACAGGTACTCGACCTCGGGATCGCGAGTCAGCTCGCGGATGATCTCCTCCCGCTCGAGATGGGTGAGATCGGCCTCCATGCCCACGGTGGCGTCCGAGAGCTTGAGGAGCACGCGATACAGGAAGTAGCGGCCAATGACCGATGCCTGCTGCGCCACCCACTTCGTCTCATCTGGCAGCCGGTCCAGGCGGGCCATGAGCACTCCCTGCAGGGTGTCGGGAACCGAAACGCTGTCGATCAGCGATGTGGCGATCCAGGCCTCGCCCTGCTCGTCGCGGACCAGCGCGCCGCGCTCGATCAGAGAGCGAATGACCTCCTCGACGAAGAGCGGGTTGCCTTCTGCCTTGCGGATGACCAGCGCCTGCACCCCGCCAAGCACCTCGGATGAGGAGAGCAGCTCTTCCACCATGGTATGCGTGGAAGCATCGGGCAATCGCGTCAGCGCCAGCTCGGTCAGGCGATCACGATAGGTGCTGCGCACCATGGACTGCAGCGGAAACTCGTTCGGCCCCGACCGAAAGACCAGGACCATCGCCAGTGGCAGGCGCTCGGTGAGCGGCAGGAGATGCTCCAGCAGCTCGATCGAGCTGCTGTCCGCCCAATGGACGTCCTCCATCACCAGGATCGTTGGCTGTTGCTCCGCCAACGCGCTAAAGACGGCTTCGATCGCCTCGAACAGGCGCTGGCGGAGGGCCTGGGCCGACAGACGTGTGACGATGTCCGCGTCTTCCGGGGCCGGCCGCATGCCCAGTGCATGCGCAATGACCGCATTTGCGTCGCTATCTCCAGGCAGCACGCGCTCGACCGCGTCGCGCAGCCGCTGGCGCGCGCGCGAGTCCGAGTCCTCGTCCTTGATGCCTGAGTAGCGGCGGAACATGTCGAGGAAAGGCCCATATGCGAATGCCGTGGCATGCGCGAACGAGCGACCTTCGATCCAACGAACCCGTTGAACGAGGTCGTCGTGCCATTCGGCCATCAACCGCGACTTACCGATGCCGGCCTCGCCGGCGACCAGCACGACCTGGCCGTTCCCCGCCAGCAGCTCATCGCTGACCCTGGTCAGCTGGCCGAGTTCGCGGTCGCGCCCGATGATCGGCGAGGCGAGCCCCTGGAGGCCGCGCGACTTGCCCGGGTGCAGCTTGGCTCGCTCGAGCTCGAAGACGGTGAGTGCTTCGCGCTTCCCCGCAACGCGGAGGGGCTCCAGTGGTCGGAATACAAAGGCCTCATGCGTCAGCCGATGGGTCTTGAGACTGACCAGGATCTGGCCCGGCTGCGCTGCGGTCTGGATCCGCGACGCGGTGTTGATGGTGTCTCCGGTCACGGCATACCCACCGCCAAGCTCCGCCTCGATCTGGCCGGCGACGACGGTGCCGGTGTTGATACCGATGTGCAGGGTCAGTGGCTGGCCGAGCCGGTCCGCCCAGCGCCGGTTGATGGCATCCATCCGTTCGCGAATCGCCAGCGCGGTTCGAAGCGCCCGCTCGGCGTCGTCTTCGTGGGTGACCGGCGCCCCGAAGATCGACAGGATGGAATCGCCAACGAACTTTTCGACAAAACCTTCGTACTGGTAGACCACCGAGGCCATCTCGCGGAAGAGGTCCTCCTGGAACGCGCGAATGACCTCCGGATCGAAGCGCTCGCTGAGCGCCGTGAAGCCAGACAGGTCGGCGAAGAGCACAGAAACGTTCCTGCGCTCGCCCTCGGCCCGGCGGCTCGCCGTGCTGACGCGCGCCTTCTCGGCCAGGGCAACGGGCATCTGAGCGCGCAGCAGGGCGAGCGCATCATCCGGGGTGGCTGTCGGGCTCGCCTCCTGCGCGGTTCCGGAGCGCAGCTGCTCCAGCCGATCGCGCAGCGCGCCCACGGCGGTGTCGACCGCAGCGTTGCCGAGCGTGCGGCGCAGGTCTTCCTGGGCGGCGATCGCCGCTTCGAGTTGGGAAATCTGGTCGGCCGGGGCGGTCACGGTGTGGTCTCGGTGATGGTCAGCAGGAGGCTAGTACCTGCATGCTCGCAGCACAAGCGCAAATCGAGTTGATCCGGCGATCGCGAGGCCAAGGGCGTGAGATATTCTCCGTCGGTGAACCTGACCGGACGATTCGTCACGTTGCGATCGGTCACGGATGCGGACATCGGTCCGGTTGCGGCGATTCTGTCCGAGCCCGAGGTCGCCCGATGGTGGGGCGCGTACGACCGTGCGCGTGTCGCCCGGCAATTTGTGGAAGGCGAAGCCGATGTGGACGTATTCGTCATCGAGACCGATGGCGAGGTGGTGGGCCTGATGCAGGCATCGGAGGAGCCCGAGCCCGATTTCCGTTTCGCGGGATCGACCTCTTCATTGCGACCAGCGCGCAGGGCCGCGGCCTCGGCCCGGATGCGATTCGCACGCTCGCCGCGTACCTGGTCGACGAGCGCGGCCATCATCGGCTGACGATCGACCCCGCCGCCGACAACACGCGCGCCATTCGCGCCTACGGGAAGGTCGGCTTCCGGGCGATGGACCGGATGCGCCAATACCAGCGATGCCAACGGCCGCTGGGTCGACGGACTGCTCATGGACCTGCTTGCGAACGAGCTCGTCCGCTGAGCGTCGGGAGCTCGGTGGCGACGCGCAGTTGCCGCTGCTGTTGGCTCTGGGTATGCTCCCGCGGTGGGCTCAGACTGCTCCGGAGTCGATGTGAGCACGAAATCCCGTGGCGGAGTAGCTCAGTGGTAGAGCAGGGGACTCATAAGTCTCTGAACGCAAGCGCTGTGCTACAAGCGTGGGAATGCGAGCGAAACAGGCAAAGTTATCGACTGTAACTTCTGCCCCGTTGAGCGCTGTGCTAACCGGTCCGTTCAAGCTCACGCCAGACGAGCGTGCGATGCTCAGTCATTCACTGATCCTCGTGGCCTGAGCTTAGAGGCGCCACGCGGGGGGCGGTGCTAGACAGCGACCAGTTCGCGATCGCCCGCCTCGGTCTCGAATCCGACCAGGAGCTTGACCTCCAGCGCGTCTGCCAGCCGCTCCAGGGTTCGCACGCTGGTCACGTGCTGACCGCTCTCGATGCGGCTGATGGTCGATGAACTGGTCCCCATGCGCTCGGCGAGCTCCTCTTGGGTGATGGCCAGCTCGATGCGGCGGCCGATGACCATGCGCGCCACCCGCTCGAAAGGCGCGAGGCGTGGCTCTTCAACTCGATACTCGGCGCTGCGATCCGCCCGCCGGCGCCGGGCAATCGTGGCATCCGTCCCGATCGGGCTCCGGCTAACATGCGTTGGCATGCCGCCAACTTGCCACTTTTGCGAAGTCGGTCAAGTAGGTAGGTTGCGTCATGGCCCGCGGCCCGCGGTGGGCGACGCGGCGATTCCTCCATAGCGACGCTTGAAGTCGACCCGCCGTTCGCGCGCGATTCGCTTGTCGGCCTCGCGGATCGTGCCCGTGCGCTTCTCGAGGATATGAAGCAACACGAACAGGTTGTCCGAGCGCCGGTACAGGACGTGGTACAGCGTGTTGCCGTAGTGGCAGCGCAGCTCGCGGAGCTCGCCTTCCACCTGGCTGGAGTGCGGGAACGGCAGCCGTGGTCCGAAGAGCGCGATCCGATCGATCTGGTTGTCCAGCGCGACCTGGACCTTGGGCTCGAGCGTGTCGATGAAGGCGTCGACCGGCTCGGTCCCATCGCCGGCGCGGTAGTAGACGACTGATCATCGTTCACGTCGAGTCCGGATTCGGATACAAGATCGATGACTTCGTCGGAGGAACAGCCGCATCACCGAGGCCATGTCGAGCACCGCACACGAGGGCGGCCGCAGCTCAAGGGCAGCTCTCGACCTCGAGCGCAGCGCGCACGGCCCGATCCGGGTCGTCTTCGTGGGTGACGGGGGCACCGAAGAAGGCGACCATCGCGTCGCCCTGGAGCTGCGCGATCGTGCTCTCGTAGCGGAAGACAGCCTTCGACATCTCGTCGAAGGCTTCGTTCATCATGGCCGTCCAGTCCTCGGGATCGAGCCGCTCGGCGACGGCTGTCGAATCGACGACGTCGGCGAACAGCGCGGTCACCGGCTTGCGCTCGCCGGTCAGCTTGGCCGTGCGCATCTTCTCGATGAGGGGCGAAGGGGCAGCGGCGGACAGGCGAGCCTGGTCCGTCTCGGTGGCCTCGATGAGCGCCTGGCCGCAGTTCGCGCAGAAGCGCGCGTCGGCGGGGGCGGCCGCCTCGCACCGCGGGCAGGACATTGGCGGGGAGTCAACCATCATCCGGCCGACATCTTAGCGCCGACGTCACGGATCACCCACGTGCCCGCCGCGCCGCGAGCGCCTCCGAGCGGCAGTCCTGCTCGGCGGCGGCGTGCAGCGGTCATGGCCGGCCTCCTCGCGAGATCGGCGCCGAGCGGGTGCGGTTGACGTTCCGGCCGGCCAGCTCAGGCCCCGGTGATAAGGCGCTCCAGCTCCGATCCGGCAGGGTCGACGAGAGCGCGGATGACCGCGGTGTTCACGTCGGCCACCAGGATCTGGCCCACCTCGTCGTTGACTGACGCGAAGATGCCCAGCTCCAGCATGCGCTGGCCCTGGCGGTGATTGTCATCGGTCGGGGTCAGGTAATGAACCGATGCTGCTCGATAGCGGTGGATCAGGAACAGGTGCAAGAGCGTCATCAGGCGCTTGCGTCGCAGAGTCGGGTCGACCGTGTTCTGGTCCCGCACCGACAGGATCGCCCGGCCGCGGCGATCGGCGATGGTGGCGAACACGATGTTGGCGACCTTCTCACCAGACGGTTCCAGGACGCTTAACTCGAGCACCTCGGAGCCCGCCGTGTGGGGGCGCAATGAGACCTGGAGATCAGTGGCCAGGCCGTGATGCTCGGCCCAGCGGGCGAGCCAGCCGGCCAGGAGCCTGGGCGGGACCTCGGTTTGGACCAAATGCTGGACCTGGGTCGAGCCGGGTCCCATGGCCTTCGTGGTTGCCGTCTGCCCGGAGGCGGCCAGCAGCGCGGCATCGGCCCGTGGGCCTCCGACCAGCGTCTGCGGCGTCTGATAGGGCGACTCGAGAAGCCGGAGCCTGCGCTGCAGACGCGCAAGGGCGACCATGCCGTCCTCACGCAGCGCCGTGGCGAACTCCTCGGCCGCCAGCCCGTCGATCTGGTGGCCGCCGTAGGTGATGAAGTTGAAGACGAACCCCAGCCTCCCCAGTTCGTCAGGGAAACGGCGCATCTCTTCATCGGTCATACCGGTCGTGTCCCAGTTAAATGAGGGTGACAGGTTGTAGGCCAACATGTGGTCCGGGTGGACCGCATGGATGGCCTCGGCGAATTCGCGGGCATCGGCGAGGTCGGCTGTCTTGGTTTCCATCCACAGCAGGTCCGCGAAGGGTGCCGCCGCCAGCGACTTCGCGATGGCGTACGGGATGCCGCCCTGGACCTGGTAGTAGCCCTCAGGTGTTCTGGCACGCTCCGGATCCCACGTGACCTGGAGACCCAGCTCGGTAGCCCTCGCCCGCGTGGCGCTCCATGACGCGGAGGCCGCGAACGCCAACCAATCCTCGACGCTCATCTCGAGATGGGACCCCTCATCGGCCCGGAAGGTCATGAGGTCCGCGACAGCCTGGCCGAGTGTCTTCAGGCCGGCCCGCCCCTGCCAGGCATCCATGAAGCGGTCGGCCACTGCGTCGAGCGTCTCTTCCGGCGTGGAGTTCGCATCGGCCTGCTGGGCTCGCGCCGCCTGGTCGATGACATCGGCCAGCCCGACCTCCTCGAGCCACGCATCGGCCGCCGCGTACTCGGCCTTGGGTATGGCGTACAGCAGGTGGCCATTGATATCGGTCACGCCCGCGCGGTGCAGTCGGCGCATCACCGCCAGATAGCCCACCCGGTAGGCCGGCACCTCGACGTTCGTCACTCCCAGGATGAAGGGCTGGTCGCGCTCGTCCGCGCAGCCCTCGAGCAGGCTTGCGGACTCGGCATCGGTGCGGGCCACGATGATGCCCGCGACCCCCATCACGTCGAGCTGGAAGCGGGCGGCATTGAGGCGCTTGATCTGCTCGTCGCTGGGGACCAGCACCTTACCGCCCTGGTGGCCACACTTCTTGACGCCCGGCTTCTGGTCCTCGATGTGGTAGCCGGGCACGCCGGCCTCCACGAAGCGGCGGACGAGGTTGCGGACGTGCGCGTCGCCACCGTGGCCGGTATCGGCGTCGGCGATGATCCAGGGTTCAAAGTCGATCTCCGGCGTCGCTTCGCGCTGGGCATCGGTCATGCGTGAGCGGGCGAAGTGCTGGTTGCGGTCGGCGGTGAGGAGTGCGCGGACCAGGCCGGCGGCCTCGTTGGGCACCTGGCCCAGCGGATAGCTCGCCAGATCGGGGCCGGGGTCTTCGTCCATCGACCCCTTGGCCGAAGTGGCCCAGCCGCCGAGGTAGATCGCCTCGATGCCGGCCCGCTTCATGGCGACGGCCTGCCCGGGAGAGTAGGGACCGTAGGTGGTGATCGAGCGCCGCTGCTCGAACAGTTCTCGCAGCCGGGCATGGAACCGATCCGCGGCATTGCGCGCGACTGGATAATCGGTCTCGATTCTCCCGCGCTGCTCGACGACCTGGCGTGGCGAGTAGAGGCGAGTGGTCTTCGCGAAGCGCTCGTCCTTCATCCAGCGGCGGGTGGTTGCCACCTCATCGGCGAGCCTGCCATCGATACCGTTCGTCGATTGCGGCGCAGTCGACGTGGCGATCACGGTGGACGCGGCGATCCTATTCGCGGCGATCCTATTCGTTGGCGTGATCGCGGTTGCAGAGGTCCGGGCGAAGGCATTCAGCCAGCTCGGCCACGCTGAGGCGCTGGGGCTCCAGCTCGGGACGCCATTGCAGGCGCGAGTCGGCCCGCTCGGCACGCTGGGCCGGCGACATTGCCTGTGGGAGTCTCGTCGTAATCATTGCCCAACCCTGGCGGTTAGAATAGTATCGGTCAAGACGATTCTTTCAATGGATAGCATCAGCATGACCGATACAATCGCTCCCCAGCTCGGACAGCTTCAGGCCTTCGTGGAGGTGGCTCGCCACGGGACGATCAGCCGCGCTGCGGAAGCCCTGTTCGTCAGTCAGCCAGCGCTCACGGCGCGCATCCAAGGACTTGAGCGCGCGCTGGGGAGTGCCCTCTTTGCTCGCGGCCGTCATGGCAGCCGCCTCACCGAGGCCGGGCGCGCCTTCCTGCCGCACGCCGAGCGGGCGCTCACGGCCGTGCAACGGGGGCGCGAGGCAGTTGTCGAGGTAGCCAGCGGAAGCGGCGGACGACTGACTATCGGCGCGGCGCCGGCGGTGAGCACGTATGTGCTGCCGACCATGCTGCATCGGTTCCAGTCGGATCATCCGGGCGTGCATCTGTCGGTGCGCAGCGGCCACTCGGAGGACGTGCTCGAAATGCTGCTGCGCGAAGAGGTCGAGATCGGCCTCATGCGGCCCATCCAGCATGCGGAGGTGATCTCCTCGCTACTCTACGAAGACGAGCTCGTTCTGGTCGTGCACCGGGGGCATCCGTTCGTATCGAGCGGGCAGATCCGGATGGAGCGAATGGCGACCGAGCACCTCATCCTGTTCGATCGCACGAGCTCGTATCACGAGCTGACGAGCGCCGTCGTCCGGCAGGCCGGCATCGCGCCGCGGGGCTACCTGGAGGTGGACAACATCGACGCCGCAAAGCGGATGGTCGAGCAGCGCCTGGGGATTGCGCTCCTACCCCGCACGTCCGTCTTGGCGGAGATCGGGACCGGTCGGCTCTTCCCGGTCAAGATCAGCGACATGGCGCCGGTGAAGCGGCAGATCGTGGTCGCGCGGCGGCGCGACGCCGGCGAAATGAGCCCGGCAGCAGCGGCGTTCTTGCGTACCCTCGACGAGTTGCGGCCGGACGAGGAGCGCTCGCACCGCTTCCTGGCCTGAGGCACGATCTCAGCCGGCGGGTGGAGGGGGTCAGTCGCGGCCCGAGTTACCCGACGTAGTCAGGTGCTCCTCTGGCTGGGCTCGGTGGGCTGTTTCAACGCCATCTTCCTAGTTCAGAAGGGCACCTGGTTCGTCATTCCAGCACGCCGTCAGCCGAAGCTTCGGTGGATCCGGGGTAAACCTATTGACGCCGGGCGGTTCAGACGCGCTGCGCCTCGGTGGACAACATGGCCGTGGGCCCGAGCGTAGGGGAAGTCTTCGGGCCCGGGCGACGCGCATCGTCGCAAGCATCGAAGGTGCGCTCCTCCTCGTGCGCGCGGTCGCTAGCTCCATTCGACGATGTCGAACGCGAACTCCTCGCCCTCATCCAGTAGCCGTCTGCCGCGGCGGCCCGAGCGCGAGACGGTGCGGCCGCGCGCCGAAGCGCATCTTCGGCAACTGGGGAGTCGATTACGCTGCGCCTGCTCCATGCGACGGCCTTCTCAGCGCGCATCCGCTTCACGATAGCTCTGCGGGCGCTGCAGTAGCGTTGGGCGGGCGAGCGGCGTTCAACGACTTGGTCGCATCCTCGGCATTCGAGGAGGGCCACCATCAGCCACTCGGGGGATTGTTTTGGTCGCGGGAGCAAGATCTCGCTCGTCGCCGTGTCCCGCGAATTCAGTACACGGCAGGCTCCGGCCCGCCGGAGCCAACTGCCTGCTGAATCCGACCGATTGACACCCCCGTCGGTCGCCGTCTTCCAGACACCGCGACGTGGCCAGCACTCCTACGGTCGGTCGCCGAGACTGAACGGCTGGCGCTCGCCCCGGCGCCCGTCGGACAGCTCGGCGCCACCGTAGCGGCGCAGCAGCTGGCGGCTCTTCCAGCCTACCAGCCGCATGAGGTCCCGTCGATGGCCGCCATCGGCGAGGTACTGCTGCACGAAGGTGTGGCGGAACTGCTGCGCATGCAGGTTCGCCATTCCGGCCAGCTCGCCCCGGTGCCGGAGGGCTTGCGCCCACACCGCGCTCGGTCAGCTGGCGACGCCGCCCCAGCCAGAACTGCGGCAGCTGGGCCCACGGGTGGCCGACGCGTGCCGCCAGGTAGCGGTCGAGCGCGCCCACGGTCGCCCGATCGAACGGCACCGCCCGCGGTGGGCGCCCGGCACCCCCGATGTACACCGCGTTGAGCTCGAGGTCGACGTCGTCGAGCTGCAGGGCAGCCAGCTCGCTGCGTCGCAGGCCGGTCTCGACGAACGGGCGGATCATGGCGGCGTCGCGAAGGTCCTCGAAGGCGGGTCCAGCGCAGGCCGCCAGCAGCGCGGCGATCTCTTCGCCGACCAGCACCCGTGGGCTGGGGAGGACGGCCGCCGGTGGGCGAATGGATGTCATCGGCGAAGCAGGCAGCTCGTCCTCACCAACCAGCCAGTCGAAGAACCGCGCCAACGCGTGGTACGGCGCCAGGATGGTGGTCGGGCGCAGGCCGCGCTCATACAGCGACACCACAAACGCCTCGAGCTGATCCGCCTGCAGATTGGCCACCCTGGTCGGCAGGCGGTGCTCGATGAGGAACGCCTCCAGCTGGGCGACGGCGGTCGCATAAGCGCTCCGGGTGGCCGCCGACCTGCCGTCGGCGGCGAGATGCCGGACGAAGGACTGAACCGCCCTGGGTCTGATGGAGACTCCGGGGGTTGGATTTCAAGCGGCCTCGTTGGTCGCCGGTAGGCGGGAATGGTAGGCCGCCTCGACCTCGGCCGGCGGGACATCGCCGCAGGCGGAGTGGAGACGCTGCTCGTTCCACCAGGCCACCCACGCCGCGGTCGCCAGCTCGACCTGGTCGGCCGTGCGCCAGGGGCCCTGGGCGCGGATGAGTTCGGACTTGTACAGGCCGTTGACCGACTCGGCGAGGGCGTTATCGTAGGAATCGCCCTTGGAGCCGACCGAGGTGACGGCACCCGCGTCGGCCAGGCGCTCGGTGTAGCGGATGGCCAGGTACTGACCAGGTTCAAGGAGTCGTCGCAACACTGTCTGGTTGGATCGAGTGTAGGTGTTCAGTCAGGGCTTCGGCGGGTGTCTTCCAGCCGAGGGTCTTGCGAGGTCGGTGGTTCAGGGCGG
>JBBSHF010000032.1:0-18358 GCA_038253355.1 Candidatus Limnocylindria bacterium
CCGCGCCCGTTCCTGGCCGCGCAACCGCAACGACGCCGGCCTCTGCTACACTCGGATTCCAGCACGGCTTCGCGCGGCGAGGCCGTTTCTGCGCGCACCCTTTACGCGCCAGTTGGCGCGCCAACTTTCCATGGAACATTGCCTTGAAGATTGGTGTCCCACGCGAGACCGCCGATGGCGAGAGCCGCGTCGCGCTGACGCCGCAGGCGGCTGGCCAGCTGATCGGCGACGACGTGGAGGTGCTCGTGCAATCGGGCGCCGGCGATGGCTCGTTCAACGACGACGAGGCCTTCCGCGAAGCCGGCGCGACCATTGTGCCCGACGCGAAGACGCTCTACCGGCGTGCCGACCTGATCCTGCGTGTCGCTCCGCCGAGCGACGCCGAGATCAAGCAGCTCAAGCCCGGCCAGGTGCTGATCGGTACGCTGGGGACGCTGTGGCACCCCGACCTCGCCGAGAAGCTGGCCAAGGCGGGCGTGACGGCCATCAGCATGGACGCCATCCCGCGCATCACCCGCGCCCAGAGCATGGACTCGCTCTCCAGCCAGAGCACGGTCAGCGGCTACAAGGCGGTCCTCATCGCGGCCGATCGGCTGCCGAAGTTCATGCCGCTGCTGACCACCGCGGCGGGCACCGTGCGCCCCGCCAAGGGGCTGATCATGGGCGCCGGCGTGGCTGGCCTGATGGCCATCGGCACAGCGCGACGGCTGGGCGCCGTGGTCGAGGCGACGGACGTGCGGCCGGCCGTCAAGGAGCAGGTGCAATCGCTGGGCGGAACCTTCCTGGAGGTCGAAATGACCGACGAGGAGAAGGCCGCGGCAGAGACCAAGGGCGGCTACGCCACCGAGATGAGCGATGACTTCAAGCGCCGCCAGGCGGAGCTCATCGCGCAGCGCGTTGGCGAGGCCGATTTCATCATCACCACCGCCCTGATCCCCGGGCGCCCAGCTCCGAAGCTGATCACCGAGGAGATGGTGAAGAGCATGAAGCCGGGCAGCGTCATCGTCGACCTGGCCGCAGAGGCGGGCGGTAATGTCGAGGGAACCGAGCCCGGCAAGGAAGTGGTGAAGCACGGCGTGACGATCATCGGTCTGACGAACCTGCCGGGCCTGATGCCCGCCCACGCGTCGCAGATGTACGCCAAGAACATGCAGACCCTGGTGAAGCACCTGCTCAAGGATGGCAAGCTGGAGCTCAACTTCGACGACGAGATCACCCGCGGCGCCACGATCACGCACGACGGCAGGATCGTGCACGAGGCGACCGCCAAGGCGGCGCAGGCCAGGACGGGCGCCGCATGACCCAGGCGCTCGACCCGCGCACGCTCTTCGACGCGCTCTTCATCCTGGTGCTGGCAGCGTTCGTGGGCTACGAGGTCGTCTCCAAGGTGCCGACCATGCTGCACACGCCGCTCATGTCGGGCGCAAACGCGATCCATGGCGTGATCGTGGTGGGCGCCATGCTTGTCGCGGCCACCGCCGATGATCCGCTGCATATCGCGCTGGCCCTGGTCGGCATGATCCTGGGCACGATCAACGTGGTCGGCGGCTTCGTGGTCACCGACCGCATGCTCGAGATGTTCAAGCGTGGCCCCGGAGATCGCCCGTGAGCGGCATCGACATCCTGACGTTCCTGATCTGGCTGGTCGCCGCCATCACCTTCATCCTGGCCCTCAAGTTCCTCGCTTCGCCGAAGACCGCACGCACCGGCAACCAGCTCGGCGCGATCGGCATGGCACTCGTCATCATCTGGACGCTGATCACCGACTTCATTGTGCCCGGACAGGCCGGGCGCCTGTGGATCGTGGCGGTCGGCGGAGTCATCGGTGCAGTGGTTGGCGTGCTGAGCGCTCGCCGGGTACCGATGACGGCCATGCCCCAGATGGTCGCCATCTTCAACGGCGCCGGAGGCGGTGCTGCAGCGGTCGTGGCGGTCTCCGAGTTCCTCGCCTCGGCCAACGCGTCGGAGGGCCAGCTGCTGCCCATCGTGCCGGTGGTGGCCACCCTGCTCGGCGCGCTGATCGGTGGCGTCTCGCTGACCGGCTCGATCGTGGCCTTCGGCAAGCTGCAGGGATTCATCAGCGGGCGCCCGGTGACCTACAACGGACAGCAGGTCGTGGCAGGACTGCTGCTCGGCGCGCTGCTGATCATCGGCGTGGTACTGGCCGTGCTGGTCAACAGCATCCCGCTGTTCCTGCTCTTCGTGGTGCTCGCGCTGATCACCGGAGTGGCGCTGGTGATGCCCATCGGCGGCGCCGACATGCCGGTCGTCATCAGCCTGCTGAACTCGTACACCGGCATCGCGGTGGCGGCCACCGGCTTCGTGCTGGGCAACTACGCGCTGCTGATCGCCGGCACGCTGGTGGGTGCATCGGGCGCAATCCTGACCCAGCTGATGTGCCGTGCCATGAACCGCTCGCTCTTCAACGTCCTCTTCGGCGCGTTCGGTGCCGTGGTGGCCGGCGGCTCTGCGGCGGCCAGCGGCGAAGAGCAGAACGTGCGCGAGATCGGCGCGGAAGACGCGGCGGTGCTGATGGCCTATGGCAAAAAAGTGATCATCGTGCCGGGCTACGGCATGGCGGTCGCCCAGGCGCAGGCTTCGGTGCGCGAGCTGATGGACCTGCTGATCGCCAAAGGCGTGGACGTCGAGTTCGCCATCCACCCGGTGGCCGGCCGCATGCCAGGACACATGAACGTGCTGCTCGCCGAGGCGAACGTGCCCTACGACCGGCTCAAGGAGATGGACGAGATCAACGACGAGTTCGCCAGCGCCGACGTTGCCCTGGTCATCGGTGCCAACGACGTGACCAACCCGGCGGCGCGTACCGATACGACCTCGCCGATCTACGGCATGCCCATCCTGAATGTCGACGCGGCGCAGAACGTCATTGTGCTGAAGCGGAGCATGGCGGCCGGATTCGCCGGCATCGACAACCCGCTCTACGGCGATCCGAAGACGGCGATGCTCTTCGGAGACGCCAAGAAGTCGGTCGAGAACCTCGTGGCCGGAGTGAAATTGGCCTAGACCCATGAACCGTGAGCGCTGGGTCTGCCTCGACGTCGGCGAGACGCTGATCGACGAGACGCGCGTCTGGTCGGTCTGGGCCGATGCGCTGGGCATCCCACGGCTGACGTTCATGGCGGCATTTGGGGCGGTGATCGCACGCGGCGGCGAGCCGCGTGATGTCTTCGCCGTGTTCGGCATTGATGATTGGCCCATGCGTCTGCCGGCGATCGAATCGGTCTATCGCGGATTTCAGGCGTCCGACCTGTATCCCGATGCGCTCCGCGCGCTCGACGGGCTGCGCATGGCCGGCTACCGTATTGCCGTCGTTGCCAACCAGCCCGCGGTTCGGGGTGCGCAGCTCGCGGCGCTCGGCGTGCGGGCAGAGGTGATCGCCATGTCCGAGGCGATGGGAGTCTCCAAGCCGGACCCTGCCTTCTTCGATCGGGCCCTGGCGCTGATGGACGGCGCGGCGGGGAGTGACGTGGCGTATGTCGGCGATCGCGTCGACAACGACGTGCTGCCGGCGACCGCGGCCGGCACGCGCGCGGTGTGGATCAGGCGCGGCCCGTGGGGAGTGATCCAGAAGCTTCCCGCTGGAGCGCGGCCGGCATTGGTGGTTGACTCGCTCGACGAGCTGGTGCAGCGGCTCGACGAGGCGTGGGACGGGTAGGTGGAGCACGTAGCCGAGGCGCTGACCCAGCTGTTCGCGCTCTTGGTCGCCGCGAAGCTCGGCGACGAGCTATTCAAGCGGATCGGTCAGCCGGCGCTGATCGGCGAGATATTGGGCGGCGTGCTGGTCGGCCCGGCGGTGCTCGGCATCTACCAGGTGAACGCGCAGACCTCGCTCTTCGCCGAGATCGGCGTGGTACTCCTCCTCTTCAGAGTCGGCCTCGAGACGCGGCTGGGGGAGCTGATGCGCGTCGGCGCGTCGGCGTTGCTGGTGGCCGCTCTGGGCGTGCTGTTCCCCTTCGCGGCGGGTTTCGGGCTGGCCAACCTGCTGGGCGAGTCGCTGCCGGTCGCGGTCTTCCTGGCTGCCGCGCTGGTGGCTACCTCGGTCGGGATCACGGCGCAGGCGCTCGGCGACCTCGGCGGCCTTGCCACGCGCAGTGGCCGGGTCATCCTGGGCGCAGCGGTCATCGACGATGTGCTTGCCATGCTGCTGCTGGCATTCGCGTCGGGCGTCGCCGCCGGCAGCGTTTCCCTGGAGCGGATCGTCATCCTGATCGCCTTGGCCGTTGGCTTCATCGTGGTGGTGCTGCTGGGTGGTACCCAGATCCTGCGTCATCGACGGTCCCTGTTGACCGATCCGCGCTTCGCCGAGACGCCCTTCCTGCCGGGGATGATCGTCATGCTGGGGCTGGCGGCCCTATCGGCGGCGATTGGGCTGGCCGCCATCATCGGCGCCTTCCTGGCGGGCATGGTCGTCGGCGAGTCGAGCGAGCGGCACGCCCTGGAGCAGGAGGTCGCACCGCTGGCGGCGTTCTTCACGCCGTTCTTCTTTGGGTTCATTGGTGCGCAGCTGGATCTCGCGGCATTTCTCTCCGTTGGATCGCTCCTGTTGCTGCTGGCTGTCACGCTCGTTGCCATGGCAAGCAAGTTCGTGGGCGCGTTCTTTGGTGCGCTGCACCTGGGCCGACATCGTGCCCTGCTCATCGGCTGGGGGATGGTGCCCCGCGGAGAGGTGGGTATCGTCGTCGCGGGCCTGGGTCTTCAGGCAGGCGCGATCTCTGGCTCGATCTACTCGGTCGTCGTGGGGATGGCGGTGCTCACGACGCTGATCGTGCCGCCATTCCTGCCGGCGTTGCTGCGGCGAGCTGAGCCCTCCGTGGGCGCGCGACGAGTGCTCAAGCCGGACACGGACGAGGCCCCTCACCAGTGAGGGGCCTCGCAACGGCGACATCGGTCCACACCAGGAGAGCTACTCGCCCTTGGCTGTCACCTGGACGGTTCCCTTGCTGAAGCTCGTGCCCTTTGAGTCTCCGGAGAGGTCCTTGAGCGCTTTCTCGGCCAGGTCGGTGCGAGAGGCATCCGCGGATGGCTGGTTCTTGATCACGCCGAAGTCCAGCGCGATCTTGACGCTTCGGTCCCAGGCCGCCTTGTCGAGCATGCCGATCCCGTTGGGGGATGGCCAGATGAGCGGGTTGATCTCGTTCATCATCCAGGCCTGGTGGCCGGCCCCCAGGGTTGAGCCGGCGCTCGTGGTGAATCCGACGCAGTCGGCCGGCTTGTCGCGGCAGTACATCCAGCCCTTGAACGAGGCGCGCAGGAATTTGACCGCGGTGTCTTCGTTGCCCGCCTGCTTGAGCCATGCCGCACGCGCGAAGATCGCATCCTGCAGCATGGCCGTGCCGACCTTGTTGTAGTCGATGATGTTGAGGTCGCCTGGCTGATACAGCTTGCCGGTGGTGGGATTGGTTGCCTCGAGCACCTGGGCATACTCGTTGTAGATCATGGCCTCGGCGGCATCGATCTGGCGGTTGAGCAGCAGCGACATGTCGAACGGCTGGGTGACCTTGGTGTAATCCTTGCCGACCTCGAGGCCCGCGGCTTTGGCGGCAGCGGTCACCTCGAACTCGTTGCCGAAGTCCCAGGCGCCGATCTTCTTGCCCTTGAAGTCGGCCGGCTTGGTGATGTTGCTGTCCTTCCAGGAGACCGACAGTGTGCCAGAGCGCTGGAAGACCTGCGCGATATCCACCAGGTCGGAGCCCGACTCACGCGCCTCGAGCACCTTTGGCACCCACGAGATGGTGAACTCCGGGCCGTTGGCTGCGGATCCCACTGACTGCGGGACGACGTCTGGTCCGCCGGGGACCATGGTCACGTCGAGCCCTTCGTCGCTGTAGAAGCCTTTCTCCTTCGCCGCGAAATAGCCGGCGAACTGGGCCTGTGGCGCCCACTGCAGCTGCAGACGCACCTTGGTCGCGGCTCCTCCGCTTCCGCCTCCAGGCCCGGTCGACCCGCAGGCCGCCAGGATGAGCGTGGCGGCAACCGCCAGGGCCAGAACTATGCGAGGTCGCTTCATGGTCTTTTTACCAACTCCTGCGTGGTGGCCGATGAGGCCGATGGGCGTGGACGGCTCGGACTGCGTGGCGCGCCGGGTTGGCGCAGATTCTAGGGACCCTGGCGGCGCTTGAGAACCCTCATCCGACCTGCTCTCCCCTGACCGATGGATGCCAGGGGATCAGCACCCGCTCGACCGCGGCGATCACGAGGTAGAACGCGATGCCGGCCGATGAACCGAGCAGGATCGCGGCCCAGGTCACGTCGAAGCGCAGCGCACTTGCGCTCTGCACCACCACGCGGCCGATGACGTCAGATGAGCCGCCGAAATACTCGCCCACGATCGCCCCGATGAGGCTCAGCGTGGTGCCCAGCTTCAGCGCGGTGAGGAAGAAGGGCAGTGCGTTCGGCACGCGCACCTTGCGCAGAGTCTGGCCTTCGCTGGCGGCGTAGGAGCGCATCAGCTCGAGCGCGCCGGGCTCGACCTGCGTCAGGCCGCGGGTCACGTTGATCATCACCGGAAAGAAGACCAGCAGCGCGGCGATCATCATCTTGGAGAGCGGCTCCAGCACGCCGAACCAGTTGTTCATGATCGGGGCGACCGCGATCACCGGGATCGCGTTGGCCGCCACTGCCAGCGGCAGCACGGCGTCGCGCGCGCTCGCCCAGCGGGACACGGCGAATGCGACGGTCAGGCCAACCGCGGTGCCGATCACCAGCCCGCCCAGCGCCTCGAAAAAGGTGTGCTGGGCCGATGCGAGGAGCGGCCAGCGGTCGGCACTCCAGTTCTCGACCAGGGCGGCGAGGATCGCCGACGGTGGCGGCATGACGTATGGCCGGCTCTGCAGCCTGGAGGCGGCCAGCTCCCACCCGATGATCACTACGATGAAGGTCACCATCGGCGGCAGTGACGCTGCCAGCCCGCGGCCCAGCCGCGCGGCGCGCGGCGGCCGGGCAGGAGCGGGGAGTGGAATGCCGACGCTGGGCGCTGCGCTGGTCAACCCACGGTGCCCTCCGCGGCCAGCCGCTCAGTGCTGCCGTGGCCGGTCTCGTCGTCACCGCGCAGCGCCTCGCGAACCTGGGTCACCAACTCGAAGTAACGCCGTTCCTCGCGAGTCTCATCGCTGCGCGGCCGCGGCAGGTCGATTTCGATCAGGTTGGTGATGCGTCCCGGCCGCGCGCTCATCACAACCACGCGGCTCGAAAGGAACACCGCCTCGGGGATCGAGTGCGTGACGAAAACGACGGTGGTGGCGGTCTTTTCCCAGATGCGCAGCACCTCGGAGTTCATGCGCTCGCGGGTCATCTCGTCCAGCGCGCCGAACGGCTCGTCCATCAGCAGCAGCGACGGCTCCAGCGCGAGCGCCCGCGCGATGGCGACCCGTTGCTGCATCCCGCCGGAGAGCTGGTAAGGGTGATGGCCGGCAAAGTCGTGAAGCTCGACCAGGGAGAGCATCTCGCGGGCGCGGGCCTCGCGCTGTGCGCGCGGCTGGCCGAGCAGCTCGAGCGGCAGCCGTACGTTATCCTCGACGGTCCGCCAGTCGAACAGGACAGGTGCCTGGAAGACCATGCCGTAGTCCCGGTCGCGGCGCGCCCTGGAGGCGGGTTTGCCGTTGACACTTACCGTTCCCGCGGTCGGCTGGGTAAGATCGCCGATCAGCCGCAACAGGGTCGACTTGCCGCATCCGGACGGGCCGATGAGGGATACGAACTGGCCACGCCCGACCTCCAGGTCGATCCCGGACAACGCGACGGTGCGCGCGTCGCCGTCGCGAACGAATGTCTTGTCGACTCCAGCCACGCGGACCACGGTCTCGGTCACGCGAACGACGCCTCAGGCCGACCGCGCAGGGTGAGGAGCTCGGCGAAGCGGATCACCACGAAGAAGGCGATGCCCAGCAGGGCTGAGGCGATGATCGCCGCCCACAGCTTCTCCGGACCAGAGATGTATTGCTGGTTGAAGTTGATGATTGCGCGGCCGAGGCCGTCGGGGATGCCCCCGGGCCCCTCGCCGATGATCGCGCCCACGATCGAGGCGGTGGCGCTGATCTTCAGCGCCGTGAACAGGTACGGCAACGACGCAGGCAGGCGCAGCTTCCAGAGGATGCCCCAACGGGACGCCGCATAGGAACGCATCAGCTCCAGCGCGCGCGGATCGGGGGAGCGCAGCCCGCGGATCATGGCGATCGTCACCGGAAAGAAGGTCAGGTATGTGGCGATGATCACCACGCTGGTGACGTCCTGCCCGAAAGCGAATACGACGATCGGCGCCAGCGCCACGATGGGGACCGTCTGGCTGGCGATCACGTACGGCACGAAGGCGCGCTCGAGCAGGCGTGAGTGGACGAAGGCCGCCGCCAGGGCGATCCCTAGGGTGGCGCCGGCCACGAACCCGATCGCCGCTTCACGCCAGGTGTAGGCCGATGCCCCGACCAGGAAACCGGCCAGCGACTGGTCAGTGCCACGCTGGACCGGACGGGCCATCGCAGCGGCGATTTCCCAGACATGCGGCAGATTCAGGTCGCTGGCGAACGAGAAGCGGAATGGCGGACGCCAGACGCCGCCGAAGTAGCGCCACGGGTCGCCGCCGAGCAGCTTGGCAGTCTCCCAGGCGATGAGCAGCAGGACGACGAACGCGACGAACGTGACGATCTGGCGGCCGCGCCCACGTCGAATGCGCCCCTCGGCCATGGTCATCGGTCTGCAGCTCGTGGCGCCCTAGGCGACCGCCGCATCCGTGTCTCCCAGGGCACGATCAATGATGGCGAAGCCTTCGCGGAGCTGCTCCTCGGTGATGCACAGCGGCGGGTTGGCAAAGAACGAGTTCCAGTGGGTCATGGTGTACAGGCCGTCGGCTTTCAGGCGCGCGTCGAGGGCGCTCATCTCCGGCGAGCCGCCGTTGAACGGCGCCAGCGGCACCCACGGGTCGCGGCTGCGCACCAGCTCGACGATGCCGAACAGACCGATGCTGCGCGTCGTGCCGACGCTCGCATGGCGCGCCTTCAGGCCGGCAAGCTGCTCGGCCAGCACCGGGCCCAGGCGCGCCGCGTTGCCGACCAGGTCGTCGTCGCGCAGCACTCCGACCGCCGCGATGGCCGCCGCGCAGCTGATCGGGTGGGCCGAATAGGTCAGGCCGCCGTAGTAGACGTGGTCGTCGAAATGCGCCGCGATTCGGTCGCTGACCGCCACCGCGCCGAGCGGCAGATATGAGCTGGTGAGGCCCTTGGCCATGGTCAGCAGGTCCGGCACGACGTCCCAGTGGTCAACCGCGAACCATCGCCCGGTGCGCCCGAAGCCCGACATGACCTCGTCGCAGATCATCACGATGCCGTACCTGGTGCACAGCTCGCGCACGCCCTGCAGGTAGCCGTCGGGCGGTACGAGGACGCCGTTGGTCCCCGTCACCGTTTCCAAGATGAAGGCCGCGATCGTATCGGGCCCTTCGTAGTTGATGACCTCCTCGAGATAGGCCAGGTGCTCGTCGACCGGATCGGGCTCGGGATTCCCATACCGATACGGATCCATCACGCGCACCACGCCGGGCACCGCCGGTTCGGATGCCCAGCGGCGGGGATCGCCGGTGACGCTCATGGAGCCCGCGGTCGCGCCATGGTAGGACCGATATCGGGCCATGACCTTCTGGCGACCGGTGAACATGCGCGCCATGCGCAGCGCGTTCTCGTTGGCCTCCGACCCGCCCAAGGTGAAGAAGAAATGGTTCAGGTCACCCGGCGTGAGCTCCGCCAGCATCGCGCCCAGGCGGGCACGCACCTCGGTGGCGAACTGCGGCGCCGCGAACGCCAGCTTGTGGGCCTGCTCGGCGATGGCATCGGCCACCCGGGTGTCGCCATGACCGATGTTGACGCTCATCAGCTGCGAGTTGAAGTCGATGTAGCGCTTGCCATGGGGATCCCAGAAGTAGATGCCCTGGGCGTGGTCGATCACGATCGGGTTGACCTTGGCCTGCGCTGACCAGGAGAAGATGGTGTGTTCGCGGCAGAGACGGGCGATCTCGTCCGCGCTCAGCTTCGTTGATTCGGTCATGGTCATGCGGAACCTCGGGCGCGATCTTTGTGGGTGCCGATTACAGCACACCGGGCAGATCCGCATCTTCCTCCGCCGCCATCGCCCGCCGCCGCCGCCATCGCCCGCCGCCGCCGCCATCGCCCGCCGCCGCCATCGCCCGCCGCCGCCGCCGGGAAACCGTAATGGGCCCTTGAGGGCGCCTTATCTCGACGATTACTGGCTGGTTGGGTCGTTTCGACCGATAGTGAGACCGGTGAGGCTCATTATCGTGCCAATCACGCCAGCTGCGTCTCATTCGCCGAGATAATGGTCCCCGGGGGGAGCGTTACGGATGGCTTGACGACGACGACCACCGCTTTCGCATTACCGTCGAGCTGGTCGGGATGGTGCAAATGGTCGCGGGTCTTGGCTTGCTACAGCGCCGCGGTCAGAACCAAACGATACTCGGGGCCGTGATTGCGGTGGCTGCACCTCAGGGAGTCACGCGGATCACAGCCGAGCGCTGCAGGGGTCTTCGCGTCGAGAGGCGCTTCGGGTTCGCCTCGCTTCGCCTCGCTTCGGCTCGCGGGGCTTCCTCAGCGAGCCGAAGCGAGCTATTCGTGCTGCAGGTGCAGTGGCGCCAGCGTGCCGAGTGACTCAGCCACGACGACGGCGTCATCGCCCGGCTCCAGCCGGAAGTCTGCCGGCGGATTGATCGATGAGTGGCCGTCGCGGGTCACCGCCAGCAGCGTGGCACGATGCTCGCCCCGTAGCCGCGTCGCGACCTCATCGATCGACATGCCGACATAGCCGTCCGGCAGCCGGACCCTGTAGAGCTCCGAACCCTCGCCGCCAGAGACCATGTCGGTCATGATCTCGGTCAGGCCAGGATAGAGCGCCGAGCGAGCGAGCAGCCGCGAGGCCAGGCGCGATGTGACCAGCACCTCGTCCGCCTTGGCGCGCTGCATGTGCTCCACGTGCAGCGGATTGTTGACCTCGACCACGGTGCGCACATGCGGGGCAATCGCCTCGATGGCCATCACGGTCAGGATCGAGCGCATATCGGCCTCGTTCGTCTGCTCGCTGGGAAAGACGACGGCGGAAACCGCCTCGGCAATGCCGGCCCGCTCGAGGTCCTCCGCGGAAGTCGTGTCGCCGCGCACGAAATAGACCTCGCTGCCGGCAGGATTCCGCTCGGAATCGTGCAGCACGACCACCTTCGCCTTGAACTCGTCGCCCTTGAGCTCCGCGACCAGCTCCCGCGCGGTGCTGTTCCAGCCGCAGACGACGATGTGATCGCGGAAGCCCGCGGCGCCCATACCCTGGCCCTCCTTGAGCAGGAAATCGATGACGAATCCGACGACCGCGCCGGTCATGGCGGCCACGATGGCGACGCCGAAGAACGCCAGCAGCCAGCCGATGACGAAGCCGCCGGGTGAGTTGACGTAGCTCGGGTCGCCCGAGCCGATGACCGTGGTGATCGCCCAGTAGAACGTCGAGCCGAATCCGCCGAAACTGCGCTTCTCCTCCTCGAGCAGGCTGACGGCGCCGGCGGCAATGACCACGAAGCCCACCGATCCAGACCGCCGGCGACGCGGTGCACGTGGAAGCCGACCCGCCGCATGAACGGCGCAGCGAACAGGACACGAAGCGGCCCGGGCATCGGTCTCGAATCCTCCGTGGTCGCGGCCGGCAGCCGGTCGCGTCGTATTCGGAGGCCTCATTGTGCCATTCAGCTTGGATCGCGGGAAGGATCTGGGCGCACTAGGCGCCGAGCGCCGCCTGCCATTTCGCTGGCGCTTTGCCGCGCAGCTCCACCGCACTTGCGCCGAGGAAGCGAGCCAGATCGTCGAGGGCGCCGCGCACCGCCCGGCCCATCGCGCGCGTGGGTCGCACGCCAGGTTCGGCATACGCCCCATTGATCAGCAGGGTCCGGTTGGGCCGATCCATCTTGAGGTCGAGCCGGCCGATGAACCGCTCGCCGTGCAGGATCGGCATGACCCAGTAGCCGAACTCGCGCCTGGCGACGGGGACGTAGATCTCAAGGCGATAGCGAAAGTCGAACAGGCGCTCCAGCCGGTCGCGGTCGGCGATCATCGGGTCGAACGGGGAAAGGAGCGTGGTGCGCGGTCCGGGCAGCTCGATCTCCAGGGTGTCAAGCATCGCCACATCCTCCGCATGGACGAACCAGTTGCCGCGCCAGGCGGTCCCATCGGGCTCGAAGACCTCGGCGCAAAACAGCCGCTCAGCCTTCACCAGTTCCTCGACAGCTATCTTGACCGATGCCGTCGGCAGGCCGGCGATTGGCCAGGGAGCGGCGCTGAAGGGGGACGGCGGCGGCAGCGGCGCGATGCCCTGCGCCCGCACCGAACGGTCCACCGCCTGCCGAAGGGCCTCGTCAAGGGGCAGCGGCCGGCGGTCGACCCACCGCGGCAGATGCCGCTCCGGGAGATCCCAGATTCGCTGGCCGGCGTCGCGGCCGGCGACGACGATCTTGCCGCCCGCGGCCAGCAGCTCGAGCATGCGACCGACGTTGCGCTTGTCCGACCACCCGGACGACTGCCAGTCGCGCACAGCACGGTCCTCGAAGTCGCTCGACCGCAGCTGACCGCGCGAGCGGATTTCGCCGACGATGTGGGCGGCCAGGGCGTGGTTCTCGGCAAGCCACGCGCGGATGAGCCTTGCCCGCGCGGTCTGGCGCACCGGGAAGCGCGACATCGCTGTGGCGAACAGCGGATAGTCGGCCGAGGGCGCGATGAAGGCCTGGTACTCGAACAGGCGTCGCTCCTCCCAGAGCAGTGAGTCGACCAGCGCGGGATCGTAGGCGCCGAGCCGGCTCCACAGCACGAGCAGGTGGCTGCGCTCCACGGCGCGCGTCGGGTCGAGCGGCAGGCGGCGCAGCCGGTCCACCACGGCCACGATCCCGTCGGCGTCGGCCGGTGGGCGTGGGCCGGCGAGGCCCTGCGCGGTGATGATCAGCCGTCGCGCGGCAGCCGCGCCCAGGCGCAGCGCGGGCAATCAATAACCTGCGATCCGGCCGCCATCGACCGCGATCAGCTGGCCTGTCACATACGACGCCGACTCGGCGACGTGCACCTCTGCGCCGTGGCGCTTTCGGAGGCCGGCCGCGACCGTTTCAAGCCGCCGGCCGCCGCGCGACCAGATCAGCAGCCGGCAGCCCTCGCCGGCCAGCCGGTCCGCGATCGCTGCCCCGAGTCCTGACGACGCGCCACCGACGACCGCGGTCCTACCGCGCAGCCGCAGGTCCATCTCAGTCGGCAGCCCGCAAAGCCGCCTCGGCGCACCCCAGGATCGCTGCGACGGATACGGCGCCATCGGCCTCCGTGGTCGACCAGTTGCTGACCGAGATGCGCATCGCGGCCATCTCGTGCCAGGTCGTCCCGGAGAGCCAGCAGGTGCCGTCTTCCTGGACTCGGCGGATCACCTCGCGCGTGAACCCGTCCGGGTCGACGCCGTCGGGCGGCGCAAAGCGCACGAGCACCTGGTTGAGGACCACGTCGCTCAGCAGCTCGACGTTCTCGGCCTCGGCCAACTGTTCCGCCATGGCGCGGGCCACCCGGCACGTCCGCTCGATCATCTCGACAATGCCTGAGCGCCCAAGTGATCGCAGCGCCGCATATGCCGGGAAGCCGCGGGCCCGACGCGAGTACTCCGGCACCCAGTCGAACTCATTGCGCTCGGCCTCGCCGTACTGGATGTAGGCGGCACTGGCTGGCGCCATCGCCGCGTGATGTGCCTCGGGGTGCGCGACCAGCGCAAAGCCGGAGTCGTATGGCACGTTCAGCCACTTGTGCCCATCGGTCGCCCATGAATCGGCGCGCTCGACGCTCGCCACCAGGTGCCGCAGCGACGGAGCGGCCGCGGCCCACAGCCCAAATGCGCCGTCGACGTGAATCCAGGCCTCCGGCCGCGCGGTGCGCACTTCAGCAATGATCGCCTCGAACGGATCGAAGGCGCCGGTGTTCACGTTGCCCGCCTGCAGGCACACGATCAGTGGCCGATCCCGGGCGTCACGCAGCGGACCCGCCAGCGCATCGGCCTGCATGCGGCCCTGGTCGTCGGTGGAGACGAACTTCACGCGGTCGCGGCCGAGGCCCAGGTACTGCAGCGCGGTCAGGACGGTGGCGTGCGCCTCGGCACCAACGATCACTTCGATCTCGGGCGCGCCGAAGAGCCCGCGTGACTCGACCTCCCAGTCGACCTGCGCCAGGACCTGGTGCCGCGCCGCGGCGAGACAGGTGTAGTTCGCCATCTGGCCGCCGGTCACCAGGCCGAAGCTCGTCTCCGCCGGCAGCCCGAACAGGTCGACCAGCCAGCCGCCGACCACCTCTTCGACGACCGATGCCGACGGCCCGCAGGCGTAGATCCCAGCATTCTGGTCCCAGGTCGAGGTCAGCCAATCCGCCGCCAGTGCCGCCGGCAGGTGACCGCCGATGACGAATCCGAAGTAGCGCGCACCGGCCATGCCGACGAGCCCCGGATCTGCATCGCGGGCCAACGCCTCGATCACGTGGAGCGGCTGCTCACCCTCGTCGGGGAGCGGCTGGACCAGTGCGCTCCGCAGCGCCGCGACGTCCGCGGTGGCGCGCACCGGCCGGTCGGCAAGCGAATCCAGGTAGTCCTGTGCGATCTCGCTGGTTCGGGCCAGCAGCTCGGGCGTCTTCATGGCGCCATTGTGCCGCTCCGGCTAGCGGCGGCGCAGCAGCAGGAAGGCGGCGGCGACTCCGCCGACCAGGATGAGCAGGAAGACCCAGGCGTACGAGGCGCCGCCGGGCGGGCCGGAGGTGGGTCGCTCGTCGGCGGGAGCGTGCGCATCGGCCGGGCGAAACGCCGCCAGGCCGTCGTTCCACGGTTGGGTGGCCGAGCAGGCGTCGTCGACCAGCACGTCGCCGTCGCGGTGAGCGACGACGAGATACCGGACGTCACTGTCGTATGTTCGATCGGTCGATGTCGTGACAGTCCGGTCGTTGGGTGCGCCGTGCACCTTGACCAGGGGCGTGACATTCGGTCCGCGCCAGATCTCGCTGACCAGGAAGGTCGCCGTGCGATTGCGGTTCTCGGTGGTCGTCACGGTGCCCACGAAGATCGTGGTGTCCTGCCGCAGCGCCGCGAACAGCGACGGGGTCACCGCGCAGCTGGCCTGGGCGTGAGCGGGCACGGCAATCCATGCGGCGCATGCCAGGACCAGGGCCAGGACGGGGATCAGGCGGATTCGTCTGAACATCGGTCTGGGGTAGAGTATCGGCTTCTTCGCGGAGAACCCCGTTCAGGAGGATTCATGGCTCGAAACGTCCGGGCGGCGCTGCTCCAGGCTGAATGGACCGGCGACAAGGAATCGATGATCGCCAAGCACGAGAAGTACGCGCGCGAGGCGGCCGCCCAGGACGCCAAGGTGATGTGCTTCCAGGAGCTGTTCTACGGCCCCTACTTCTGCCAGGTGCAGGATCCGCAGTACTTCTCGTATACGGAGCACATCCCGAACGGCCCGACGACGAAACGGATGCAGGCGCTCGCCCGCGAAACGGGGATGGTCCTCGTCGTGCCGATGTACGAGGAGGACGACACCAGCGGCATCTACTACAACACCGCGGCCGTCATCGACGCCGATGGCAGCTATCTCGGCAAGTACCGCAAGACGCACATCCCGCAGGTCAAGGGTTTCTGGGAGAAGTATTACTTCCGCCCGGGCAACCTCGGCTATCCGGTGTTCGAGACCGCGGTCGGGAAAGTCGGCGTGTACATCTGCTACGACCGCCACTTCCCGGAGGGCGCTCGGGCGCTCGGTCTGAACGGCGCGGAGATGGTCTTCATTCCATCAGCAACGTCCCGGGGACTGAGCGAATACCTGTGGCGCCTGGAGCAGACCTCGCATGCGGTGGCCAACGGCTATTTCGTGGGCACCATCAACCGGGTCGGGATTGAGCCACTCGGCGACGACGACTTCTACGGCCAGTCCTACTTCGCCGATCCGCGCGGCCAGTTTGTCGGCGAGGTGGGCGACGCGCACGCCGAAGAGCTCATCGTCCGCGACCTGGACCTCGATACCATCGAGGAGGTGCGCCAGACGTGGCAGTTCTACCGCGATCGGCGGCCTGACGCCTACGACGATCTCGTCCGCCCCTGACCGATGAAGATCCGGCGATCTGTCCCTGACATCCATACTCGCGATCTCGACGCGAGCCGCTCCTTCTACACCGGGGTCCTCGGCTTCGAGCTCGGCATGGACCTGGGCTGGATCGTCGGCCTCTGCTCGCCTGACAACCCAACTGCCCAGATCCAGCTCATCACGGCCGATGCGACCGCGACCGTTGTGCCGCAGATCAGTGTCGAGGTCGGCGACGTCGACGAGATCCACCGTCGTGCTCGCGATGCGAGCTGTGAGATCGTCCACCCGCTGACCGACGAGCCGTGGGGAGTGCGGCGCTTCTTCGTTCGGGATCCGAACGGTGTTGTGGTGAACGTGATGCAGCACATGGCCGAAAGGTCCTGACCCACGATGGATTTCGGATTCACGCTCAAGCCCGACCACAGCATCGGTCGAACGGTCGACCTTGCCGGGCGTGCTGAGGCGAACGGCTTCAGCCACGGCTGGCTCTTCGACTCGCACGTGCTGTGGCGTGACCCGTATCCGCTGCTGACGCTCATGGCGCAGGCCACCACCACCCTGCGACTGGGCACCTGCGTCACCAATCCGGCCACGCGCGAGCCCTCCGTCACCGCGTCTGCGCTCGCCGTTCTCGAGGAGCTGAGCAACGGGCGGATGGACCTGGGGATCGGCCGCGGCGACTCGGCGCGAAGGGTGCTGGGCAAGCCGCCGACGACCATGAAGACGCTCGAGGAGGCGATCGGCGTCATCCGCGACCTGGTCGAGGGTCGCTCGGTGACCTACGAGGGGACTGAGCTGACCCTTCCATGGACCGGCAAATGGCACCTGCCGGTGTGGGTCGCCGGCTACGGACCGATGGCGCTGGCCATGACCGGGCGCATCGCCGACGGCCTGATCCTGCAACTGGCCGATCCCGATCTGATCCGCTGGTTCATCTCACAGCTCCGCGAGGCGGAGGCCGTGGCCGGCCGTCCCCCCGGGAGCGTGCGTGTCCAGGCGGCGGCGGCCGCGTACGTCGGTCCGCTGGCGGACGGGCGGGAGCGAACGCGATGGTTCCCGGCACTCGTCAGCAACCACATCGTGGACCTGGTCAACAAGTACCCGCGCGAGCAGTTGCCCGAGTCGCTGACCGGCTACCTCCGCGACCGATCCGGCTACGACTATCACCACCACGCAGAGGTGGGCTCGTCCAACGCGGCGTTCGTCGGCGACGAGGTGACCGACCGCTTCTGCGTCATCGGGCCGGTCGATGATCACATCGCCAAGCTGCATCAGCTCGCGGACGCCGGCGTCGACCAGTTCAACATCTACCTCATGAACGGCTCGGAAGAGGAGCAGCTCGACATCTACGGCCGCGAGATCATCCCGGCCATGGCGGAGGTGCGCGCATGAAGATCAGCTTCATTGCCGGCTTCGGACCGATCGTGGGCGATCCATCGGCCAGCCAGGCGTTCTACCGCGACGACCTCGGCATCGCTCTCGAGGAGGCCGGGCCGGGCTATTTCGTAACGGACGATCTGCCGGGCGTCAATGCCTTCGCGCTCTGGCCGCTGTCGCAGGCTGCCGACTCCTGCTTCGGGACCGATACCTGGCCTTCCGATCTTCCTGCGCCGCAGGCCTGGTTGGAGTTCGACGTCGAATCGGCCGATGCGGTGGCCGACGCGGCGGCGGAGCTGGCCGAGAGGGGCCACCGCCTGGTGCGAGAGGCGCGCGAAGAGCCCTGGGGCCAGACCGTGGCGCGCGTGCTGAGCCCGGAGGGGATGCTCATCGGCATCACCTACACGCCGTGGATGCACAAGCCGGCGGAGTAGTCGCGCCACGTGTGTCGCGCCGCGCACCTGGCTCATCACTCTTCAGCAGTTCGTCAACGGCCGGGAGCTCAATGTCTCGGCCGACAGGATCTAGGCTTTGCGTTACGAGCGACCCCGTTGCTTTGAGCCGGCGTAGGCGACCGCTTCCTTGCGATCCGCCCACGGCTCGAACTTCTGCCCGGACTCGCGCAGTGACGCCTTATAGGCGCGCTTCTTAGCCTGGTACGCCTCGAGCGCATCGGCCGAGTCGACGTCGCCGAGGGTGGGATAGTCCGGCAGCGCGTCCTGCATCCCCGGCATCTCGACCCCGAGCCGCTTGCTCAGCACGGCAACCAGCGAGCGGACCTTCATCCCGCCGAAGCCGGGCAGCGCGCCGATGCGCCGTTCGAGGTCGTGGGCGTCGGTCGCA
>JBBSHF010000033.1:0-18130 GCA_038253355.1 Candidatus Limnocylindria bacterium
GCCACCGCGCCACTGCGGCGCGAACGGCAGGCGGATCTCGAGGACGGCGGTGACCGCGCGAAGGGTCCTGACAGTGACGGCCTCGAACCTGCCCGCTTCGAGCAGCGCGATCATTTGCTGGCTGACGCCGGCTCGCGCGGCCATTACGCGCCACTTGTTGAGGCTGATGCCGTCGTACGATCGCCGCATGCTTCCGACGATCGTCGTCGCACTCTTGCGCCAGGACGGCCGTCTGCTGCTCGTTGGCGGGCACGAATCGGATGATCGCAGCGGCTGGATGCTTCCCGGCGGCCAGGTGGAGGCCACGGAGGCCCTCCTTGATGCTCTTGCTCGCGAGCTCGCGGAGGAGACCGGACTCGTGATGCGTGGTCAGCCGGAGATTGCCTTCGAGGTCGAGGTCGAACTCGAGACGGGCGCTACGAATGGGACGTATCGTGCCATCACGTACGTCCGCGAGGCGGACGGCGACCTCCAACCGAATGATCCCGACGGCATCGTGCACACTGCTGAATGGATCGAGGTTGCCGATGCCCTCAAGCGCCTGGCCGCGCTCGAGTGGTATGAGTGCGAGCCGCTCCACCGCTTCCTCGACGGAGAAACGCGTGCCGGAGCCGTGTATCGATACCGAATGACCGGCGCACAGGGCGCCATGACGCGTACGGCTCTCGAAATTGTCGAGTGATGCCCTGGTATGAGGCGGTTGTCGCCAGGTGTGGCGCTGTTTGCGGCCCCGAGTTCCCGTGTCTCACCACTACCGTTAGGGATACGTTGGTCATCGGTCGCTGAAAGCCTCCGTCGAGCCGTCCAGCGGTGCGAGCGCCGGGCGCGCTGAGCGTGAACGAGGCACGCGGACCCGCTTTGGCCCGCCCGACTTCCGCTTATCACCAACAAGGTTGGTGAGCGTGAGAAAACCCGGGGGCCCGCGAGGAAACTGGACCGCGCCTGGACCGAGCCTGGCGTAGCATCCCGCCCGTGACCGATGCGACCGATGCGCCAGCGCCGCCACTTCCCGACCGACCGCCCTTCGCCATTCGCGCCCGCCTGCTGACGCCGCTGGCCGACGGCGGCACGCGCTTTGAGCGCGACGCAGTACTGCACGTCGACGAGGCCGGTCGCATCAGCGAGATCACGGCCGGCGCCGCAGACGCGATCGATCTGCGGCCGATGCTCCTGCTCCCCGGCATGGTCGACCTGCACGCCCACCTGCCGCAGCTGCCGAACGCCGGGCTGGGCGCCGGGCTCGACCTGCTGACCTGGCTGGAGCGCTACATCTTTCCGCTCGAGCGCGGATTCGACGCCGATGCCGCCCGCCGCCTGGCCCCGTTCGCCTTTCGCGCTTTCGCCGCCGCCGGCACGACCACGGTCGTGCTCTACGGTGCGGTCTACCAGCCGAGTACGGACGCCGCTTTCGAGGCCGCGGAGGCGCATGGCATCCGCGCCGTGATCGGCAAGGTGATGATGGACCGCCTGCGCTACGACGCGACGCTCGCCGACGCGGAGGTGCTCGAGACGAGCCTGCGCCAGAGCGCCGACCTGATCGACCGTTGGCATTGCCGTGACGACGGCCGGCTGCGCTATGCGGTCACGCCGCGTTTCGCGGTGAGCTGCTCGGCCGACATGCTTCGCGAGTCGGCGGCGTTGGCAGCATCGACCGGCACGTACTGGCAGACCCACCTCGCCGAGGATCACCGCGAGATCGCCGAGGTCCGCGTGCTCTACCCCGACGCGCTTGACTACACCGATGTCTACGATCGCGCCGGCGGCCTCGCCCGCAACGCCATCCTGGCTCACGCCGTTCACCTTTCCGACCGGGAGGTGGCCCGCCTGGCGGAGGCCGGCAGCAATATCGCGCACTGTCCGGCCTCGAACCTGTTCCTGGCAAGCGGCGCGATGCCGCTCAGCCGCTACCTCGAAGCCGGCATGAGCGTCGGCCTGGGATCGGACATCGCCGGCGGGCCGGACCTGTCGATCTTCGGCGCCATGCGCGCCGGCGCCTACACACAGAACGGCCGTCGGGCGATGCTCGGCGACACGCAGTCGCCCCTCGGCCCGCTTGACTGGCTTCGCATGGGTACCCTCGACGGGGCGCGGGCCCTCGGCCAGGATGGCGAAATCGGGTCGCTGGAGCCAGGCAAGGAGGCGGATTTCATTCTCGTCGATTCCGACCGCACCGCGCCACTGCCCGGGGCGGAGGTCGATGAGCCCGACGAGCTGATGAGCCGGCTCATCTTCCGATCGCACCCGGAGATGGTTCGCGGCGCCTGGGTGCGCGGCCGGCGGCTGCCGACCGCATGACCGACATCGCCATCGAGCACGGCACCATCGTCGATGGCAGCGGCGAGCCGGGTCGGCCCGGCACCCTCACCATCGACGATGGCCGCCTGCGCGTGCTGCGCTTGGGAGATGCGGTGCCACGCGCGGGACGGACGATCGACGCGACGGGGATGGTGGTCGCGCCCGGATTCATCGACCTGCACTCGCATTCCGGCCTGCACATCCTCGCCGAGCCGCGTCACGAGCCGAAGGTGCGCCAGGGCGTGACCACCGAGGTCATCGGCGTCGACGGCCTCTCGTACGCGCCACTCAGCCCCGACGACCTGCAGCAGCTGGTCGAGATGAACGCGGGCCTCGATGGGCGGCCCCACGTGCCGTACGACTGGGACAGCATCGCTTCCTACCTCACCAGGCTCGATCGGCAGACATCGGTCAACCTGGCGATGCTGGTCGGGAACAGCGCGCTGCGTATCGGTGCCATCGGCTGGGAGAACAAGCCGGCCGGTCAACGATCACTCGCAAGCATGCGCGCCGCGCTGCGCGAGGCCATGCAGGAAGGGGCCTTCGGGGTCTCGAGCGGCCTCGACTATCCACCGGGCGCCTACGCCACCACCGACGAGCTGGCGGCGCTGACCAACGAGGCCGCGCGCCACGGCGGCTTCTACCACACCCACGTGCGCTATCCGCTGGGCGATCGTTACCTCGATCCGTTCCGCGAGGCGATCGAGATTGGTCGGCGCGGCGAAGGTGCGGTGCACCTCACTCACTTCTACCATCGGCAGACCCAGTCGGGAGGTCCTGGACCGATGCTCGCGCTTGTCGAGGACGCCCGAAACGAGGGCCTCGACGTCACGTTCGACATGTACCCGTATGAGTGGGCATCGACGCGCCTGCTGATCCAGCTCCCGCTGTGGGTGCAGTCCGGTGGGCCGATGCGCCTCAAGGAGCGGCTCGCGGAGCGATCAGTGCGCGACCGGCTGCGCGCCGAGATGGGCCCCGCCTACACCTCCTCCGCCGGCTGGGCCGATGTCCGCCTTGGCGCCTTTGTCACCGATGCCAACGCCGCGTTCGAGGGACGCACGCTGGCTGACGTCATGCGCGAGCGCGGCGTCGATGCGGTTGACGCCATCTGCGACCTGCTGCTCACCGAGGATCTGCGTGTCAACCAGGTGACCTCGGGGCCGTGGTCCGAGACGCTGGGGTGTTTTGTCGCGCATCCTGACGGCATGTTCGGCAGTGACTCGACCTTCATCGGCCTGAAGCCGTCACCTCGCACCTACGGCTCGTTCCCGCGGGTGCTGGGCGAGTTCGTGCGCGAGCAGCGCCTGCTCAGCCTTGAGGAGGCGGTCCGCAAGATGACCTCGGCTCCGGCCGCGCGCCTGGGGCTGCGCGACCGGGGGCTGCTGCGCGATGGGTTGGCCGCGGACGTGGTGGTGTTCGATCCCGAGCGCGTGAGATCGTTGGCCACCTACGACGAGCCACGCCAGTTTCCGCAGGGGATCGAGCACGTGCTGGTCAACGGCGAGCTCGTCGTCGACGGCGGCGTGCATACCGGAGCATTCTCAGGTTGGGCGCTGCGCCACGGCCGGGACTAGAGTGTTGGCGCCTTTCACCATCAGGCAATGATCTCCAGCAGCCAGCCCCATGCTAACGGGCGGCATGGTTGCTCGGCTACTGAGTCCACGGACGAGCTTCGAAGGTGGGGGTCGAAAGCGGACTGCAACCGAAGCTAACCGCTGCCGAGGCTGCCGCTTCCGTCCGGGCAGAGCTGACTGACATGGCGACGAGCGCGGGCGTTTCTGCCGATACCTCAACCATCCTGTCACTGCACGCCGTTCGGACGCGAGACGCTGGCAACAGTCATGGGAGATCCGCTCATCCCGAATGCCGCACAGGCAGATGATGTGGAATGGATCGCCCATGTCAAAGGTCGCTTCGTCGAGACAAAAGTAGTGTCGCCCGATGAAGCCATCCTCGGGCTGGGAGCGACTGACGCGCCGCGCCAGTTTCGGCACGGCATGGTCCATAGAGCGCCGGCGGTGCTCCAGTCGGGCGCAACTTCGACGCTGCCTGCGAAACCGGCGCGACCGTGCGTAATGGGCGCCAACGAGCGCCTTATCAGGGCGAAGAGTGGCCTCGGTGCCCTCCCGAGCGGATAAGGCGCTCGCGGCGGCTCATTACGTCACATCTGCGGCGCTTCGAGAAGATAAGGCGCCGCGGAGCGCTCAATAGCGTCTGCCCTTGGTCGGCGCGGCCAGGCACCTGCCGAAGGCCGCCGCGTAACCCCCGACGTCAGTTCGCGACCATCGCGCTGGCGCTAGGATTGGCCGATGACCACGCGGATCATGCCGCCCCCCACGCGACCGCTTGTCGTGCCGCCAGCTGTCGCCGGGCCCAGCCGGGTCGTTCGCGCGGCGCCGCTGCGTCGCGAGGGACCCGCCAAGCTCACTGGCAAGGCACAGTACGCCGACGACCTCGTCTTTCCCGGTGCCTGGTACGGCGCCACCATCCGCTCCACCGAGCCGCACGCCCGCCTGCTGGGGATCGACCTCGACGACGCGTTCGACTGGAAGCGAGTGGTCGTCGTCACCGCCGAGGACATTCCCGGCGAGAACGTGGTCAGCCTGATCGACGACGATCAGCCGGCGCTGGTGGCTATCGGCGGCGAGATCCGGCACCAGGCTGAGCCGCTGCTTCTGCTGGCGGCATTGGACCGTGCAACCCTGCGTCAGGCGCGGCATCACGTGTCGGTCCGCACGGAGCCGCTACCCGCGGTCTTCGATCCGCTGCAGGCGACGCAGGAGTTCGCGCATTTCTCCGTGAGCCGCGGCGACCTCGATGCTGGCTTCGCGGAGGCGGAGCTGGTGATCTCGGGCGAGTATCGGGTCGGCCACCAGGAGCAGCTATACATCGAGAACCAGGCGATGATCGGCGTGCCACGCGAGGACGGTGGGATCACTGTCCACGGCTCGCTGCAGTGCCCGTATTACATCCACAAGGCGCTCAAGCGCGCTCTTTCCCTGACCGACACTCAGGCGGTCGTGGTGCAGGCCGAGACCGGCGGCGGCTTCGGCGGCAAGGAGGAGTACCCATCCATGATCGCGCTGCACGCCGCGCTGCTGGCGCGCAAGTGCAGGAAGCCGGTGCGCATGATCTACGAGCGCCATGAGGACATCAGCGCCACGACCAAGCGCCATCCGGCGATCGTGCGCCACCGCACCGGGGTGACCCGCGACGGTCGTCTGGTCGCCCAGGACGTCGAGGTGATCATGGACGGCGGTGCCTACTGCACCCTCACGCCGGTGGTTCTCAGCCGGGGAGTGCTGCACGCGGCGGGGCCGTACCGCTGCGACAACGTGCGCATCCGGGGCCGCGCCATGGCGACCAACACCCCGCCAAACGGCGCATTCCGCGGTTTCGGCGCGCCCCAGACCGAGTTCGCGGCCGAGATGCAGGTCAACCGCATCGCCGAGGCGCTCGACATCTCGCCGCTCGACCTGCGCCGCCGCTGGGTCTATCGGGAGGGCGACGTGACGCCCACCGGCCAGGTGCTGCGTGAGAGCGTCGGCGGCATCGAGGTGCTCGAGGCGGCGGCGGCCGACGTGGGGCTTGACGACGCGTTGCGAACGCCGCGACCGAGCGACGGCCGGGTGGCCTCGGGCATCGGTCTGGCGCTGGCCTGGCATGGCGCCGGCTTCACCGGATCGGGCGAGGTGCATCTCGCATCGGTCGCCTCCCTGGAGCTGACCGATGACGGCCGCATCCGGATCCTGACCGCCTCGACCGAGATGGGCCAGGGCACCAAGACGATCTTTCCGCAGCTGGTCTCCGAGTCCCTCGGCGTCGAGTACGACGAGGTCGAGATTGCGCCACAGGACACCTCCTTCGTCCCCGACTCAGGCCCGACGGTCGCCTCGCGAACGGCGATGGTCGTGGGCGGCCTGCTGATCAAGGCTGCGGGCCGTCTGCGATTGCAGGTCGAGGAGCTCACCGGGCGGCCGTTCGCCTCCTCCTATCGAGAAGCAGGACCGATGCGCGTCGACGAGCGCTTCGAGCCCTATCCCGGCGTTGCCTTCGATGACGAGACATACACCGGCGACGCGTATCCCGCATACGGGTGGGCGTGCGCGGTGGTGCAGGTCGAGGTCGATCTCGACACCGGGGAGGTCGCCGTGCGGGACTGCGTCTCGGCGGACGACGTCGGCCGGGTCATCCACCCGATCCTGGCGGAGGGGCAGGTCGAGGGCGGCACGCTGCAGGCCATCGGCTACGCGACGATCGAGGAGATCAAGCTGCGCGACGGTCGCTATCTCAACGACCGCCTGGCGACGTATCTCATTCCCACGGCCTTGGACGCACCACCCATCCGCTCAATCCTGGTCGAGAAGCCGTTCAGTGGCTCGCCGCATGGCGCCAAGGGCGTCGGCGAGCTGCCGATGGACGTCGCGGCACCAGCGGTGGTCGCCGCGATCCACGATGCGACCGGCGTCTGGATCCACGACCTGCCCGCGACGCCCGAGCGGATCCTGGCGGCGCTGGCGGGGACCGAGGCACCGCCGCTGCCCGGCATCAGCGCCGGTCCTGACGGCGGCTCGGTCGCCAATCGTGGCGAGCCGGCCAAAGGCAGCGACCCGGACCCGGACGCGCGGACCGACGCGCAGCCGTTCCGCGCGCCGACCGAACCTGACGAGGACTGGAAGCACCAGCGATGAGCATCGGTCTGCGCGTCAACGGCGATCGGGTCGAGCTCGAAGTGCCGGGCATGCGTCGGCTGCTCGACGTGCTCCGCGAGGACCTGGGCCTGACCGGCACCAAGGAGGGCTGCGGTGAGGGCGAGTGTGGCGCGTGCAGCGTCCTGCTCGACGGCGCCGTGGTTGACTCGTGCCTTGTGCCGATCTGCCAGGTCGAGGGCGCCTCGGTCATCACCGTCGAGGGCCTGGCGCACGAGGAGCGGCTCAACGCGTTGCAGGCGGCCTTCCTCGAGACGGGCGGCGCGCAGTGCGGCATCTGCACGCCGGGCATGCTGATGGCAGGCGAGGCGTTCCTGGCCTCTGGTGGCAAACCAACGGATATGGGCATTCGTGAGGCGATCGCCGGCAACCTGTGCCGTTGCACCGGGTACACCAAGATCATCGACGCGATCGCCCTCGCCGCCGAGCGTCTGCAGGCCTGAGCCGCATGCCTGTCGAGCCACCGGTCGAGTCACCATCATCGCTGACCGATGCGTATCGGTTGCTTACCGCCGGCCTGCTACGGCCGATCGCGGGTGGAACCGACCTGATGGTGCAGATCACTGGCGAGCTCGGCGAGCCGCCGCGCCGCGTTCTCGATCTTTGGCACCTGGATGAGCTGCGCGGCATTGCGCTCGACACCGACCAGCTGGTCATCGGCGCGCTGACCACCTACACCGAGATCCGCCGTTCGCCGATCGTCGGCGAATTTCTGCCTGAATTGGCCCAGGCGGCCGCGACCATCGGCGCGGCCCAGATCCAGAACCGGGGCACGATAGGCGGCAACATCGGCAACGCTTCCCCGGCCGGCGACACGCTGCCGCTGCTGCTCGCCACCGACGCGCAGATCGTCGTCGGCAGCGTACGCGGCGAGCGCACGATCGCCGCGCACGACTTCTGGACCGGCTACCGCCAGACGGGGCTGGCGCCCGATGAGCTCATCGTGCGCGTTCGGATTCCGCTGGCCAACGATCGGCAGCTGCGCTTCCGGAAGATCGGCACTCGCCGCGCGCAGGCCATCAGCAAGGTCGTCATGGCGCTCGCCTGGCACCCAGCGGGCGACGGTACGTGGCAGGACGTGCGCCTGGCCCTCGGCTCGGTGGCCGAACGCCCGATCCGGGCCTCGGAGACGGAGCAGATCCTGCAGGGTTCGCCGCCGAGCGAAGAGACCGCCGATCGGGCCGTCGCCAGCCTGGCGGCCGAGATCCATCCCATCGACGACGTGCGTTCCACTGCGGCGTACCGGCTGGCCGTCGCCACCCGCGTGCTGCATCGGCTGATTCGAGAGGAAGGGCACTGGTAGCGCCATGGCCGACGCAGCCCTGCCGAGTGGCACCGTCACGCTGCTCTTCACCGACATCGAAGGGTCGACGCACCTGCTCGAACAGCTTGGCGACAGCTACGCCTCGCTGCTGGCGGATCACCATCGCATCCTGAGCGAGGTCGCTGAGCCTCATGGCGGCTCACGCGTCGATGCCGCGGGTGACGGTCTTTTCTACTCCTTCCCCAGCACGCGTGGCGCTCTCGCCGCCGCGCTCGGCGCTCAGCGCGCGCTGAGCGCGCATGCCTGGCCGTCGAACGCCGAGGTCCGAGTGCGGATGGGCATCCACGCCGGCGAGCCGATGAGCGCCGTGATGGGGTACGTGGGCATCGACGTGCATCGCGCCTCCCGCATCTGCTCCGCGGGCCACGGTGGACAGATCCTCGTCTCGGAGGCGGTCCACGCGCTCGTTGGCGGCGGCCTGCCGACCGACGTGACCCTGCACGATCTCGGTTCACACCGGCTTCGCGGTCTCTCGGCGCCGGAGCGTCTGTATCAGGTCGTCGGACTGGGGTTGCGCGCGGAGTTTCCACCGGTCCGCTCGCTTGATAGCTTGCCGAACAATCTGCCGCGCCAGCTGTCGAGTTTCGTCGGGCGCGATCACGAAATCACGGACGGTGAGCGGCGATTGCTGGATGCGACGGTCCTGACCCTCATCGGACCCGGCGGCGTCGGCAAGACTCGGTTGGCAATCGAGATCGGTGCCCACCTGGTCGAGGCATTCGATGGCGGCGTGTGGCTGGTAGAGCTCGGTTCGATCAGCGAGGGGCACCTCGTCGTCGAGGCAGTCGCCTCCGCGCTCAACATCAAGCATCATCCGAGCGTCAGCCTGCTGGCGACGCTGATCGAGTCGCTGGCCAGCCAGCGGACCCTGCTCATCCTGGACAACTGCGAGCACCTGCTGGATGACGTGGTCGCCACGGCCGATGAACTTCTGCGGCACTGTCCGGGGCTGCAGCTCCTGACCACCAGTCGTGAGGCGCTCGGCCTCCCCGGCGAGAGCCTCATGCCGGTCCCGTCGATGTCGCTCCCCCTGGCATCAGTGGCGGACGACGACCTATCTGGCCTGGCCGATTGCGATGCCGTTCGCCTGTTCGTCGACCGCGCAAGGGCCGTCATGCCGGCTTTTTCGTTCAGCGCCGACAACGCGGCCAGCATCGCGCAGATCTGCCGTCGCCTGGACGGCATTCCACTGGCCGTCGAGCTGGCCGCGGCCCGCATCCGTTCTCTGCCCGCACAGCAGATCGCCGCGCGGCTCGACGATCGGTTCCGGCTGCTCACGGGCGGGAGCCGCACGTCGCTCCCGCGGCACCGCACCTTGCGCGCGGCGGTTGATTGGAGCTTCTATCTGCTCCCGCCCGCGGAACGCGTCCTCCTGCCGCGGCTTTCCGTGTTCGGCGGCAGCTTCTCGCTCGAGGCAGCGGAGGCGGTCTGCAGCAGCGGCGCGGTGGCCGCCGAGGACATGCTCGATCTTCTTGGCCACCTGGTCGATCGCTCGCTGCTGCTGACGGTGGAAGGACGTGAGGCGCGCTACGCGATGCTCGAGACGATCGCCGAATACGCGCAGGAGCGGCTCGCCGATTCGGAGGAGGCGGCTGCGCTGCGCCTCCGGCATCGCAACTGGTCCGTCGCGCTGGTGGAGCGCGCCCGCCCGGCCTTCTTCTCGGGCGCAGTGCAGCCGGAGTGGATCGCGCGGCTGGCTGCGGACCAGGATAGCCTGCGAGCCGCCCTGCGCTGGGCGCACGAGGATCCGGACGGAGCCGATGCAGAGCTCGGCCTGGCGTCCGGCCTGTGGCGCTTCTGGGAAATTCGCGGCGATCTGGCGGAGGGAAGCACGTGGCTCGGGCGCGCCCTGGAACGCGTCGGCGGCGAGGTGTCGGCCCGCCGAGCGAACGCCCTCACCGGCGCCGGCGTGCTCGCCGCCCAGCAGGGAGACTACGCGTCGGCCGCGGCGTTCCACGACGCGAGCCTGCTGCTCTACCGCGAGCTTGGCAAACCGCTCGGCGTGGCGGCAGCCGCCAGCAACAGCGCCAGCGTCGCGGTCGAGCAGGGCGATCTGCAGCGTGCCCGGCAGCTCTACGTGGAGGCCATCCAGCTGTCTCGCGACAACGGGGATCCGCAGGGAGCGGCCTTCAGCCTCATCAACCTCGCCGATGTTGCGGTGAGGCAACGCGACGACGAGGAGGCAGACGGCCTCTATGTCGAGAGCGTTAGGGCCTTCGAGGCGATCGGCGACCGCTGGGGCGTCGCGCATGCGACCGCTAAGCTGGCACAGGCGGCGCAGCAGCGGGGTGACGGCGCCACGGCGCGGGCGAACTACCGGGAGGCGATCGCCATCCACGAGGTGACCGGGGATCGGCACGCGCAGGCACGGCTGCTCGCTCTCCTCGCTGACCTCGCCGGCGCCGATGGCGACTTCCGCGAGGCCGAGGGGCTGTATCAGCAGAGCATCGCCATCCGCGGCGCGCTCGGCGATCGGGTTGGCGTGGCGGCCGTGCTCGAGCGGCTAGCGGGGATCACCGATGATCGTCCGCGGCGCGCATCGATGCTGCTCGGCGCGGCTGAGGCGATCCGCAACGAGGCCGGCGCACACCTCTCCTCTGCCAACACCGCGCGGGTTCAGCAGTTTCTGGCCGAGCTGGGCGCGAGCATCGGCCACGAGACGGTGCAGGCAGGACTCGTCGAGGGTCGCGCCGCCTCTTGGAACGCCGTCCTGGAGCGCGCGGCTCACAGCGACTAGGCTCCCTCCAGCACCTCCATCAGGCGGTCGGCCAACAGCCCGTGTGCCTCCCTGTGCACATCCTCGGCCGCCTGCGCCGTGGGTGCGTCGACCAGGCAGAACACCTTACCCGTGGCCTCGTCGTACCAGTAGCGCAGGTAGGTCACCCCGTACTTCGGCCCGACCTCGAGATCCCGCGTGTGCGCCTGCGCCACACCGGCGCCGGTCAGTCCCGGAATGTGGTCGTGCTCATCGAGGAACAACGGCATCGATGTGCTCCTGAACGAAAATGGACTAGATCATACGTCGACGCGGCACGAATGGGTGTCACCGGCGCGACAGGCGTGTTGTGGTCTGCGATCATCGGCGCATGGCTGAGAGGCTTTCTCCGGAAGTGACCATCTTCCCGAGCGCACGGAGCTTTCGCGCCTGGCTGGAAGTCACCCACGACGCCGCGTCCGAGCTGTGGATCGGCTACTACAAGAAGGGCGTACCGAAGACGGCGATGACCTATGCCGAGGCCGTCAACGAGGCGCTCTGCTTCGGCTGGATCGACGGGAAGGCGCGTCGCATCGACGACGAGGTGGTCGCCATTCGCTGGACACCACGGCGGCCGACGAGCAGCTGGAGCGCGATCAACATCGCCAAGGTTGCCGAACTGACCGCCGCGGGGCGCATGCACCCCGCTGGCCTCCGCGCATTCAAGCAGCGCGATCAACGCAAGGACGCGAGCTATTCGTACGAATCGGCGCCGAAGAAACTTCCGGCGGCCTGGCTCGTCCGCGTGCAGGCCGATGCGGCCGCCTGGGCGTACTGGCAGGCTGCGCAGTCGTCCTACCGGCGCACCGCGACCCACTGGGTCATGTCCGCGAAGCGACTCGAAACCCGAGAGCGGCGCCTCGCGACGCTCATCGCGGACGCGGCGGCTGGACGGCGCGTGCGGCCGTTCCTTGTGCAGCGGACAGAGGACGCGCCGCTTGCCGACGCGGGCTTCACCTCCGTCGACGGCTTCAGGCGGAGCTGAGCCGCGTGACAGAGGCCGCCGGCGAGCAGGATCTCTCGGTCATGGGCGGCGCGATCAGTCGGTCGAGCTGGAGCAGCTCCAGGGTGCGGCGCCAGGCATCGGTCAAGCGCTGACGCGACCGATACGAGCGCGCAACAGCTCGCGCTCTGCCGGGTTGGCGGTCAGGCTCAGTGCCCGCAGATTCGCCTCGCGCGCGTCCTTCTCACGCCCCAGCGAGGCGAGCAATTGCGCGCGCGTGGCGTGCAGCAGGTGATAGTCCCTCAGCCGGTCCGCGAGTCGCTCGACCTCGGCGAGCGCACGCGCCGGCCCTGAGACCTCGGCCAGCGCGATCGCCCGGTTGAGCAGGACCACCGGCGACCGATCGAAGCGCAGCAGCATGTCGTACAGAGTCAGGATCTGGAGCCAATCGGTCTCGTCGGCGGTTCGTGCCTGGGCGTGACAGGCCGCAAGGGCTGCCTGCAGCTGGTAACGGCCCGGCCTGTGCCGCGACGCGGCGCCCATGAGCAGCCGATCCGCCGCCAGGGCCGGGCCGCGATCCCACGCTGAGCGATCCTGCTCGGCCAGCGGGACGAGGCCGCCTGCGGCGTCGAAGCGAGCCTGCGCGCGCGACTGGAGCAGCAGCAGCAGGGCCAGCAGTCCCATCGCCTCCGGTTCCGCCGGCAGCTGGGCGACGAGCAGCTCGGCCAGCCAGACGGCGTCGGCGGCCAGGTCCGGTTCGCCTGCATTCGCGGGCGCCAGGTAACCGGCGTTATAGGTCAGGTAGGTGACGGTGAGCACGTCATCCAGCCGTTCCGCGAGCTCCGCGCCTTCGGGCACGCGCAGCGGGATGCCGGCCTGCACGATCTTGCGCTTGGCCCGCACGATACGCTGCGCCAGCGTCGCCTCCGGCACCAGGAACGCCCGCGCGATCTGGGGCGTGGTCAGGCCGACCACCGCCCGCAGCGTCAGCGCGAGGCGCGCTTCGGGGGCCAGCGATGGGTGGCAGCAGGCGAAGAGCATCGGCAGCCGAACGTCCGCCGGAGGTGGGTCCTCTGGCGATTCGGCGGCAAGGGTCTGCGCCGCTCGCTCCCCGCTGGCCCGGCGCCGCAGCCGATCGATGGCATTGCGCCGTGCCGCGACGGTCAGCCAGCCACCCGGATTGGGTGGCACGCCGTCACGGCGCCACACCCGCAGCGCCGTGACGATCGCGTCCTGGACTGCCTCCTCGGCTAGATCGAAGTCACCCAGCCGCCGGCTGAGCGACGCGGCGATGAGGCCGGCCTCGCGACGAACCAGCTGCGCCAGGGCGGTGTCCGAAGGGCCGTCGATGGGGCTGTCGATCATGCGGGACTACATGTCAGCCGAGTGGTCGACGATCGGTCGGATCTCGACCGCGACGCCGGGAAACGACAGGGAAGGCCACGTGCGGGCCAGCGCGATCGCGGCGTCCAGGTCCGGCACGTCGATGATCGAGAAGCCGCCGATGCTCTCCTTGGCCTCCGAGAACGGCCCGTCGACCACCACCGGCTGCCCGCCGCCGTCGACCGCCTTGACGGTCGTGGCGGTGGTGGGCGCCTGCAGCTCTGCGCCGCCGTCGCTGATCTCGCTGTCGTGGTCGGTGAACCATTGGAAGATCTGCTGGTAGACCTCGTCGCGTCGTTCGGCTGGGACCCCAGCGTCGAGACCCGGACGGCTGGTGAACATGATCACGTACTTCACGGTGCTTCTCCTGTGACGGGATGCTGAGTTTGACAACCTGTCCACGGATTGGCCACGCCGATATCGACAGCGACGGCGGCATGAGATTGTCGTGACGCGCTAGGCTGTCGCCCATGCCCGCTTCGATCCCCGGCATGTCCGTCATCGGCGCCGACCTTCCACGCTCCGCCGAGGTCCTGACGCCGGAGGCGCTCGCCTTCGTGGCCGATCTGCATCGATCCTTCAATCCGCGCCGGCTGGAGCTGCTGGAGGCGCGTCACGAGCGCCAGGCGCGCCTGGACACCGGTGAGCTGCCGGACTTCCTGCCGGGGACCGCCGACGTCCGCAGGTCGAGCTGGCAGGTCGCGCCCACGCCGGACGACCTGAACGACCGTCGTGTCGAGATCACGGGCCCGGCCGAGGCCAAGATGATGATCAACGCCCTGAACTCGGGGGCGAAGGTGTTCATGGCCGACCTCGAGGATGCCCTCTCGCCCACCTGGGCCAATGTTGTCGGTGGTCAGGTGGCGCTGCGTGACGCGGTACGGCGAAGGCTGACCTTCAGCAACCCAGACGGCAAGGAGTACCGGCTCAACGACCAGATCGCCACGTTGCTGGTGCGGCCTCGCGGCTGGCACCTTGACGAGGCGCATGTCACCGTCGACAGCTCCCCCATCTCGGCCAGCCTCTTCGACTTCGGGCTCTACTTTTTCCACAACGCGGATGAGCGCTCGGCGCGCGGCACAGCGCCATATTTCTACCTCGCGAAGCTCGAGTCGTACCTCGAGGCGCGGCTGTGGAACGATGTCTTCGTCGCCGCCCAGCAGGCGCTGGGCATCCCGCCGGGCAGCATCCGTGCGACGGTCCTGATCGAGACGATCCTGGCCGCCTTCGAGATGGACGAGATCCTGTACGAGCTACGCGCGCACGCATCGGGCCTCAACGCCGGTCGCTGGGACTACATCTTCAGCTTGATCAAGAAATTCCATGACCGTGCGGACTTCATCCTGCCCGACCGCGCGCAGGTGACCATGGCCGTGCCGTTCATGCGCGCCTACACCCAGCTGCTGGTGCGGACCTGCCATCGGCGTGGGGCGCACGCCATCGGCGGCATGAGCGCCTTCATCCCCAACCGCCGCGAGCCGGAGGTGACCGCCAATGCGCTCGAGCAGGTGCGCATCGACAAGGAGCGCGAGGCGGGCGATGGTTTCGATGGTACCTGGGTGGCCCATCCTGATCTCGTGCCGGTGGCTGGCACGGTCTTCGACTCGGTGCTCGGCGATCGGCCGAACCAGAAGGAGCGGCTGCGTCAGGACGTGGTGGCGACCTCGCCTGACCTGCTTTCGGTGGCGATCGCCGGCGGCCAGGTGACCGAGTCCGGCGTCCGCGCCAACGTGACCGTGGCGCTGCAGTACCTCGCTTCGTGGCTGGACGGCAACGGTGCGGCGGCCATCAACAACCTGATGGAGGACGCGGCCACCGCCGAGATCAGTCGCTCACAGCTCTGGCAATGGCTGCATCACGCCGTTGCTCTGACTGACGGCAGACCGATGTCGGCCGAGCTCTACGCATCGGTCCGCGACGACGAGCTCGCTCGGTTGCAGTTCGCCTATCCCGACTTTCGCTGGACCGATGCCGCCGCGATCATTGACAGCCTGGTGCTCAACGACCAGTTCCAGCCGTTCCTGACGCTGCTCGCCTACCGCTCGCTGCTCGCCTCCAGACCCACCCCGTAGACAGACGGACGCCGCCGGACTCAAGGATTTCGCCGCAGCCCGGTTGTACTACATGGCGCCCCGGTGCAAGTAACTTTGGTCGATATTTTACGCGAAGCCGTTGCGACCGCACACCGGATGAAACCAGCGTCGCCCACAGCTCCGGCAGTGGCGAACTGATGCTACCCCGCCCGACGACGTTCACCGATGACCGTCGACCGGTACACCACCATTTGCGACGAGGAGCTCGCACGTTCTCGGGGTGCCCGGCGGCGCTGCCGCCAATGCCCGGTGGGACGACGCCGCCGTTTTCCTGGTCTTCCTGCCCCTGGTGACGCGCGCCTATCCCCATGGCGAGCTGCACCTGGTGCTCGACAACATGTCCACCCACAAGACGCCGGCCGTGCAGCGCTGGCTCGCCCGTCAGCGGCGCGTGACCATCCACCACCCCGACGTCGGCGTCGTGGATGAACCAGGTCGGGACCTGGTTCGGCATCCTGACCCACCAGGCACTGCGGCGTGGCAGCTTCGAGAGCGTGCGCGCCCTGTCGGCCGCCTTCTAGCGCTTCACCCGTGCCTGGAACGCATCGGCCGCCCCGTTCACCTGGGAAGACCGCTGACCAGTTCCTGGCCAAGGCGGTGCGCAAGCCGCAAGCCCATTCCCCGAGCGGGTAGCGCAGGTGGACGGTCAGCGCCGACAGATCGTCGGCCAGATGGGCCGCCGCGGACGGGTAATCGCCGCGCTGGTGGCCGCCCGAGCGCTGCCGCTGGCGAGCCATCGGTGGCCTAACAAAAAAGACTAACGCGGCGCGCATGAACACTCGCGACGCGGATCACCACGGAGGAGGCGAGCTTCCGTAACAGACCGTGACGAGGTCCGAGGTCGACCCGATCGGCATGGAGATGAAGAGCTCCTGACCGCGTGCCTCTGTCGGGCATCTCCACAGTCCTCCAATTGCCGGCCCATTCACAAGGTGACCGTCGATGTCGAACGTCTCGCCGTGCGCGACCGAAACGAATAGCTTCCGCCGCGGATCCCAGGCTATCGACTCGTTAGGAAGGTGAGGAGAGCGCGCGAGGAAGACAATGGGACTGCCATCTCTGTTGACGACGAATGCGGGGACGCAGCCGATGAATGAAACGCTCCCGCGCGGATACCTCCCAACGTCACCGAGATCATCACAGCTGTGAATGGCTCGGCGGAACGCGACCGTTCCGAGTCCGGCTACAACGGCGACGATCACGAGCAACGAGATCGCACGCGCCCTACTCAATCAATGCGGCGATGGTCTCGATCACGCGCTCATCGATGGTGGAATCGATCGAGATCGTCACTCCGTCGGAGAGTCGACGGCTGAGGGCAGACACGTGGCCCCGCGCATCGTTGATCCGCACAAGCCGCCACGTCGATCCGCTGATGGTTGCGGCAACTCCCTGTGACTCATCGGCGGGATCCTTGCCATACTCTGCCAAGTTGGGGATGTTCGTCTGCCATACGTGGAACTGGTTGCCAGCGGCATCAGCGTAGTGGAAGTCGACGGCGAACAGGAGCTTGCCATCGGTCACGACGGGTGGGTTGTACTGAACCGATAGCAGTTCGAACCCTGGGGGCAAGGTCGGCTGCCTGATCTTAAACGGCGCCTCTGCCAGCACTGCCGCCATCGAGCCGTCCGGGGAGATGTACTGGGCACGGTTGTCGACCCGCGTAGCGCTTGTGAATGAGGGAGTGAGTCCGACGGTCACGCCAAGCGTGATCGCGAGCACCAGCAGCAAGGCGTACGACGATCGCGGGTAGAAGGGCAGTCGAAGGCGCGGGGACACGGCGTTCCTCCTACGGTCTGTAGGTCATGAGGTCCACAACGACACGCTTGCAACAGACCGATGCTGTGTCCCAGAGCAGAACTTCCCCACCCGCTTGCGCCGAAAAGTAAAGGTAGTTCGCTAGAACAGCGGAGCTGTTGCAGTAACTGGACTGAGTGCGGTAAACAAGTTGAGTCACGCCGTAGCCCGTGCCGTACTGATAGATCCGATACTGAGCCGTCCCGACGTTGTTCTGACAGGGGATGAACGCGAACACCGATTGGTACGTTCCATTGTGGGCTGCATCCAGAGGCAGGTACCACCCGGCCCAGTTTATTGGCGGATTTGATGTCGATGTCGATGTCCACATGTAGCACCGCCCGGCCGCGCTCGAATATCCGACGACGTGCCAGTACGTGGTTGGTCCGTTCGCATCGAAATGGGGCGCGCCAAGTGACGGATATTGCGACTGACCAGTGCTGCAGCCATCATCGATCTGCGTAAAAGTCGCGCCGAGTGCGGTCGACCAGACCATAGCCGTCATGATTGCAGTGGCGACAGCAACAGCTCGGCTTTGGCGGGACATCTCGCTCGGATATTGCTACTAGTCATTCCAGTAGTCAAGCGTTTTTGCCAATCGCCGTCACCTAGGGGGTCCAAGACTATCTGATCGGCTACTTTGGCGCGAGACGCACGACATGAGAGCCCGCGTTTCCTCACTGTCGTCTAAGCTTGCGATTAAACCTCGTCAGGCGGCCTTCTTGAGCGCCGGGTAACGGGTGCGGGGTTCGCGGCGGGTGCCTTTCGGGCGTCCGGGACCGGCCGCGTTATATTTCCGTGGACTGGCTGGCGTGCCGAGCATCGCACGAA
>JBBSHF010000034.1:0-17685 GCA_038253355.1 Candidatus Limnocylindria bacterium
AGCCAAGACAATCCGACGCAACGCGCGGCGTGCCGAGCGCCCGAGCGGCACGCGGCGCTCCTTTGAGCCCTTGCCCATGACCTGACAGCGACCGTTCTCGAAGTCGACATCCGTCACGTGCAGCCCGCTGACCTCGCTCAACCGTATTCCTGAATCGAGCATGACGAGCAGGAGCGCCGTGTCTCGGTCGCCGCACGGCCCTTGACCGGCGGCGGCGAGCAAGGCTCGCACATCCGAATCGCGCAACGAATGGATCAGGGTGCGTGGAACGCGCGGCGTCTTCAGTCCCTGCAACGGGTGACGGTCTAGTTCGAACTCGGACTGTATCCAGCTCCCGAAGGCGCGCAGGGAGCGCACGCGTCCGGCCAGGCTGGCGGGCGCCGGTGGCTTCGGCCTGGATCGAAGTGCGACTAGCCAGCGACGAGCGACGGGCGGAGATAGGTCGTACAACGTCAGCGTCTGACCCGCGCGCCCTGCGAAGCTGCAGAACTCGCGCAGGAACATTCCATACCACTCGATCGTGCGTGGGTTGCGCCCTTCCGCGCGGAGTGCTTGCTCGTAATCCGCGATCAGCTCGTCCAATGCGGGATCGAACAGGAGGCTGGATGGCAGTGCTGGGCGCGTCGGCATCGAAATTATCGTCCCGACGATAACTTTGTTATTTTCGCCCGCCGCCGCAGGTACGAGCCGAACAGGGGCAGCGCGAAGTCGTACGTGGCGCGCGTGGGCCGGTAGACCAGGCCGCGGTCCATCAGCCGCCGCAGGCCGACCGGCACATTGACCGCGCCGCCCGCCTCGGCGGATATCTGTGCGCCGCGATCGTGCATCCCATGAGCTCCGCGGGCAGGTGCGAGACGCGGACGCCGGACGCGCCGTTCATCATTCGCGGGTCGTACTTCGAGGAGCGCCGCTGCGCGGATGTCGTGGAGCGCGATGGCCTGCGCATGACGTTCAGCAGCCGGCATCGGCCCCTGGAGGCGTACTTCGCGGTCCTGAAAGAGGCCGGCTTCGTGGTCGAGCCCCTCGTGGAGGCGGGTGACAGCACCGACCCGCCGGCCGATCGATGGCAGCGCATCCCACTCTTCCTGCATTTCCGCGCCGTGAAGCGCTGCCGGTGGCGCGGCGACCAAGGCGCCAGGGTCAGGAGTCGCGCGCCGGTGGCGACCCGGGAGGCGACTGATTCCGTTCCTCTCGGGTTGGCTGGCCGTACGATAGCCAGGTGCTGGCTCTAACGGCCAAGCAGGCGGCTCAGATGGCGGTTTTGGTGGCCGATGCGCTCACCCGCTGGCGATTCGGCCAACCAGACGGCGAAACCAGTCCTTGCTTGGTCGTTAGAGCCGCCGGCTGGCTATGTGAAGTTTCCCCCAGGGCATGTCGTTGTCAGTCCGGCCGTCGGCGCTGAAGTCTCAGTGACGCGAACGCGACGACGAAGATCCCGGTCTCGACCAGCACGATCGTGGCGCCGCTGGCGGCGTTGGCCCAATAGCTGACATACAGCCCGATGAGCGGCGCCACGAGGCCAACCGCCACCGCCACCGTCAGCAGCCGTCCAAAGCTGTGCGTCAGCAGCTGTGCGGTCGCCGCCGGCGTGACCAGCATCGCGACCACCAGGATGATGCCCACCGCCTGCAGGCTGACGACGATGGTGACCGCCACCAGGGCGAGCAGCAGGTAGTCGAGCTGCGTGACCGGCAGTCCGGATGCGGCGGCGCCAAGCGGGTCGAAGGTCGTGTACAGCAGCTCCTTCCAGAGGACGGCGACAACGGCGAGCACCAGCAGCGCGAGGAGCACCAGCGCGATCAGGTCGCCAACGCCGATTCCCAGCACCTCCCCGAACAGGAAGCCGAACAGGTCGCCGACGTAGTTGGGGATGAGGCTGAACAGGAAGACGCCCAGCGCGAACATGCCCGCGAAGATGACACCAATGGTCGTATCGGTCCGCAGGCTACCGAGCTTGGTCACCCAGCCGATGGCGAGCGCTGTCGCGATCGCCGCCACCGCAGCACCAACGTAGAAGGGTCCTTTGAGCATGTAGGCCAGCACCACGCCGGGGAAGGCCGAATGGCTGAGCGCATCGCCCATGAAGGCCAATCCGCGCAGGACCATGTAGCAGCCGATGACGGCGCATACCACGCCCACCACGGCCGACGCCAGCAGCGCGCGCAGGAAGAAGTCGTACCCGAGTGGATCAAGCAGCGGCGCGAGCATCAGTGGCCCTCGCCCCCCTCATGGAAGTGCTGCTCGCCACCGCTCGCCGAGTCGTGATGATGCGCATCGTCGAGCACCACCGCCCGCGTCCCGAGGACCAGGAGGTGACCGCCGTAGGTGGCGCTCAGCACGTCGGGATCGACCACCAGCGATGACGGTCCGACAGCAATGACCCGCTGGTTGAGCGCGACCACCGTGCTGAAGTGCTCGGCCGCGGCCGCCAGGTCATGCGTGGTGGCGATGGCCGTGCGGCCCATCTGCGTCTCGGTCGTGAGGAGTGCCATGAGGTCCTCCTGCGTCGTGACGTCCACGCCGGTGACCGGCTCGTCGAGCAGGTACAGATCCGGCGCAGCCGCGATCGCGCGAGCCAGGAATGCGCGACGCCGTTGGCCACCCGACAGCGCTCCGATCTGCGAGCTGCGCTTGTCGGCCATGCCCACGCGCTCCAGGGCCGTCTCCACAGCGCTGCGATCGGCGGGTCCGGGACGCCGCAATGGGCCAAGCCGCGGGTAGCGGCCCATCATCGCCACGTCCCAGACGCTGACCGGGAACGACCAGTCGACCATCTCCGCCTGCGGCACGTAGGCGACTCGCTTCGCCTCCTGGCCGGCCGGCGCGCCGAGCGTCTCGACCGTGCCGTTCCACGGCGAGATGAGGCCGGCGATGAGCTTGATCAGCGTCGACTTGCCGCCGCCGTTCGGCCCGAAGACTGCCACCAGCGAGCCGGCCGCGATCTCAAGAGTCACGTCCTGGAGGGCGGCGCGCCCGTCGTAGCCGGCGCTCACCCCCTCGAGTCGCACCGCGTCCGTGGCGGCTGATGGCTGTGCGGTCATTGCAGTGCCGCGACCAGCTGCTGGGTGTCCCAGCGGATCACGGCCTCGTAGCTCGTCACAGGATCATCCCCCAGGCTGTCGTCGTACAGATTGGCCACCACCTTCGCCCCGGTCTCCGCGGCGAGCTGACGGACAAGTTTTGCCGGGAACTGGGCCTCGCTGAAGATCGCCCTCGCCCCGGTGCTGCGAATGGCATCCACCAGCCGCGCGGTGTAGCCCGCGCTCGGATCCTGGCCGGGAGCCGGCACGGCCACCCCGACGATGCTGATGCCGTACTCCCGGGCGTAGTAGGGGAACGCGTCGTGGAAGGTGACGAGCTTGCGGTTCTCCTGCGGGACGGTGGCGATCTGCTCGCGCACCCAGCCGTCGAGCGTCGCCAGCCGCGTCTTGTACTCGGTTGCCTGCGCCTCATACCGGTGCGCCTGCTCCGGATCGGCCCCGGCCAGGGCCGCCGCGATACGATCGACGTATTGCTCGGTGTACTTGACATCCATCCACAGGTGCGGATTCCGCGTGCCCGATTCCTCACCGGGCAGCAGCGCAACGCCGGGGAGCCCTTCTGCCAGCTTGAGCACAGGCGTCCCCTCGCGGGATGCGTTGCCCATCGTCTTGGCCAGCCAGTCGTCCAGCCCCAGGCCGTTCATGATCAGCAGCCGTGCATTGGCGACGGCACGGATATCGGACGGCTTTGGCTCGAAGGTATGCACATCACCGTTCTTGGGCACCAGGCTGATGACCGACACCAGATCGCCGCCCACGTTGCGAATCAGGTCGGCGAAGACCGTGGTGGTGGTGACCACCGTCAGGCGCCCATCGGCGCCCGACGCCCCGCTTGATGATCCCTCGCAGGCTGCGAGCACGACCGCCAGGCAGAGGATCAGACTCCATCTTGCCCGGCACTGGACTGCGCTCGCCACCCTGCTCGGCATCGCGACCTCAGGCGGGTCGTTCAGCAGCGGCGGCGCGGCACTCGGGGCAGAGTCCGAACAGCTCCAGCCGGTGCGACTCGATACGGAAGCCGGTGGCGGACTCGACGCGGGCCAGGATCGGCCCCAGCCCGAGCTCTCCGACCTCGACCGACCGGCCGCAGCGCGAGCAGACCACATGGTGATGATGGATCGAGGGCTCGCAGGCCACGTACGCGTGATCGCCGGACGGCAGGTCCACCCGCTCGACGAGGCCGAGTCCGGTGAGCAGCTCGAGCGATCGAAAGACCGTCGCACGACCGACCAGTGGGCCGCGTGAGCGCGACGCCGCCAGCACGTCCTCCGCCGTGAAGTGCCCTCGTCGTCCTGCGACTGCATCGGCGACGGCGCGGCGAGCACCGGTCAGCCGCAGGCCGGCGCGGCCGAGAGCGGTGATGATGGGATTCTCCGCTGTCATGCTGGGGCATCCTACGCCAGTTGAGACTGAATCGCAAGAGCGCAGAGAGGCGACGGCCCCGGTCGCTCGTTGTCGTGCGAGCTGCGCCGGATAGCAACGAGCCCAACGATTACTCGTTGGGCTCGTTGCTGTGAAGTGGCGCTAACAGCGCCGGGGACTAGCGGCGAGGGCTGAAGCAGTCGCTGCAGTAGACCGGCTTGGCACCGGTCGGCCGGAACGGAACCAGGGCCTCGCGTCCACAGCTGGCGCACGTCGCGCTGTGCATCTCGCGCGGGCCGCGGTCATAGCCGCCACCGTTGCCGTAGCTGCTGCCGCCACCGTTGCCGTAGCTGCTGCCGCTGTCGCCGCGGGCCGCCTTGCGGACTGCTCGGCAGGCAGCGCAGCGGCGCGGCTCGCTGAACTGACGATCAGCAAAGAACTGCTGCTCGGTTCCGCTGAAGACGAACTCCTGGTTGCAATCGGCGCAGACCAGCGTCTTGTCGGTGTAGGTCGATGAATACAAAGAAAAAACTCCTTCTCGTGCGGCTCCAGCGACCTTCTCGCCGAAACCATTGAGAGGAGTGATCGTGCGCCGCGTTGACGGATTCCCCAATTTGGGAACCTCTGCGGCGGAGTTTAGCACACAACCCAGCAGAAGCGATAGCCCCAATTCCGGGGCATCGGTCGATGCCGGCGCCAAGGTCCTCAGAGACGCTCCAAGTCTGCCGAGCGTTACACGCGTGTGCCATCCTTCAGCGATGGACCGGCAGCGCACCGCACTCGTGACGGGTGCGGCATCGGGGATCGGGCGCGCGACCGCCGAGCGGCTGACCGCGGGTGGCTGGCGGGTCATCGGTCTCGATCTGCTGACTTGCCGGGGCGTGGATGACCTCGTCGGCGACGCCGGCGATCCAGCCGTCCTGGAGTCGGCGCTCGCTCGCGCCGGCGCCGGACTGGACGGCCTGGTCTGCTGCGCGGGGCTGCCGCCCGCCGGTCCGTGGAATGACCTCGATGCCTGGGACGAGCTGTTGCGCATCAACCTGCGCGCGCCGTACCTGGCGCTGCGCGCGGCATTGCCGCGGCTGCGCGCGGCGGGCGGTGCGGTGGTGCTGATCGGCAGCATCGCGGGTGGCATCGAGGGTTCGCTGCGCTCCCCGGCATACGCGGCCTCCAAGGCCGGCCTGGAAGGGCTGGCCCGCTCGATGGCCCTGATCGGGGCGCCGGAGGTGCGCGTCAACGTGCTGGCGGCCGGGGCGATCGACACCGGGTTCGACGCCGCGGCACTGCCCGCCAACGCGCGCGCGGACGTGCCGCTGGGTCGCATGGGCGTGGCCGCCGAGGTCGCCGAGGTGGTGGCCTTCCTGCTCTCCCCCGCGGCGAGCTACGTGACCGGCGCCGTGTGGCGGGTCGATGGCGGCAGAACCGTGGCCCCGGCGACGAACGCCTGGCGCGGGCGTGAGCGTTGACATCGGTCTGTGAAGGGGACTACCCTTCCGCGCACTCCATGAATCTCGTATGTTGGTACTACGTCTAGCGGGCACGAGGCAGACGGGCAACGCCCGCCGGCAGAGGCACTCGTGCCCGCGGAACGCAGAGGTCGATTCGGACCCCTGCGTTTTTTGTTTCTCCTCTGCTCTCGCAAGACCCGGCATGGAAGAACGAGGCGTGAACAGATGATCGTGGTGATGCGTCCCGCGGCAACGAGGCGGGAAGTCGAAGAGGTCCAGCGAACCGTCGAGGAGCATGGTCTACGCGCGTTCGTCAGCAGCGGGGAGGAGCGCACGGTCATCGGCGTGGTCGGCGCCGAGGTCGAGAAGGTCGCGCATCTCGCCACCCTGCCGGGCGTCGAGCAGGTGATCCGCGTCACGCGGCCCTACAAGCTGGCGAGCATCGAGCACCAGCCGGAACGCACCCGAGTGCGCGTGCGCGACGTCGACATCGGTGCCGGGAGCGACCTCAAGGTGGTGGGCGGACCGTGCGCGGTCGAGTCGCGCGACCAGCTGATGATCACGGCACGCCTGGTGCGCCGCGAGGGAGCGACCCTGCTGCGGGGTGGAGCGTTCAAGCCGCGCACCTCGCCGTATGCCTTCCAGGGACTCGGCGTGCCGGCGCTCGAGCTGCTCGCGGAGGCACGCGAGGAGACCGGGCTGCCGGTCATCAGCGAGGTCACCGATCCGGCGCAGGTCGAGCTCTTCGACCGATACGTCGACGTGCTGCAGGTCGGCAGCCGCAACATGCACAACTTCGTCCTGCTGCGAGCCGTCGGCCAGAGCAGCAAGCCGGTGCTCCTCAAGCGCGGCTTCGGGGCGACCATCGAGGAGTGGCTCCTCGCCGCGGAGTACATCCTCTCGTCGGGCAACAGCGCGGTGATCCTGTGCGAGCGCGGTATCCGCACCTTCGAGACGGCCACGCGCAACACGCTCGATCTCTCGGCGGTCCCCGTGCTGCGCCAGCGCACCCACCTGCCGATCATGGTCGATCCTTCGCACGGCACCGGTCAGCGAGCACTGGTTGCACCCATGGCCCTCGCCGGCGCCGCCGTCGGCGCGGACGGGCTGCTGATCGAGGTTCATCCCGATCCGACCAGTGCGAAGTCCGACGGTGACCAATCGCTCTCCTTCGCCGAGTTTGGCGAGCTCATGGACGAGCTGCGGCGCCTGCAGTTCGTGCGCGCCGCGAATGGACCGGTGCCGGCGGCTGCACCTCCGTCGGCCGACCTGGCGGAGCTGCGCGGCAGCATCGACGAGATTGACGGGCAGATCGCCACGCTGCTGCAGCAGCGCGCGGGTGCGGCGCTGCAGGTTCAGCAACTGCGCGGGACCGATGGCCACGGTCACGACGTTCGCCGCGAGCAGGAGCTGCTGGCGCACGCCGCCGGCGGCGAGGGCTTGATGACGCCCGAGGAGATGTCGCTCGTCTTCGGGTCGATCGTGCGCGCCTCGCGCTCCGTGCAGCGGCGTCACGCCGCCGCCGATCGCTGATGACTGCACGCGTGGTGCACGCGGCTGCGGCGCTGCGCGGTGAGCTGCGTCTGCCATCGGACAAGTCGATCGGACATCGGGCGCTGATGGCCGCGGCGATCGCGGCCGGAGAGTCGGAAGTCATCCTGCACCATGCGGGAGCGGATCTCGAGAACACGCGGCGCTGTCTCAGGGCGCTCGGCAGCGGCGAAGCGCTCGACTGCGGCAACTCCGGGACGACCATGCGGCTGCTCGCCGGGCTGCTCACCGGGCAGGGCGTGGCGGCGATGCTGGACGGAGACGCCTCACTTCGTCGTCGGCCGATGGAGCGCGTGGCGGCGCCGCTGCGGGCCATGGGGGCATGGATCGAGACGACCGATGGCCACGCGCCGCTACGCGTCGGCGCCTCGCGACTGCATGCCGGCCGCCATGTGCTGGATGTCGCGAGCGCGCAGGTGCTCGGCGCGATCTGCTTCGCGGCGCTGGGTGCCGACGGAGAGACGAGGGTCGTGACGCCGGCGTCGACGCGCGACCACACCGAGCGGCTGCTCGCCTGGCTCGGCGTCCCGATCCAGCGGAACGTGCTGACCACGACGCTGCGCGGACCGGCGCGTCCGCGACCGTTTTCACTGGTCGTCGCGGGCGACCCGTCGAGTGCTGCCGCCTGGGCGGTCGCGGCAACGCTCCATCCGGATGCCGAGCTGCGACTGGCCGGCGTCTGCCTCAACCCGACGCGGATCGGCTTCGTGGAGGTGCTGCGCCGGATGGGCGCGCAGATCACCATCGAGGAGGCCCGCGACGAGGGTCCCGAGCCGGTCGGCGATCTCGTCGTGCGCAGCGCAGGGCGGCTCAGCGCGGTGAGCCTCGGCGGCGCGGAGGTGGCCGGGCTCATCGACGAGCTTCCGCTCCTGGCGGTGGTCATGGCGGCCGCGGACGGAAGCAGCGAGCTGCGCGACGCCGGCGAGCTGCGCGTCAAGGAGTCGGATCGCATCGCCGCGGTGGTGACGGGCCTGGCGGCGATTGGCGCACAGGTCGAAGAGCTGCCCGATGGTTGGCGCGTGGCGCGCGGCACGGCACGGGACGCGGAGGTGCTGACCAACGGCGATCATCGGATCGCGATCGCGTTCAGCGTGGCGGCGCTGACCGGTGTGGCCGGCGAGGTCCGCATTGACCACGCCGAATGCGCATCGGTCTCGTATGCGAGCTTCTGGGAAGACCTTGATGCGGTTGCAGGAGTGCCGGCGTGAGACGACTGCGGCTGTTGACCGCCGGCGAGTCACACGGGCCGGCGCTGGTTGGCGTGCTCGAAGGGCTGCCGGCCGGGCTGCCGATCTCGACGCGCCTGGTCGACCGCGACCTGCGACGTCGCCAGCACGGCTACGGCAGCGGACGGCGGATGCTGATCGAGCGCGACCGCGTGCAGTGGATGGCCGGGCTGCGCTACGGACGCACGCTCGGCTCGCCGCTGGGTTTCCTGGTCGAGAACCGTGACTGGGCGAACTGGACCGATCGGATGGCGCTCGAGGCGCTGCCCGCGCACCGGCGCCCGAAGAAGATCACCCGGGCCCGTCCGGGGCACGCCGACCTGGCCGGCGCGATCAAGTACGACAGCGATGACATGCGCGAGGTGCTCGAGCGTGCATCGGCGCGCTCCACGGCTGCGCGCGCGGTGGCAGGGGCGGTCGCGCGCCAGCTGCTGGCGGCTGTCGGTGTGCGGGTGTGGAGCTTCGTCGATCAGCTCGGCGCGGTGCGTGCCTTTCCGGATGCCGCCTCGGTGCTCGAGTGCGTTCCGCCCGACTGGTGGCGCTCCGACCTTCGCGCTCCGAGCCCGCTGCGCTGCCCGGACCCCCAGGCGGAGGCGCGGATGCTGGCCGAGATCGACGCGGTCAAGGAGGCCGGCGACTCGATCGGCGGTTCGTTCGTGGTGGTCGTCGCGGGCCTGCCCATGGGCCTCGGCTCCGACGCCGAGTGGGACACGCGGCTGGACGGCGCGCTGGCCCAGGCGACGATGGCCATCCCGGCGGTCAAGGGCGTCGAGATCGGGCTGGGCTTCGGGGTCGTGACGCGACGGGGCAGCGAGGTGCATGACGTGGTCGAGCCGGGCGGCGCCGGCTGGGCGCGGACCACCAACAATGCCGGTGGCATCGAGGGCGGCATGTCGAACGGAGCGTCGGTGGTCGTGCGCGCCGCGGTGAAGCCGGTCGCCACGCTGCGCCGCTCGCTGCCCAGCGTCGACCTGCTCAGCGGCGAGTCGGCGCCTGCCCACATCGAGCGCAGCGACGTGGCGATCCTGCCGCGCGCCGCGATCGTGGGCGAGGCGATGATCGCCCTTGTGCTGGCCGATGAGCTGCTGGCCACGTTTGGTGGCGACACCCTTGGAGATGTGCGGGCCGCTGTGGCGCGCCGGCGTCGGCGGTCGCGCGGGCCCAAGCGGTCGTGAGCGGCCGCGTGGTGCTGCTCGGCGAAGGAATCGGATATTCGGCGTCGCCGGCGATCCACAACGCGGCCTTCGCCAGCGCGGGGCTGGACCTCGTCTATGAGCTTCGCGACGTTCCGCCAGCAGGGTTGTCGGGAGCCGTGGAGCGGCTGCGCCACGAGCTCGGCGCCAACGTGACGCAGCCGCACAAAGTCACGGCCCTCGAGCTTGTCGACGAGCTCGATCCGGACGCCGAGCGCGTTGGTGCGCTGAACACGATCGTGCAGCACGACGGCCGGCTCATCGGCCACGACACCGACCTTGCGGCGATCGCCGCCGAGCTGCAGCTGCTCTGCCCTGAGCCGCCGACCTCGGCGGTCGTCCTTGGTGCTGGTGGCGCGTCGCGCGCGGTGGTCGTGGCCCTGACCGATGCGGGCACGCAGAAAGTGCGGGTGGTGACCCGCGCCGAGTGGGACCGGCTGCCCGCGCTGGTGGCCGATGCGCAGCTGCTGGTGAACGCCACGCCCATCGGTACCGGCTCGGATGAGTCGCCGCTCGACGCCGAGCTGCTGCGCTCGGACCTGGCGGTGCTCGACCTCGTGTATCGGCCCAGCCCGACGCGCCTGGTGCGCGAGGCGCGTTCAGTTGGTGCGCGTGCGGTCGACGGCAGCGGGGTGCTCCTGCACCAGGCGGCGCTCAGTTTCACGCTGTGGACCGGCCTTGAAGCTCCAACGGGACCGATGCGCAGCGCACTTCAGGCGGAGCTCGCCGGATGACCGATGGGGTCGTGCTCATCGGTCTCCCCGGAAGCGGAAAGTCGACGCTGGGTCGTGAGCTCGCCGGGCGACTGGGTCGTCCATTCGCCGATACCGACGACCTGGTGCGCGCGCGCACCGGTCGCTCACCTGGCCAGCTCATCGGCGAGGACGGTGAGGCCGCCTTTCGGGCGCTGGAGAGCGCGGTGATCGCCGACCTTCCCACGGGCGCGGTGGTGGCGACCGGGGGTGGCGCAGTCGAGGACCCGATCAATCGATGGCGACTCTGGCAGCACAACCGCGTGGTCTGGCTGCATTCCTCGCCGGAGCGGCTCGCCTCGCGGCTGGCGGGCGACCCCGAGTCGCGCCCGCTGCTCGGCTCCGACCTCGAGGCCGGGCTGGCGCGGCTCGCCGAGCGTCGCGCGCCGTTCTATCGCGCCGCCGACCTCGCGCTCGACGCCGACCGCGCCGACGCGCTGGAGGTCATCTGCGGCGCGCTGGCCGAGCCACGTCCCGTCGGGCGGCGGCTGTTCGACGCCGAGCTGCCGCGCCACCATCCGGTGGGGCCGGCCACGGCCCGCGTGGTGTTCGGCATCGAGCCGCCACTTCCCAGGGTGGGCGGCACGGCGTCGGTCGTGGTCGATCGGCGGGTGGCGCATCTCGCGCCGCCGGGGCGTCGGCTCGAGGTCGCTGCCGGGGAGCGCGCGAAGCGGCTGCGCGGCGTCGAGCGAATCCTCGATTGGCTCAGCGAGGTGCGGCATGAGCGCAACGATCCGCTGGTGGCGGTCGGCGGCGGCACGCTGGGCGACCTGGCCGGCCTTGCCGCTGCGCTCTTCGGACGTGGTGTGCCATTGGTCATGATGCCGACCACCTGGCTGGCCCAGGCCGATGCCGCCCTCGGCGGCAAGGTGGCCGTCGATCTCGCCACCGCGAAGAACGCGGTGGGCGCCTTCTGGCCGCCGATCGCCGTCGTGTCGAACGTGGCGGCGCTGCGCACCCTGCCGGCGGCGCGGCTGCGGGACGGCCTGGCCGAGGCGATCAAGGCGGCAATGATCGGCGACCCGCAGCTGTGGCAGCTGCTCGAGGAGCGTGGCGCGGCCGCGCTGCGCGATGACGAGGAGGCGCGCTACGCCATCACCGAGCGCGCCGCGCGCGTCAAGCTGGCCATCGTGGAACGTGATCCGTACGAGACCGGTGAGCGCCGCCAGCTGAACCTGGGCCACACGCTCGGCCACGCGCTCGAGATCGAGAGCCGTTACCGCCTCTCGCACGGTGCGGCGGTCGCGCTCGGGCTGCGCGCTGCGGCACGGCTGGCCGTGGCGCGTGGCGCAGCCCCGAACCTGGGCGAGCGCCTCGACGCGCTGCTCATGAGCCTCGGATTCAGGCTTACCCGAGCATTCGACAAGAACCTCGTTCGCGACGCGATGGGTAGCGACAAGAAGCGGTCGGATGGGCGCCAGCGCTGGCTCATGCCGATGGCGATCGGCCAGGTGGTCGAGGTCGACGATGTGAACGAAGCGGAGCTGCAGGCAGCCATGGGAGTCATCGGCGCATGAAGATTCTCGTGCTGAATGGGCCGAACCTGGGCACCCTTGGCCGCCGCCAACCGGAGATCTATGGGACCCGCACGCTCGACGAGATCGTCGAGGCGCTGCGGGGACGGGCTGCGACCGCGGGAGCCGAGATCGATCACCTGCAGTCCAATCACGAGGGGGTCCTGATCGACCGATTGGAACGGGTCGACTACGACGCGCTGATCATCAATCCGGGCGCGCTGTCGCACACCAGCTACGCGCTGCACGATGCGCTGGTGGCGTGCGACCGTCCCGCGGTGGAAGTCCACATCAGCGACACGGCCGCGCGCGAGCCATGGCGGCGCGTCTCGTTGACCGCGCCCGCGACCGTGGCCCAGGTGGTGGGCCATGGCTGGCAGGGGTACCTCGAGGCACTCGACCTGCTGCTCGCACGGCTGGGGTTGTCCGATCGATAACGTCTCGCGGACGCCGTACCCGGATATGCGTATACGCCGGATGACGCGATGTATACTTGCCCAGTGAAGCGCATCCAGATCTACATCGAGGATTCGGTCGACGAACTGCTGACCAGGCTCGCCCGGCGCGAGCGGCGCTCAAAGGCGGCCCTCATCAGGGACGCCGTCAAGCGTGAGTATGGCGCTACGCCAGCGGATCCATTTGATGCGTGGGCGGGCGGAATCGAGGAAGCGCCGGGCGACATCGATGAGCTCGTCTACCGTCCGTGAGATTCGTCGACACCTCGTTTTGGGTTGCCTACCGCTTTCGACGCGACCAGCACCACGCCGACGCAGTGGCGCTGTGGGCCGACCGCAGCGAGCCGTTGGTCACGACGAACTTGGTCGTGGGCGAAACCTGGACCTTTCTGCGCAGACGGGCGGGCCATGTCGAGGCGGTCGGCTTCCTCGACAACATCGAGGCAACGACGCGCTTGTCGGTGGTGAGCGTGGACCCGCGGATCGAGGCATCGGCCTGGGCATGGCTACGGCGTCACGATGAGCGGGACTACTCCTTCGTCGACGCCACGAGCTTTGAGGTGATGCGCCGTGAGCGAATCACCGACGCCCTCGCATTCGACGGCGATTTCACGGCCTCGGGCTTCGGGGAGCTGCGGCCGTTGGCTTGATGTGGGCTTCGCCTGCTGGAAAGCAAACGACTCGAGAGGGCCCAACTCGCTGGACGATTCATTCTGATGACCGGAAGAGGAAGATTGCCGACGCCCCGGCATCTTGACCGGCAAATCAACCGGCGTTAGCCTACGAGTGTGACCGCACAAGCCGCTCCTCTTCGCCTCGCCCATCTTTTCCCGGCGCGGGTGATCGCGCGTGCGACCGGTGCCGACGTGCGCACCGCCGAGCGCTGGCGGGCCGGCCAATCGCCGCAGCGCCGCTACCGTGACCGCATGTACGAGCTCCAGGCCGTGCTCGACACGCTCGGTCGTGGGATGACGGCGGAGGGCAAGCAGGCATGGCTGGAGGCGCCGAGCGCCTTTCTCGGTTGGCAGCGCCCGATCGACCGGTTCGCGGCCGGTGACTTCGAGCGCGTGCGCGCTGCTGCTGAGGCCTACGTCGTCGGAGACTTCGCCTGACGCGTCCGGCTCGACCGCCGAGCGAGCACCTGAGCCGATTCACGGGGCGCGTCTACCGCCAGACCGGCGTCGCCATCCCGGCGTTTCCGCCTGATCGCCCGGCGTCTTCGGCAGCCCGATACCATCGCGCCGGCGACCCCTGGCCGCTGTACGCGGTGCTCGATGCGCCGACGGCATGGGCCGAGTGGAGCGCCGCGACGCGCGGGGCCGTCCGGCCCGAGGACGAGCTGCGCTGCCTGTGGGAGCTGGAGATCAGCGATCTGCCCGTCCTCGACCTGCGCGTGCCCGCCGTGCGCGAGGCGCTTGGCGTCACCGAGGAGGAGCTCACCGGTCCGCGGGAGCGCGCACAACAGCTCGGTCGCCGGGCTCGACGGATGGGAGCACTGGGCATCGTCGCCCCGTCGGCGGCTCGCCAGGGCTACTGGTCGCTGGTCGTCTTTCCCGCCGGCTTCGACGCCCTCGGTACCGTTGGCTCGCGGGAGCAGCATCCCGAGCCGCCGGCGAGCGCTTGACCAGGTGGGCCGAACGCCTGGGGGCGGTCGCCCTGTGCCCCGACGGTGCAATTGTCGGTTTCCACAGCGCTAGCTCGGTCGGGCGGCCCCCGATGCCGTCTCGGCCTTGGCGAATCGAGCGTGAATCCCCGGTGAGCCGACCGGTTTCGAGCGTTCCGACGGCCTTAGCGCGGCCGCAACCGACATTTGCACCCTCGACGGACGGCTCCGACGGCGTCGACCATGCTATTGCCAGCCGGCCCAACCTTCGACGGTCGCAGCGCGTCCCTGCTTTGAAGGCTGGACCAGGCCGATTCCCAGCGCCGCGATCTTGGCGGCGAGCTCACGCAGGCCGTCGAGATCCAGCGACTGCGGACCGTCGGACAGCGCGTGGTCCGGATCGGGGTGGACCTCGACGATGACCCCGTCCAGGCCCGCCGCCAGCGCCGCGAGGGCCATCGGTATGACCAGGTCGCGCCGGCCGGTGGCGTGCGAGGGGTCCGCGATCACCGGCAGATGAGTCAGCGAGCGGATCGCCAGGGCGCCGGCGAGGTCCAGGATGTTGCGCGTGTGCGAGTCGAAGTGGCGCAGCCCGCGCTCGCAGAGCACCACGCCCGAGGCGCCGGTGGCGATCAGGTACTCGGCCGCGAGCAGCCATTCGTCGAGCGTGGCGCCCAGACCGCGCTTGAGCAGCACCGGCTTGCCGGCGGCGCCCACCGCGGCGAGCAGCGCATAGTTCTGCATGTTGCGCGCGCCGATCTGCAGCAGGTCGGCGAACTCGGCGACCAGCTGCACCTGCTCCGGCGCGAGTACCTCGGTGGCGATCGGCAGCCCGGTCGCCGCACGGGCCTCGGCGAGGAGGCGCAGGCCTTCCGGTCCCAGGCCCTGGAAGGCGTACGGCGAGGTGCGCGGCTTGAACGCGCCACCGCGCAGCAGCCCCGCTCCGGCCGACGCGGCGGCGGACGCCGCGGCCAGCAGCTGCTCGCGCGACTCGACGGCGCATGGCCCGGCCGCCAGCAGCGGTGCCGACGTGCCACCGATCGACAGTGTCCCGACCGCCACCGCGGTCGGGTCGGGCCGGAAATGGCGCGAGGCGAGGGGCGCCGGTCCGGGATCGCGCACCACCGAACCCACGTCCGGACGAGACTCGAGGGCAGTCGCCAGCTCCTCGCGCCCGGCCGGCGAGAGCGCGCCAACCAGGGCCAGCCGTTCGGGCTCAGCCTCGGAATCGGCGACGCAACGCAGGCCGGCGCGACGCGCCAGGTCGCGCACCGGACCAAACGCGGCTGGCGAGCCCAGGACCACGATCATCGGGCGGGCACCCCTATACGGGCGAGGAAGGCGCCGACCAGCGCGGCGCCGTCATCGGTCAGGATCGATTCGGGGTGAAACTGGAAGCCCTCGACCGGGTGTGACCGATGCGCCACGCCCATCAGCAGCCCGTCCGGCGACCAGGCGGTGACCTCCAGCTCGGCCGGTAGCGACGCGCGGTCGATCGCCAGCGAGTGGTAGCGCGCCGCCGAGATGGGCGAGGGCAGGTCGCGGAACGATCCGCGACCGGAATGGAAGATGGTCGATCGCTTGCCGTGCACCGGCGCGACGCGCACGACCCGCGCGCCGTACGCCACGCCGATCGCCTGGTGGCCGAGACACACGCCCAGGATCGGGGTGGTGGGTCCCAGCTCGCGGATGAGCGCGACGCTGATCCCGGCGCGCTCGGGGAGTGACGGTCCCGGCGAGATCACGATCGCGTCGGGCGCCATGGCTGCGACCTCCGCGACGCTGACCTGGTCGTTGCGCGCGACGGTGACATCGGCGTCGAGGTGGGCCAGCAGCTGGACCAGGTTGTAGGTGAACGAGTCGTAGTTGTCGAGCATGAAGACCGATGGCCGGCTCATGGCCGGCGGCCCAGTGCCACGAACGTGGCGCGCGCCTTGGCGGCCACCTCCGCGCTCTCGCGCTGCGGGGTCGAGTCGGCCACGATCCCCGCCCCGGCCTGCACGTGGGCGACGCCATCGCGGACCAGGATGCTGCGGATGGTGATGGCGGCCTCCAGGTCGGTCGCCGAGAAGAAACCGATGGCGCCGCCGTACGGGCCCCGCCGCTCGCCCTCGAGCTCCGCGATGGCCTGCATGGCGCGCACCTTCGGGGCGCCGCTGACCGTCCCGGCCGGGAACGCGGCACGCAGCGCGTCGAAGGCGTCGAGCTGCGGCTGCAGGCGGCCGCGCACCTCCGAGACGAGATGCATGACGTGCGAGTAGCGCTCGACCTCCCTGAGGACCGGGACCTCCACGCTGGCCGGTTGCGCGACGCGGCCCACGTCGTTGCGCGCCAGGTCGACCAGCATGGCGTGCTCGGCAAGCTCCTTGGGGTCGTGGCGCAGCTCGTGCTCGAGGCGCGCATCGGCATCGGGGTCGTCGTGGCGTGGTCGCGTGCCGGCGATCGGCCGCGTGACGACCTCGCCGTCTCTCACCCGAACAAGGAGCTCCGGGGAGGCGCCGACGAGCGCCGCATGCGGCGCCACGTCGCGCAGGTCGAGATAGAACAGATACGGCGACGGATTGACGCGGCGCAGCGAGCGGTAGATGTCAAACGCGGAACGCTGGGTCGGGAAGCTGAAGCGGCGCGCCAGGACGGCCTGCAGCATCTCGCCGGCGTGGATCTCCTCGACGAGCTGCGCGACGTTGGCCTCGAAGCGGGCCAGTGCGGCGTTGTCGTCGGGCGGGACCGTCTCGTCGAGCGCGGTAAGGGCCGCGGGAGCCTCGTCGGGCGATGGTCGGCCAAGCTGATCGGCCAGCGATTGCAGGCGCTGGCCGGCATCATCGGTCTCAAGGGTTGCCAGGCGGGCGACCTGCGCGAGATGGTCGAAGACGATCACCGCCTCGGGGAGATGCAGGACGGCGTCAGGCATGTCCAGTGGGTCGCTGGCCGGGGTCGGGACCCGCTCCCAGCGCGCTGCCGCCTCGTAGGCGAGGTAGCCGACGCCGGAGGCCAGCGGAAACGGCAGGTCCTCGCGGGCGGATGGTGCGGCGGGCAGAACGGCGCGCAGCGCCTCGAGCGGGTCCCGCGCGGTGAAGCGGTGCTCCCCGTCCGGCCCATGCAGCGTCGCGCGATCGCCCTTCACCACCAGCGTGCGGCCGCGCATGCCCAGGATCGAGTGGCGGCCGTAGCGCACCCCGCCCTCGACGCTCTCGAGCAGGAAGGCGCAGCGCTCGCCCAGCCGTAGCGCGGCGGCGACCGGGGTCAGGGTATCGGCGGCCAGCTCGAGGCTGACGATCCCCGGCGTGGTGGTCTCCGCGAGTGCCATGGCGCTTCCTTCGCTGGATATGACAACGCCTCCATCCTTGGTTGAAGGGACGGAGGCGTTCTTCCGCGGTGCCACCCTGGTTCGGGCTCACCTGGTGTGAGCCCGCGCTTGGTTCTGGCCTGCGCTATCGGGGGCCATCCGTCGCCGCCTACTGCCGCTGCGCGCGGGTTGGGAGCGAGGCTCGCGGGTCCATTCACCGTGTCGCGCGCCACGCCGGCTTGCACCTGCCCGGC
>JBBSHF010000035.1:0-17608 GCA_038253355.1 Candidatus Limnocylindria bacterium
GCTGGCCGCATGAGGCGGGAAGCTGCGCGTCGCGGCCCCAAGGAGCCCGGCGATCGGCGAATGGAGGCTCGGAATCGGTTACCCTCGCCCGCGCCGCATCGCCGCCGGCTCACTCAGCGGCTTATCGACGCAAGCTCCTAGCGGATCAGGAGCACGAGAGACGAGCGCTCTCATGCCTGTCTATGCTGGCCAAAGTCGGGGGCCGCGCAGCGTGCGCAGCCCCCGAGGCCCAACGTTCAGCTGTGCAGGGCGTACACCCGGACATAGTCGAAGCGCGCCGTGAAGCCGCTGCCGCCCATCGACACCAGGCCAATGCGGGCGCCATCTCCCAGCGAGTGCGACCAGACCCCGCCGCGGACCCAGTGGACGCCGTCGGCGCTGGTGTAGGCGCGGTATTGCTCGACACCTCCCACGATGCGTCGCACGATGCGGAGCCAGGTCGAGTCGCCGGGTGGCCCCACCACGGTGTTGCCATAGCGCGGGTAGCCGTCAGGTACCGGCGAGAGCTCCTTGGCGAACTCCGTCTGGCGCGTCTCGAAGATCGAGACGTGGGCCAGCTTGATGAAGTTGTCGTCGTTGCCGTAGATCACCAGCCCCGCCTGGACATAGTTGAAGCAGCAACCCTCAGGCGGCAGGTTCAGCTCGACCTTCGCCTCGACGACGTAGTTGCCGACTGGCGTCGGCTCGGTCAGGACCGATGCGTTGTTACTCTCGACGAACAGGTCCGCCGCCTGGGTGTCGAAGCGGAACGCGCCGTCCTCGACCCCGTAGCTGGGGGCCGCAGGCTGGCGCACCCACGACCACTGCCCGCCCAGGGCCGTGCCGGCGAACTCGTCGGACAGCGTCGGCATGGCCGCACCGGGGACATCGGCGCGCGATGGACGAGGCACGTACTTCGTCGTCGTGCCCGGCTGTGCGGCGGGCGCGAACTGTGGCGTATCGGACGCCCAGTTGCCGGCGCGCACGGTTGGCCAGCCGTCGATCCAGTCCAGCGGATCGAGCAGGACCGGCCGCCGCGTGAAGCCGACCGCCCCGGTGAAGTAGGGATCGTTGCGGTCGACGCCGTGGTACATCGTCCACCACTGCCCGGCGAAGTCCTGGAAGACCGTGTTGTGGCCGGTGCCAACCCAGCGGTTGCCGTTCATGCTGATCACCGGCGTGCCCCCGACGCGGCCGGCGAGCAGCGAGGCACCCTCCCGATCGACGTACGGCCCAAGCGGATTCGTCGCACGACCGGCGAAGACGCTGTAGCCGGTCAGTGGGCCGTTGCAGCAGTTGGCCGCCGAAGCAAAGAGGTACAGGTAGCCGTCGTGGACGACCACCTCGGCGCCTTCGTATCGGTTGGCGATGGTGATCTGCGTCTGGCTGGCCGGATCGGAATGCAGTCCATCGGCCGATAGTCGACGCGCCGAGATGCCACCGAAGTAACTGCCGTAGTAGATGTACAGTTGGCCTCCCCATGAGAAGACGTCAGGGTCGAAGACCCAGCGACGCGAGCCGGGACAGCAGGGAGCCTCGTGCGGCTCCACCGCGGGCGTGCCGGCATCGGTCCAGGGGCCTAGCGGGCTGGGAGCTGTCGCCACGCCAATGGCGCTGCCGCCGCCCGGCAGGCTGGTGTCGGAGGCGGTGTAGTACAGGTAGTACCGGCCGTTAAAGTAGTCGACCTCGGGCGCCCACAGGCCGGCGGTGGCCGCGACCCAGGCGGGACGGCTGGCGAAGGCATCGCCCATGTAGGTCCAGTGCACCAGGTCAAGGGATCGGCTCATCGAGATCAGGTGGAAGTTCAGGTCGCCCGATGCGTTGCGATCCGTGCCGTTGAGCGGGTCGGTGGTGCAGTACAGGTACCAGTACGGGTCGTTCGCGGTCTGGCCGCGGATGACGGTCGGATCGGCACAGCTGTCGACCGTGCCGTCGCCGGGGATCTGGATCTGCGCCGGGTTGCGGTAGGTCGGCGTTGCGGCCGCGGCCGGAATCACGGCCGCCGGCCCCAGGCCGGCGCTCAGGGCCAACGCCAACGCGGCGAGCAGCCGGGTGATCCTGTCAGTTGAACGATGGGCCAGGCGGTTCATGGTGTCCTTCCCTTTCCTTCACTCGGCCGATAGCGCTCCGGTGGGCTGTGTGCCGTTGCCGTTGGTCAGACCGTCCACGCGCTCGAACTCGAGGCGCAGGCTGAGGTCCTGCGGGTAATTGCCGAAACCGCGCCCGAAGAGGTTCATCCCGCCGGCGTGGCGGGCGTCGCGCTCGACCCCGATGCGCACGCGGATCGGGTCGCCGGGCTTCAAGTTCAGGTCGTCGACCGCCACGCTGGAAAGCGGCATCCCGTCGATGGTGCTGCCGCGACGGTTCACGGTCCAGCGCTTCAGCAGGCCGAACTGCGAGTCCTTCTCCTCCCACCAGGCAGGGGTCAGCCGGCCGCGATCGCCGCCGAAGTCGCCGGGCGATGTCCAGGAGCCCAGCCGCACATCGTTGACCCAGACGCTGATGTCGCTCGGCCAGTCCGGATCGGAGAGCGGAGCCTCGCTGCACACCTCGGCGCTCAGCTGCAGCGAGCTGAGGCGCGCCCGCGGCGGCACCCGGTTCGGGAATCGGTACTCCAGGAAGCCGATGTGGAACCAGATCAGCTGCGCCTTGATCCGGTCGGGCTCGTAGAAAGAGCCCGGGTCGTCCAGCAGGCCGATGAGCCCATCGGCCGCCGCCAGCCCGCAGGTCGGCTCGGCCGAAAAGTCCGAGTAGGCGCCGATCGGCATCTCGAGCATGATCTCCTGGCGCGGGTGCGGCTCCTCGCGGGGCAGCTCGATGAGCAGCTCGTCGTAGGTGCGCGCGCAGACCTTCTGCAGGCCGCGGCTGGCCGGTCGCATCTCGGTGTGGATCAGCCCGGCGCGCTCGAGGATGCCGATGTGCATGGTGGCCGTCGACGGCGGCAGCCCCAGGTCCAGCGCGATGCGATTGACCGGCACCACGCGATCGCCGAGGTAGCGCAGGACGGCGATCCGTGTGGTGCTGGCAAGGGCTTTGAGCATTGGCATGGCATCCGCACTGGGGGTGTGCGCGTCGATCCTGATCGTCTTGCCGCTCATTCCCGCCTCGTCCCGGTCCGTGGATAGAGTCCGAAAAACCTGCATTGCAGGGAACCGGGACTGAGGATACATGACGAGGCAAGGCCGAAATCGGGCGGGGCCGCTTGACTTGTCTGCTATGTTTCCATGAAGCACTCCATACTTTCTGTTAGCCAGCGCGTTGGTCCGGAGCCCGGGCGCCGCCTTGACCCGGCGATGCAGGAGGAGACCGTGGATAGCACAGATCTGGAACGGCTCTTGACCCAGGCCCACGAACGACGATTGTCGCGTCGTGAGCTGCTGCGGATCACCGGGATGAGTGCCGGCGCGCTCGCGCTCGGCCCGTTGCTCGCCGCGTGCGGCGTGAAGCAGGGCCCTGGAGCGACCGCCTCGCACGCTGTCGTCGCTACGCTCGGCGCCCCGAGCAAGCCGGTATCGCTCGATTTCTGGAACGGATGGACCGGGCCGGACGGCGAGTTCGCCAAACACATGGTCGACCAGTTCAACACCGAGACGCCGAACGTCAAGGTGAAGGTTACCACCCAGGCGGATTACTACACCAAGATCCGCGCGGCGAAGGTCTCGAACAAGCTGCCGCACATCGCAATGATGCACATCGAGCAGATCCCGCAGAACGCCGCGGACGGGATCATCACCCCCATGGACGATCTTGTCTCCCTGCTCCAGCTGTCGGGCAGCGACTTCACGGACGTGGTCTGGAAGAACGGCGAATACCAGGGCAAGCGCTGGGGCATCCCGATCGACCAGCACATGGAGTCGTTTTACTGGAACAAGGAGCTCTTCACCAAGGCCGGCCTGGATCCGGAGAAGCCACCCACCGACAAGGAGTCGTTCGAGGCGGCCGCCACGGCGCTCACCCAGAAGGCGGGCGTCCCCGGCTTCATGGTCGTCACCAGCGGACCTGGCGGCGCGTTCCTGAGCGGCGTCGCCTGGTCCTGTGGTTTCTACCAGGGCGGCGGCGAGTGGACGAATGGCGACCACAGCGAGGCGACCTATAACAGCGACGCCGGCGTCAAGTCGGCCGAGTGGCTGGCACACCTGATCAAGGACCTCAAGGTCTCCCCCGCGAACGTGCAGAGCGACTCGGAGATCTCCGCGTTCGCGCAGGGCAAGAACGCCATGGTCTGGTCAGGCATCTGGCAGACCTCTCGCTACGTGGAGGCGCTCGGCGACAAGCTGGGTGCCGGCCCCATCCCCAAGATCTTCGGCAGCGGTGTCTGGTCGGGCTCGCACCACCTCTCGGTGGGCAACCGGCCTGACATGACCGCCGAAGAACGCGAAGGCTCGTACTACTTCATCGACTGGTTCAGCAAGCACTCCATCGAGTGGGCCAAGAGCGGCCAGCTTCCCGCCCGCAAGTCCGTGCGCGAGTCCGCGGAGTTCAAGGCGCTGCCGGTCCAGTCGGCGATCGCCGCGCAGATCGACGACGCGCACTTCTTCCCGGAGATCCCCGCCGCCGCGGACCTCCTGTTCGGTCCGGGTGGTGCGGGTGAGTCGATCCTCACCGTCCTCAACGGCAAGAGCGATGCGAAGTCCGCGCTCGACAAGTCGGCAACGCAGTACAGCAAGGTGCTGAAGCAGAACAAGCAGAAGTACGGCTTCTAGCCGCCTCGCGGTGAGCCGAGGGGCTGATCCGCACAGACATGAGCCGATGACGACCGCGAACGTTCCCGCCGCGGGCGGAGGACTAGCGCCGCAGCCCGCCGCAGCCAGAAGGCGAAGGCGCATCGGCGAGAAGTGGTACGTGCCCTATCTCTTCCTGGCACCGCACCTGATCCTGTTCACGGCCCTCATCGGCTGGCCATTTGTGTATGGCCTCTGGATCAGCCTGCGTGACTACGACTTCGTGCGGTCGGCCTCACCCTTCGTGGGCCTGCAGAACTACCTCAACCTGATCGATCCGGACAGCTTCCACTTCGGGTTTTTCTGGCAGGGCCTGCTGAACACGGTCATCTTCGTGATCATCAGCACGCCGACGCTGGTGACGGCAGGGTTGGGACTGGCAGTCCTGCTCAACGGCCACTACCCCGGGCGCAACTTCTTCCGCGGGCTGTACTTCGCGCCGTGGACCCTGTCCGTCGCAGTCATCGGCCTGCTGTGGTGGTGGATCCTGCAGGACAACGGTGGCCTGCTGACCAACGCGCTGAACGGATTCGGCATTCAACCACCCAGCTGGTTGAGCAGCACTCCGTGGACGTGGGTCGCCATCCTGGTCGCAACGCTATGGTGGACGGTCGGCTTCAACACGATCATCCTGCTGGCCGGCATCCAGAGCATCTCCGTCGACCTGTACGAGGCCTCCTCGATCGACGGCGCCTCACGCTGGCAGCAGTTCCTGCACATCACCATCCCGAGCCTGCGGCCGATCCTGCTGCTGGTCGTCACGCTGCAGATCATCGCCTCGTTCAACCTCGTCGGTCAGCCGCAGATCATGACCGGTGGTGGGCCCGGGCACGACACAACGCCGGTTCTGCTGTACATCTACAACATCGGTTTCAACGGGCGCTACGAGCTGGGCCAGGCTGCCGCGATGGCGTTCGTCGTTGCGCTGATCATGGTGCTGGTGAGCGTTGTGAACTTCCGCGTCTTCCGCAGCGAGCCTGACTGAGGACCCCGCATGACCTCCGTCAAGCAGACCCTGACTGCTCCAGCCGAGCCTGCGCGCGGCGACCGCCGGCGCGGACTCGATCGGGTGCTGCTCTACGCCCTGCTGCTGCTCATCGGTCTCTTCTTCGTGCTGCCCCTGGTGTGGATGCTGTCGACCTCGCTGAAGCCCGGGACGCTGGCCATCACCGACCAGGGCTGGATACCGAAGGCGCCCAGCTTCGATAACTTCACCCGGATCCTGAGCGCCTCGGGCGACACGCCGGTACTGCGCTGGCTGCTGAACAGCCTGATCGTGTCGTGCGTGGGCACGGCGCTCACCGTGCTGCTGACCTCGCTGTCGGCCTATGCCTTCGCACGCATGGACTTCCCCGCCAAGGGGCTGCTCTTCAGCATCCTGATCACGACCCTGCTGCTGCCGAGCGTCATGTTCCTGGTGCCGCAGTTCCTGCTCATGAACGACCTGAGCCTGCTCGACACCTACCCGGCCCTGATCCTGCCCGGCTTGGCGGGCGTCTTCGGCGTGTTCTTCCTGCGCCAGTTCTTCCTGGGCGTGCCGATCGAGATGGAGGAGGCCGCCTTCGTCGACGGCGCGGGACGACTGCGCACCTTCTGGTCGGTGGTGCTGCCGCTCTCCGGACCGGCCCTGGCGACGCTGGCGGTGATCAGCTTCCTCGCCTACTGGAACGACTACCTCTGGCCACGCATCGTGTGCGAGGGTGAGATGTGCACGCTGCCTGCGGGCCTGGCCAACTTCCAGGGCGCGTACACCGCCAACTACGGTCTGCTCATGGCGGGCGCCGTGCTGGCCGCCATCCCGGTGCTGCTGTTCTACATCGTCGCGCAGCGCTGGATCGTGCAGAGCGTCACCTCGGCAGGCATCAAGGGGTGATGACCGGCGCGAGACCGACAATCGACCTCGACGGCAGCTGGGACTTCGTCGCCGATCCCGAGGGCAGCCTGGGTCCCGACGCCCTGCCGGCGGGCGAGCCGATCACGGTTCCCGGCTGCTGGGAGGCCCAGATCTCCAACCCGCAGGGCATCGTGCGAGCCTGGTACCAGCGACGTTTTACCCTTCCTTCCGACTGGACCGACGACGTCCTGCTCCTGCACTTCGGCGCGGTCATGTACTCCTGTCGCGCCTGGCTCAACGGCCGGTCGATCGGCGCGCACGAAGGCGGATGGACCGCCTTCAGCCTGCGAGCCGATGAAGCGGCACGCTACGGCGCCGAGAACGAGCTGGTGGTCGAGGTCATCAATCCGCTCAACGCCCTGACCGAGTTTCCCGCCTTCAACGTGGAGGAGCAGGTGGCGAGCATGGACGCGGCGGTGGCCGGGCTGCCAGGCGGCGAGATTCCGCACGGCAAGCAGACCTGGTACGCGAGCACCAGCGGCCTGTGGCAATCGGTCCGCGCCGAGCGGGTCGCGCCGCGTCATCTTGCCTGGCTCGAGGCACGCCCCGATCTCGCGGCGGGCGGGGTGCGGCTGCACTGGGGCTTGGCGGGCGCCGGCACTCCGCTCGAGGTCGAGGCGACCGCCCTCGCGCCTGACGGAAGCTCGGTTCCGGGCGTTCGTGGGCCCGCAGACGCCGGCGAGCTGCTGCTGCCCGTTGGGTCGCCGGTGCTCTGGGATATCGGGGCTCCTCATCTGTACGAGGTCCGTCTGGCGCTGCGCGCCGACGGCGTCGCGGTGGATCAGCTGCAGACCCGCATCGGCATGCGGCAGGTGACGACCCGCGAGGGAGTGGTCGAACTTAATGGCCGGCCGATCTACCTGGCCGGGGCGCTGGACCAGGATTTTTACCCGGAGAGCATCGGTACACCGCCGTCCAGGACCTACCTGGCCGAGCAGTTCCGTCGGGTGCGCGAGATGGGCCTCAACCTGGTGCGCTGCCATATCAAGGTGCCGGATCCGGCCTACCTCGACGCGGCGGACGAGGCCGGCGTGCTGGTCTGGGCCGAGCTGCCAAGCTGGACGCGCTTCTCGCCCGACGCCGCATCGCGTGCGCGGGAGACGCTCGACGAGATGGTGCGTACACTGGGCGACCATCCCTCGCTGATCATCTGGACGGTCGTCAACGAGGACTGGGGCACGCGACTGCGCAGCGAGGCACGCGACCGCCGCTGGCTGCGCGAGACGGCCAGCTGGCTTCGCCAGCGCGACCCGGGTCGCCTGGTGGTCGACAACTCGGCCTGCGACACGGCCACCAAGCCGAACTTCCATCTCGAGACCGACCTGGCCGACTACCACGCCTATCGGGCCATCCCGGACCAGGCCGCTTCGTGGCGCGTCCTGGTGGCAGAGCTGGCCGCGCGGCCGGCATGGCTGTGGAGTCCGCACGGTGACGCGTCGGTCCGCGGTGATGAGCCGCTGCTGATGAGCGAGTTCGGCGCCTGGGGCCTGCCGTCGGTGGGCAAGGGGGCCGCCGAGGCATGGTGGTTCAGCACCGGTCGGGACGAATACCTGCCGGCTGGCATCGCGGCGCGCTTCGTCGAGCAACGCCTGGAGCGGCTCTGGCCGGATCTCGATGCTCTCGCAATCGCGACGCAGTGGCACCAGTTCGAGGCGCTGCAGTACGAGATCGGGCAGCTGCGCCGATGGCCGCAGATCGGCGGACATGTGATCACCGAGCTGACCGATGCCTACTGGGAGGCGAATGGCCTGCTCGACCTGGATCGCCGCCCGAAGGCCTATCACCAGCGCCTGGCGGAGCTGAACGCCGACGAGGTGCTGGTCGTCGAGCCGGAGCGCTACGACGTGTGGGGCGGTGGCGAACTGAGTTTGCGCGTCACTCTTGCCTCGGTTGGACACACGCATGCCCCCCGGTCGCTCCGCTGGGAGCTGCGGCTCAACGACGAAGCCGCCGCGTCTGGCGACGCCCCAGTCAACGGTGGGCTGGCGACCCCGAGTATCCGCATTCCATCGGTCGAGACCGCGACGGCCGCCACGCTCAGCGTCGCGCTGGAGGGCGGCCAGCCCAGGGCCGAGGTGCGGTTGGCTGTGCTGCCGCACCGGTCCATCGCGGAGCCACCACGCAACGTGGGCGTGCATGATCCGGCCGGACTGTGGGGCCTGGCTGATCGGCTGGAAGCGCGCGGCCATCGGCTCGTGGGCGCGGAATTCGCCGAAGTGCTGGTCGCCAGCCAGATGACTCCGGAACTCCTGGAAGCAGCCGGGATTGGAGGGCGCGTCCTGCTGCTGGCCCGCAGCCGCAACACGATTGCCCCGGGCGTGGCCCTTCCTCGGCCGATCAGGGTGGTGGCCCGCTGGCTCCCCGCGGACGATTCCAATGGCTACCAGAATCCGTGGCGCGGCGACTGGATCACCGCCTTCAGCTGGCTGCTGCCCGGCTCACTGCCCAACGTACCGGAGCACAATCCGCTCGATCTGAGCTTCGCCGAGGTGATGCCCGACCACGTGCTCGCCGGCTACGACCCGGCGCTGCACGCCGACGAGGTCTTCGCCGGCATGTTCGTCGGCTGGGTCCATTCGCCCGCGGCGCTGGCGTGGGACGTGCCGGTGGGGCGCGGCATGATCTGCGTCACGACCCTGCACGTTGCGCCCGAGAATGGTCCCATGGCGACCACGCTCATGGACGACCTGCTGGCCCACGTCATGGAGCACCCATCGGCCGTCGCCCCTCGCCTGGCGGTGGCCGGGTGAATCGGGTGCCTCCACTGGCAGCAGCAGCCATCCTGCTGGTCGCCTGCAGCGGACCTTCGAGCGGCTCTGCGTCGTCATCGGCCGCCGGGTCGGGCTCAGGACCGCCCGGCCCTGGCGCTGGCCGGTTCGTGAATCCGGTGCTCGACGGCGACTTCCCCGACCCGTTCATCCTGCATGCCGATGACGGCTACTGGGCCTACGCCACGACCGATGCCACCTCCAACATCCAGGTGGCGCACTCGACCGACCTGGTGCATTGGCAGCGCGCGGACGACGCGCTGCCCGACCTGCCGCTCTGGCAGCCGAGCTCGCGCGGCTATACCTGGGCACCGGAGGTGTATCGGATCGGTGGTCGCTACGTGATGTACTACACCGCCCGCTTCGCCGAAGCCGGGAAGCAGTGCATCAGCACCGCCGAGGCCGATCGGCCGCAGGGGCCGTTCGTCGACAAGCGCGGCAAGCCGCTCCTCTGCCAGCTCGAGCTGGGTGGCTCCATTGACGCGACCCGCTTCGTCGATCAGGACGGCGCCAGCTATCTCGTCTGGAAGAACGACGGCAACTGCTGCGGCATGCCGACCGAGCTCTGGGCGCAGCCGCTCAGCGAGGACGGGCTGACGCTCACCGGCAGGGCGACCAAGCTGGGACTGCGCAACGACGAGCCGTGGGAGGGCAGCGTCATCGAGGCGCCAACCCTGCTGCTCCACGATGGAATCTACTACCTCTTCTTCTCCGCGAACGACTATGCGAGCATCGATTACGCGGTCGGCTACGCAACCTCAAAGAAGGTCCTTGGACCGTATACCGATGCGCCGGAGAACCCGATCCTGGCAACCGGGAAGAGCAACGCCATCGGTCCCGGGCACCAGGCCATCATCCAGGGGCCGCAGGGCCAGCTGTGGATGGCGTACCACGCCTGGCACCCGGATGCGGTGGGTCCGTCGGTGGGTGGCGTGCGCTCCATGTGGCTCGACAAGGTGACCTTCGAGAACGGCAAGCCGATCGTCCATGGACCGACCGAATCGCCGCAGGCCGTCCCGTGAGTGCCATGCGCGGCGACGTTCGCGACCCGTACGACGACTTCGACCTGACGGTCTCGCAGCTGGGCGACGGCCGGTATATCCGCTACTACGACTGGCCGCCATCGGTCAAGGAGGAGACGCCCGAGGCCGAGCCGGAGACCGATGATGTCTGAGCTGCGCTGGAATCCACTGCTCGGGGAGTGGATCATCACCGCCACGCACCGTCAGGACCGCACGTTCCTGCCGCCCAAGGACTACTGCCCGCTGTGCCCGACGCGTCCGGGCGGTCCAGCGACCGAGATCGATCGCGCGGACTTCGACGTGGTCGTCTTCGAGAACCGATTCCCGTCGCTGCAGCCGCGGCCGCCGCCTCCGGCCGTCAAGGGCAGCGAGCTGATGCCGGTGCGGCCGTCGATCGGCGCCTGCGAAGTGGTCGTTTACACGCCGCGACACGAGGGCAGCCTGCGCGACGCGCCCTTGAGCCGGCTACGGCGCCTGATCGCGGTCTGGGCGGAGCGGACGCGACAGCTCGGCGATCGACCGGAGGTCGCCTGCGTCTTCATCTTCGAGAACAAAGGCGAGGCGATCGGCGTGACGCTTGTCCACCCGCACGGCCAGATCTACGCGTACCCCCGGATTCCTCCGGTGCTCGCGCGGGAGGTGGCGAGTGCTGAGGTGCATCGGTCAACGACGGGTGGTTGCCTGTGGTGCGATGTCCTTCGCGAAGAGCGGGCTGACGGCCGGCGCGTCATCTTCGAGACCGATACCTGGACGGCGACCGTCCCCTTCTTCGCCCGATGGCCCTACGAGGTCCATCTCGTCCCGCACCGCCACGTCGGCTCTCTGTTCGAGCTCACCGCACGCGAGCGCGACGGCCTGGCAGTAACGCTCAAGGCGCTGCTCATCAAGTACGACGGCCTCTTCGGTTTCAGCCTGCCCTACATCATGGCCATCCACCAGCGACCAAGCGATGGCGACGCCCACGACGGCTACCACCTGCATTTCGAGTTCTACCCGCCCAATCGCACCGAGTCGAAGCTCAAGTACCTCGCTGGGTCCGAGGCCGGCGCGGGCGCGTTCATCAACGACACGCTGCCCGAGGAGACGGCCGCGCGTCTGCGCGAGGTCAACCCACGCACCGCCGAGGCGGCGCGGTCCGAGCAATGACGTCGCTGGATCCAGCGTGGCTGCGGGCGCGGCTGGCGGCCGCGGACTCGGCCCTCGTGCGCGTGGTCCGAGCGCCTGGGCGAGTCAACCTGATCGGCGAGCACACCGACTACAACGACGGCTACGTGGTGCCGGCGGCGATCGGCCTGGAGACCTGGATCGCAGTGGTGCCGCGCGATGACCGGCGAGTCGATATCACGCTCGCGTCCAGCGGCGAGCGCGATGGGTTCTCCCTGGACTCGATCGGGCCTCGGCGAGGTACCTGGATCGATTACGTCGCCGGGATGGCGGAGTCGCTGTCGGCTGCGGGCGCTGCATTGCGCGGGTTTCGCGGCGTGCTGGCGTCCACGCTGCCGGTCTCCGCGGGTCTCTCATCATCGGCCGCTCTGGAGCTGGCTGCGGCATGGGCCCTCTGCGAGGAGCCCCGCCCCCCCTTTGGACCGATGAGGGTCGCGCGCCTGGCACAGCGGGCCGAGAACGACTACGTGGGTGTCCGATGCGGGCTGCTCGACCAGTTCTCGTCCGCGATGGGCCAACCAGGGGCGGCGTTGCTGCTGGATTGCCGCTCCCTCGAGTGGCGCCCGGTGGCGTTGCCGATGGCGGAGCACGTGCTGGTGGCGATCGACTCCGGGTCGCCGCGCCGGCTCGCGGCGTCGGACTACAACGCGCGGCGCGCCGAGTGCGAGGCGGCCGTTCGAGGGCTGGCTTTGCTCGAACCTGGTGTGCGGTCGTTGCGCGATGTGCCCCCGGAGATGCTCGACCTGCTGGGCGGCCACCTGGCGCCGGTTGAGCGACGCCGGGCCGAGCACGTGGTGGGCGAGAACGCGCGGGTGCTGACGATGGTCTCGGCGCTGGAGGCTGGCGACATGGAGACCGTCGGCCGGTGCATGGCCGAGTCGCACGCCTCGCTACGCGACAACTATGAGGTCAGCTCACCGGCGCTCGATGCTCTGGTGGAGATCGCCGGCTCCGTCGAGGGAGTGGTCGGGGCGCGGATGACCGGCGCCGGCTTCGGGGGCTGCACGGTCAACATCGTGCGGCGGGAGGCGGTCGAGGCGCTGACCGCGGCGGTTGCTGACCACTATCCTGGCCGTACCGGTCTGCAGGCCACCGTCCACGTGGTCGAGCCGGTGGCAGGCGCCGGCGTTGTCGAGGGCTGATGCTCGGGGTCAGTGCGAGGCAGCGCTCCCCGCACCGAAGCGCGCAACCTCGCGGTCGAGGTCGAGCGCCTCGATGACGCCGTGATGCTCGGCCTCGCCCCAGGCCTCGCGGGGCACGGCCCACATCAGCTCGAACTCGTTGCCGTCCGGATCGCGGCCATACAGCGACTTCGAAACGCCGTGGTCGCTGGCCCCGGTCAACGCGCCCTCGCGCTGGAGCGCGGCATTTGCCTCGGCGAGTGCCTCGATGGTCGGCACTTCCCAGGCAAGATGGTAGAGGCCCACGGCCCCGCGGACCGGTCCGGGCGCCGCCGGCCCGACCGAGAAGAGCCCCAGATCATGGTGGTTCTGCGTCCCGGCGGCACGCATGAAGATGGCGTTGCCGCCGCCCTCCTCAGCCACGCGCTCAAACCCGAAGACGCGACCGTAGAAATCGGCCGAGGCCGACGCATCACGAACGAAGAGGACCGCGTGGTTGAGACGCGTGACGGGAATCATCGGTCAGGCCTTCTTCGAACCGGCGCCGACGAGGGAGCGAGGCTCGGCAATGGGCGCGTTGGCCAGCTTGAAGGCGGTGTTCCAGGCCCAGCCGTTCGAGGCGTTGAGCTTGATGTTCAGGAAGGCCAGCGCTTCGAGCTCGCGGGCTCGGCGCAGGGGTCCGGCGTCGACCGGCCGCAGACCGATGTCCTCGACCAGCTGCAGCGCGACGGCGCGTGCCTGGTCTTCATCGGCCGCGACGAATCCGTCAACCGTCTGGCCGGCGACCGAAGCCTCTGCCTGGACCGATGCGAGCGCGGTGTTGAAGGCCTTCGCGACGCCCGTCTGCGGCATCCACTGCTGGAACAGCTCGGCGGCCGATGGGCCCTGCTCGGTGACCAGCGACTCGTAGCTGGCATCGAGCGGGTTGGTGGCGTCGATCACCACCTTGCCCGATGCGGCATGGGCGATCCGGCGCGCGACCTGCTCGCCGCTCTGCGCGAACGGGACGGCGATGATGGTGGCGTCGGCGGACGCCACCGCGTCGGTCAGTGAGCTGCTGGCGCTGGCGCCGGTCGATGCGGCGGCCTGCGCGGCGCTGCCGCTGCGGGAGGTGAGGGTGACGTCGTGGCCAGCGCGCGTCAGGCTGGCGCCGAGCGCCTTGCCGACGTTGCCTGCGCCAATGATTGCAATCTTCATGGGAGAAGCTCCTTGAGTTGGGTCTGTGCGGGGGCATGGGGCCAGTTTGTTGCCCGAGGCAATATTGGCACGTTAATATCTTCTTTGTCAACTACTGACGTGATTGTGATATGATGCGCACATGAAACGGACCAGAACCATCGACGACGAGCGCATCACGACCTTCGGACTGCTGCACGAAGCGCACGGTCGCCTGTCGCACGTCTTCGACCGGACCTTCGCATCGGCAGGCGTCAGCTCTGCGGTGTTCGAGGTGCTCCTGCGCGTCGGCCGATCGCGGGACCAGCTGAAGACGAGTGAGCTGGCGCGCCAGCTGTCGGTGACCACCGGTGGTGCCACCCGCGTCGTCGATCGCGCGGTCGCCGCGGGCCTGGTTGAGCGTCAGGCATGCGCATCCGACCGACGGATTCAGTACGTCGCCATGACTCCTGCCGGCGAGCAGGCGCTGGCCCGCATGACGCCGCTCCACCTGCGTGACCTTGAGCACGAGATGGTCGACCGCCTCGCGCCCAATGAGCTGACCGCACTGCGTGCCATCCTCCGCAAGCTTGGACGCGCCGAGCGCCCGCCTACCGAATGACTCGCCGCACCGCCCGCGTCCTGGCCCGCTTTGCGCCGTCCAAGAGCGGGCGACTGAGCGCCGGGTTGGCGCTGATCCGCCAGTCCACGAACCCGCAACCCCGGAATCAACTCGAGGCAGTCGGCGCCCCCGTACGCGAAGGCTCGGCTTTTGCGCCGACGCCCTTCCCGGGTCGTGGAGCGGCCACTTCGACGGCGTCGAGCTGATCGAGCAGCGCCCTGGCGCCCAGCGCAGTGAAGATCTCCCGGGCCTCCGCGGAGGCCTCGCGTGCTTCGGGGGAATCGGTCCCGAGCACACGGACCATGGTCAGCTCGCACATCGCCAGGTCGAAGCGCGCACCGAGCTCGCGCCAGCGAGCGGCAGCGTCGCGGTAGCCGACCGTGGCCTCCCGTGTCCGGCCCTCCAAGAATGCGAGCCCTGCGCTGAGCTCGGCCTCGATGATCCTGGCCACGCGGCCGGGAATTTCGCGTTGCTCGGCGAGGATGCGCCTGACCGATTCGGTGTCACCAAGCCAGACGGACATCCGGCCGGCCCGCGGTCGTGCCGGCGAATCCGGCGCATCGGCACGCGCATAGCTGCTGATCGCCAAGCGTCGCGATTCGTCCAGTTGGTTGGCCGCCAGCGCAACGTCGCTGCGCACGTCATCGATCATCGAGAGCGCCTGCGCCTTCGTGACGTCCTGTACCAATGCGTCTGCCTTCTCGATGAACATCTCCGACTCCTCCCCGCGGAAGGCCGCAATCCGGGCAGCGTGGACCAGCGCGCCCAGGTTCCCGTCAGGATCGACCGCCAGGGCTTCGGTGATCTGCACGCGCGTCCAATCCCACTCGCCGAGGCGAACCGCCATATCGCAGGCGTTGTTGAGCAAGTAGGCCCCCGGGCCTCCCATGCCGAGGTGTCGCGCAAGCTCGAGCCCCTCGCGCGCAACGCTGTACGACAGCGACGGATCCTCCGCGGAGGTGACGTAGCTGAGATTCACCCGCGCCCGCAGCTCGAGCTCGGCCAGCTGCAGCGACCGCGCTCGGCTGGTGGCCCCAAGGAGGACCGCGATCGCCTCGCCGAGGCGGTGCGCATTCGCAAGGAGGGCGCCACGGGTGATCAGTATCTCCAGGACCTCGAGCGTCAGCTCGAGGCGCTCGGCAACGGGCAACACCTGCTCGGTGCGTGCCAGCGAGTCCTCGCCGCGGTTGACGAGCATCTCCGAACGGGCGAGCTCGGCGCTGAGCCGCACCCACTCGGCCGTGCCGTCAAGGTCGGCGAACTCTTCCAGGGCGGCACGCATCATCGTCACCGACTCCTCGATCCGGCCCATCCAGCTCGTCCCCCTGGCGAGATCGGTGGTCGCCTGAAGCATCCGCGTGCGGTCATTGGTCTGGCGAACGATCTCGAGCGCAGCGCTGTAATGGCGGATCATTCCCGGCCCATCGCGCGTCGAATGGCGCGCTGCCCCACCCGCTGCCTGGTGCAGCTGGGCGCGTTCCGCGACGTCGCTGGTCACCTCCAGCGCCTGCTCGAGGTAGCCTTGCGCCTGCACGTACGAGCCGAGCGAAATGGCACGCTCTGCGGCACCTCGCAGGGCAACCCGCGCCTGGGCCGCAACGGCGTCACCCTCCGGGCCCTCCGGATGGGCGCGGTACGCCGCCACGTAATGCTCGGCCAGCACACCGGCGATGCCCTCGTCGTCGATTGTCTCGAAATGGCGCGCCGCGGCCAGGTGCAGCCGCCGTCGATCCTGCCGTGCCAGGCCACCGTACGCGACCTCGCGGATGAGCGCCTGCACGAAGCCGTACTGGCCGCGCTCCGGTGAGCGTGGGTCCGCCTCCAGGGTCAGCAGCTCGCGGCGGACGAGGCCGCGCAGGCGCCCCGTCAGCTTGTCGACATCCTCGCCGCTGATATCGGCCAGCGCGTCCACGCTGAACGTCTTGCCCATGACCGATGCCGCCTGCAGCAACGCCCGATCGGCCGGATCGAGGCCGTCGAGCCGGGCGGCGATGAGGGCCTGCAGCGAGGCCGGCACCGAGAGCTCGGCGACGTTTCCAACCAGCCGATAGCTGTCGCCGACGCGCTCGATGCGACCTTCGTCGAGCAGCATCCGCACGGTCTCCACCGCATACAGCGGAATGCCCTCGGCGCGCCCCAGGATCTGCGCCGCCAGGCTGTCGCTGAGCCCGGGCACCAGCCCGCGCAGCAGCTCGCGCATCGCCTCATCGGGGAGCGGCTCAAGCACGAGCGAGGTGAAGCTCCGGCGGCCGGCGCCCCAGTCGGGGCGCCGGTCGAGCAGCTCCGGACGCGCGAGGGTGATGAGATACAGAGGCCGGTCACGCGACCAATCCAGCACGTGATCAATGAAGTCGAGCAGGCCCGCATCGGCCCATTGGAGGTCCTCGAAGACGAGGAGCACCGTTCCTCTGTCGGCGATACGCTCGAAGAAGGTGCGCCACGCGGCGAACAGCGTCTCCCGCTCGCGGTCGGCCGCGGTCGCCTCCTCGAGGCCCAGCAGCTGCAGCAGGCGAGGCTCAATCCAACGACGCTCGGCTTCATCGGTGATGAACTCGTCGAGCGTGACGGCCAGCTTGGCGCGCGAACCGGCGACGTCTTCACCCTCGACGATGCCGGCACGTCCGCGGACCATCTCGGCCAGCGCCCAGAAGCTGATTCCTTCGCCGTACGCCGGCGAACGCCCGTAGTGCCAGTAGGCGACCTCGGTGACGCCGTCGAGGTACTTCTGAAACTCCCAGACCAGCCGGCTCTTACCGATGCCGCCCTGCCCCATGATCGATACGAGTCGCGGCCGGCGCTCGGCGCCCGTCGCGGCGTGGAAGTCCTTCAGCAGGCGCAGCTCCGCCTCGCGCCCCACGAATGGGGCCTCGAGCTGGTCGCTGCGACCCACGCCGCCGCGCTTGGCCACGACGCGGAGCGCGCGATAGGCGGCGACCGGCGCCGCCTTGCCCTTGAGGTCCTGCTCGCCGGCGGGCTCGAAGGCGATGGCGCCCGCGGCGGCCTGGCGGGTCGCCTCGCCGACCAGCACGGTGCCCGGGGCCGCGGCCGACTGCAGCCGCGACGCGGTGTTGACGAGGTCGCCGGCGACCATGCCCTGGTTCGTCGCGCCCAGGGTGACGGCGGCCTCGCCGGTCAGCACCCCTGCCCGCAGCTGTAGCTCCA
>JBBSHF010000036.1:0-17512 GCA_038253355.1 Candidatus Limnocylindria bacterium
AAGGAAGCTACTTGACCTCGGCCGTGGCGCCCGCCTCGGCCAGCTTCTCCTTGACGGCCTCCGCCTCTTCCTTGGTGACGCCCTCCTTGACCGTCTTGGGAGCCGCGTCGACGAGGTCCTTTGCCTCCTTGAGGCCCAGGCCGGTCAGCTCGCGCACGGCCTTGATCACCAGGATCTTGTTCGGGCCGACCTCTGTCAGCAGCGCGTCGAATTCGGTCTGCTCCTCGACAGCCGCGGCGGCACCGCCACCGTCCCCCGCTGCGGGTGCGGCAGCCGCCACGGGCGCGGCGGCGGTCACGCCGTATCGGTCCTCGAAGGCCTTCACCAGCTCAGAGAGCTCGAGCACCGTCATGGTGTCGATCGCCTCGAGAATCTGTTCCTTGTGCAGTGTCTTGGTAGCCATTGGGTTCACTTGCTCCTGTTTGTCTCGTCAGGCGGCCGAGCCGCCCTCCGTGGTTCGCTTCTGGTCGGCGACTGCGGAGAGCACGCCAACGAGGTTTCGCAGATTTGCAGCGAGTACGCCGGCCATTCCGGCGATGGGCGCGGCCATCCCGCCCGCCAGCTTGGCGAGCAGCACTTCGCGGCTCGGCAGCGTCGCCAGCCGCTGCAGCTGTTCCGCGTCGACGGCGCGGTGTCCCAGCAGGCCACCACGAATGGTGACGGTGCGGGCATAGGGTCGGAAGGCATCCTGCAGCGCCTTCGCCATGGCGACCTCGTCGCCGGAGATCGAGGCGAGCGCGGTCGGCCCCTCGAGCATGGGCTTGAGCTCAGCCAGATCGGCCTCGTCGGCGGCGATCTTCAGCAGACGATTCTTGGCGATGTGCAGCTCCACGCTGCTGGCGCGCAGCGTCCTTCTGACCGATTGCATGTCGGAGACGCTCAGTCCCCGGTAGTCGGTCACGGCCAGAGCAGAGCTCCTGCGCAGCAGCTCCGCAAGCTTGGTCACGGCCTGGCGCTTGGCATCGGTCGGCATGATGGTTGGTTCGTCCACCTCCAGATACAACAAAACGGCCCTCGCACGTCGCTGCACGAGGACCGATGCGCCACATCAGAGGTGGCGGAACGAATGTCGTGCCTCGGCGTGCCGCCGGCTCGCGTGGCCGGCAATTGGCCCGGGGCTCTCACCCGGGCACATCGCTGTCTTTGGCGTATGCGCTTGTCTGACCGATGCTACCCGACCAGCCGCCTCATTGCTCAGGCGCTCGCTGCGGCGAGCGCGGATGGAATGTCCACCGCCACGCCCGGTCCCATGGTGGGGGCCAGGGTCAGCGTGCGCATGTAGGTTCCCTTGGCGCCGGACGGCTTGGCCCGGTTCACCGCGTCGACCAGCGTGGCCACGTTCGCGCTGAGCTGCTCCGAGGTGAAGCTGACCCGCCCGACCGGCACGTGCACGATTCCGGCGCGATCGACCTTGAACTCGACGCGGCCGGACTTGACCTCGCTCACCGCGCGCTCGATGTCGAACGTCACGGTCCCCGACTTGGGGTTTGGCATCAGGCCGCGCGGCCCGAGCTTCTTCCCCAGGCGGCCGACCATGCCCATCATGTCGGGTGTGGCGATCGCCACGTCGAAATCGAACCACCCGGCGTCGATCTTCTTCACCAGGTCGTCGCTGCCGACCTCGTCGGCGCCGCCACGCAGCGCCTCCTGGGCCTTCTCGCCCTGGGCAAAGACGATCACCCGCGTCTTCCGGCCGGTCCCGTGCGGCAGCACGATCGTGCCACGCACCAGCTGGTCGGCGTGGCGCGGATCCACGCCCAGGCGCAGGTGCAGATCGACGGTCGCGTCGAAGCGAGTGATGTTCACGCGAGGCACCAGCTCGACGGCCTCGGACAACGGATAGCGATGCTCCGCCTCGAGCAGCTTGACTGCCTCGCGGTAACGCTTGCCGTGCTGTGCCATCAGTCGGCCACCTCGATGCCCATACTGCGCGCCGTGCCCGCCACGATGCGCATGGCGTGCTCGACATCGTTGGCGTTGAGATCGGCCATCTTCGTCTCGGCGATCTCACGCAGCTGCTTCTGGCTGACCGTGCCGACCTTGTCGCGGTTCGGCTGGGCCGAGCCGCCCTCCACCCCGGCGGCGCGCTTCAGCAGGGCGGCGGCCAGCGGCGCCTTGGTCACGAAGGTGAACGAGCGGTCCTCGAAAACGGTGATCTCGGCCGGCACGACGTAGCCGGCGAGGCTGGCGGTGCGCTCGTTGAAGGCCTTGATGAACTCCATGATGTTGATGCCGTGCTGGCCGAGTGCCGGCCCCACCGGCGGAGCGGCGGTGGCCTTCCCGGCGGGCGCCTGCACCTTCAGGATGGTGCGAATCTTCTTTGCCATGTGACTCCTCGTGAGGTGCAGTCGGGGCTCGCGCCCCTCCCTCTTGTGGTGTGACGGCGGCCGTCAGGCCGCAATCGGTCTATCAGCCGCTCAGAGCTTCTCGATCTGCAGGAAGTCAAGCTCCACGGGCGTCTCGCGGCCGAAAATGCTGACCAGCACCTTGACCTTGTTGCGCTCGGGGTTGACCTCGTCCACGGTACCGATGAACTCGGCGAACGGTCCGTCGTTGACGCGCACGCTCTGGCCCTTGGTGAACTGGACCTTGAACTTCGGCGTCTCGACACCCATCTGCTTGAGGATCGACTTCACCTCGTGATCCATCAGCGGGGTGGGTCGATTGCCCGAGCCCACGAAGCTGGTGACGCCCGGCGTGTTGCGCACGACGTACCAGGATTCGTCGCTCATCGCCATCTCGACCAGGACATAGCCGGGGAAGACCTTCTTGTTGACGGTCTGCCGCTGCCCGTTCTTGATCTCGATCTCTTCCTCCATGGGCACCAGGACCTGGAAGATCTGGTCCTCCACGCCCATCGACTCGATGCGGTGCTCAAGATTGGCCTTGACCTTGTTCTCGTAGCCGGAGTACGTGTGGATCACGTACCACTGCTTGGTCTTGCGCTCCTCGGCGTAGGCATCGTCGAGCTGAGGCGCTTCTCGCGACAGACGCGCCGCGTCGCGCGCCTCGCTGCGCGGGCTTTCGGTCGGCTGGGTCTGGTTGGCCTGCTTGGCGTCGCTCATGATCAGAGCACCTGCTGCAGTGCGCCGTGCAAAAGCAGATCGAGGACCGCGATGTAGGCGCCCACCGCGACCGATACGCCAATCACGATCAGCGTGAGGTTGACGACCGTCTGGCGCGTCGGCCAGGCGACCTTCTTCAACTCGGCCCAGCTCTCGACCAGATACTGGCGCAGGTTGTTCACCACGATGCTTCGCTCTGCTCCCTGTTGGTCATTGATCTGACTGCTGCTGAATCTGATGCTGGCGCACGGTTGGCGCGGGGATGGCAGGGGCGACAGGACTTGAACCTGCAACCGCTGGTTTTGGAGACCAGTGCTCTACCAAATTGAGCTACACCCCTCCGCGCAGGCTCGTCTACTTCGTCTCCCGGTGCAGCGTGTGCTGCCGGCAGCGTGGACAGAACTTGTTGAGCTCCAACCGTCCCGGATCATTTCTCTTGCTCTTGCGCGTGCTGTACGTGCGCTCCCTGCAGGTCGTGCATGCCAGCGCGATCACGGGTCGATTTTCGGCCTTGGCCACGTCTCTTATTTCCTCGTCGTCCACCCGGTGAAGCCCACGCCGAACAAGGCTGGGAGGCCAGGGGAAGCCTGCAGATTCTAGGCTGAGCGCGGTGGGCTGTCAACGACCTCGGCCTGCAGCAGATAGCTGGCATCCGGCTCAACATGCCGTCGCGACAGCACCACGTGGGTGAACGGCAGCCGCACGTCGCTGAAGACCTCGATGCTGACCAGGAAGCCCAGGAAGATGAACAGCACGCCCAGCAGCTCGCCCAGGAAGTACGCCCAGGTGAAGCCCAACCGGGTCAGGCCGCTGGTCCAGCCCGGGATGAAGCCACCCAGCGCGATCAGAATGGTCGCCGGCACGCGCGAGTTGAGCTGTCCGGCGGCGAGGGCGCGCGCGGCTGCGGGGATCGAGGCCACGAAGTTGACGATCACCGCAGCGCCTCGCCCCAGCGGACCGATGACCGGCACCCTCGAGTTGACCCGCAGCACGCGCCGCTTGGGCATGAAGATGTAGGCCGAGTAGACCGCACCGAAGACCAGCGCGAACGCGCCGGTGATGTTGAACGGCGGCGTCAGCATGCGCAGGTAGGCCGGAAAGGCGTCGCCCACCGGCGCGCCCGTCTGCGCATTCGTCGCGAACCCCGGCGTGGCGACTGGCGCGCCGAGCACCAGGAAGAGGACCACCAGCGAGGCGATTCCCAGCCCCGCGGCGGTCAACGGTGCGACCAGCCGCCGGTTGACGCGCGTGACGATCGCCAGGCCAATGGCTCCCAGCACGCACACGCCCACCACGGCCACGATTCCCCAGGTCGGGATGTGCTGGCCCTCCTTGAGCCGCGCCAGCGCGAAGAGGAGGCTGATGACGCCGCCGAAGAGCAGCGAGAAGGCCACGAAGTAGCCAAAGCGGGTGCGATTCAGCAGGAAGATCGTGCCGAGCCCCAGGTAGGCGGCCACGCCGAAGGCGCCGAACAGGTACCAGGTGCGATACAGCGGCTCGCTCCAGCCGAAGGCGGAGGCCAGGAAATCGGTGCCTGCGCCAATCCCGTAGAAGATCAGGCCGATGGTCCACACCAGCTGAAATGGCTGCCGGCGTCGGAGCCACTGGTCGCCGACCATGGCGGCGAAGACGAAGGAGAGCAATGACGCGAGGAAGGGAAATAGAAACTTGAGGTCCACGCTGGGTACGCCTCCACGGGCGCTATCGGTGCTGTCGGCCGCATCCGCCGGATAGGTATGGAGCCCACGTCCGGGTTCGAACCGGAGACCTCTTCCTTACCAAGGAAGTGCTCTGCCTGCTGAGCTACGTGGGCCTGCGAGCAGGCGCGGCATCCGGACTCCCGCAACCCGTCGATTGTGCCCGACCGAACCGATCCTGCACAACCATCGGCCTATCTTCGCAAATCTATGTACCGATGCGCGCCGTACCCCGAAGGAAGCGTGGTGGGCAGGGAGGGAATCGAACCCCCACAGTCGAAGACGGCTGATCTACAGTCAGCGGAGCTCACCACCTGCTCAACCTACCCACGCGATTCAGACCGATTGCGGGCTCAGGCTGCCCGCCGATCCGGAGGCGGAGTATAGCGAACGGCGCTGGCCGGCTCAACCAGTCAGGCTCGCGGCTCGCCTGCGTCACGGCTGGACGGCTGGGTGGCTGCACGGGTGGGCGGCCCTGGCCTTGCACATCGGTTGTCGGCAAACGACGGAGGAACCGGCTCTGGTGGCCTGTCAGCCGGCGTTCCTCCGCCATTCGCCTGCAGGGCATGCAAGAAACGACGGAGGAAGCCTCGTTCTCCGTCGTTTGCCTACACTCGGTGCAAGATTGACCAACGACCGCTGAGCGCGGCAGCGACGACGAAAGGGACCAGATCATGACCGATGACGATGTCGACGACGATGTCGACTTCGCGCTGGAAGACACGCTGACCGATGCGATGTTCTGCCTCATCTGCGGACGAGAGGTGATCATCGTGGGCGAGACGCTGCACCACGTGGATGACCGGCTCGACAGGGAGCACGCCCCCGTCACGCCGGAGCGACTCTAGGCGTGAATCGTGGAGCCGAGGGAGGGAGTCGAACCCACAACCTACTGTTTACAAAACAGTTGCTCTGCCATTGAGCTACCTCGGCCGGCGCCACCGATTCTAGCCGGGGCGCAGGGCCGAACGCTGGCGCACCACCTCGAAGAGCAGCAGCGATCCGGCCGTGGCGGCGTTCAACGACGCGATCCGGCCGGCCATCGGAAACGACACGAGCAGGTCGCAGCGGCGGCGCATGGCCCCCGACACGCCGCTTCCCTCGCTACCGACCACGACCGCCATCGGTCCGCTGAGCGCCGTCCGCCAGGCGCTGGCCGGCGCGTTCTGGTCAGCAGCCACGAGCCAGACGCCACGCTCCTTGAGCTCGTGGATCGTGGAGCCCAGGCTCTCGACGCGCGCGATCAGCAAATGCTCGGATGCACCCGCGCTGGACTTCACCGCGGCCGCCGAGAGCGGCGCCGCGCCGCGTTCCGGATAGATCACCCCGTCGACGCCGGCGGCCTCGGCCGCGCGCAGCAGCGTGCCGAAGTTGGTCGGATCCTGCAGGTGCTCCAGGATGAGGACGAACGCGTCGTGCCGGGAAGCGGCGGCGTGCGCCACGATCTCGGCGAGATCGGCGAGACGCCGCTGACCGACCTCGAGCAGCACGCCCTGGTGGCCCTCAAAGCCGGCCAGTCGACGGATGAGGTCGGGCTCCACCTGCTCCACCGGCACGCCGGTGCTCCGCGCCGCGGCCAGCAGGCCGTTCAGCTCCGGGTTCGGCTTCGCGCTCCGCGACAGCAGCAGCCGATGCGCCTCGCGCCCGGCGGCGAGCGCCTCCGCGACGGGGCGTCGGCCGCCGATCCACTCGCTCATTCGATCGGCGCGACGCTCGCCACGGCAAAGGCGGCCAATCCTTCCTCGCCGGCGAAGCCAAGGCCGTCGGAGGTGGTGCCCTTCACGCTGACCGCCTCGGCCGACAGGCCGAGGAGTCCGGCCAGGGTCCCTCCCATCTCGGTCCGCCGCGGGTCGATCAGCGGCCGGTGAGCGACGATCGTCAGGTCCAGCGAGACCGGCCGCCAGCCGAGCTCCCGGATCCGCTCGACGGCACGCGACAGCAGGCCGCGCGAGTCGGCATCCCGCCAGGCCGCGTCGTCCGCAGGGAACAGCGTCCCGACATCGCCCGCCTTCGCCGCGCCGAGCAGCGCGTCGATCACCGCGTGCAGCGCCGCGTCGCCGTCGGAATGGCCGGCCAGTCCGCGTGGCTCGCGCGGCCAGTCGATGCCGCCCAGGTGCAACGGCCGGCCGGCCTCGAAGCGGTGAGCGTCGAAGCCGCTGGCCGTGCGCACGCCCGCGGGGAGCAACCGCGGACCGAGCATGGGCATCGACCGCGCGCGCAGCACGGCCCGCAGCACCGCTTCGTCCTCCGGCTCGGTGAGCTTCCGATTCGCCGGATCGCCGGCCACCACGCGGACCTCGACGCCGGCCGCCAGGAGCGCCGACGCCTCATCGGTGAAGCGCCCGGCGCTCAAGGCGCCACGCAGGTCACCCAGGCGCCCGAGCTGCGGTGTCTGCGCGGTTATCAGGCCTTCGCGATCCACCGCGCGGCGCTCGTCAATCCGCAGGAGCGTGTCGCTGACGGCCAGGGCGGGGACGACCCCGCCACGCTCCGCTGCCGCGCCCATCACCCGCTCGAGCAGCTCGGCCGAGAGCGCCGGACGCGCGGCGTCGTGCACCAGCACCACGGTCTCATCGGTACAGCCACAAGCAGTGAGCGTCGCCAGCCCGGCGAGCACCGAATCCCCGCGCAACGCGCCACCGGGAACCAGGAGGCATCGGTCACCGGTGGAAGGCGGAAGGAGGGAGCCAAAGCGATCCAGCGAGTCTGGGGGCGCGACCAGGGCCAGCCGCCTGAGCGTCGGAACCGAGAGCAGCAGGTCCAGGCTCCAGCGCCACACCGGCCGTCCGTGCAGGTCGATCCAGAGCTTGTCGGTGCCCATCCGTTGGCTGCGCCCGGCAGCAACCAGGACAGCGGCCAGCTGCTGGGTCACGCCGAGTCGCGGGGCAGGGCGAAGATCATGCGTCCGGCCACTGTCTGCAGCACGCGCGTCACGGTGATTGCCAGCTCGCGATCCATGAAGCGCTGGCCACCTTCGACCACGATCATCGTGCCGTCGTCGAGGTAGCCGACCCCCTGTCCCGCCTCCTTGCCCTCCTGGATGATGCGCACGCTCATCTCCTCGCCGGGATGCACCACCGCCTTGACCGCATTGGCCAGCTCGTTGATGTTCAGGACCCGGATCCCCTGCAGCTCGGCTACGCGGTTGAGGTTGAAATCGTTGGTCAGGATGGCGGCGCCGTGATCTCGTGCGTAGGCCACCAGCTTCGCGTCGACCTCGTTCACCTCCGGGTAGTCGGCCTCCACGACCTCGACCGGCGAGACGGCGTCTTTCTGCAGCGCGGTCAGCATCTCGAGACCGCGACGACCACGGTTGCGGCGCATGGCGTCAGGAGAGTCGGCGATCCGCTGCAGCTCGTCGAGCACGAAGCGCGGCACCACCAGCCTGCCCATGATGAATCCGGTTCGACCGATGTCGACGATCCGTCCGTCGATCACCGCCGAAGTGTCAACCACCACCGACTGCTCCCCGCCGCGTCGTTTGCCACCCGGCAGCAGCGAACCGAACGCCGGCAGGAGCACCTCGCGCTTGTAGACCGTCGCCGCCAGCATGCCGCCAACCAGCAGCAGCGTGGCCAGCGGCGGCAGCAGCCGTCCGGCAAAGCCTCCCAGCAGCGCCAGCGGAATGCCCAGGAGGACGCCCATGATCAACCCGACCACGATCGCGGCGACACCCAGGGCATACGACCCGGCATCCGCGGAAGCGATCCGCTCCTTCGCCCAGCGTGCCGGATAGACGGTGATGTACGGGATGGCGAGGTAGCCGAACAGCAGCGCTGCAGCCACCATCGCGGCGAGGAAGGCAGGCCGATTCGGCACTTCGACCGCGCCTGGTGCCTGCTGCAGGATGAGCAGCCCCAGCGCAAAGCCGACGAGCGTGCCGAGCAGCGCTCCGATGAGCTGAATGAGCTTGGTCATTGGACCGATGAGTGCGTGGATGAAGGATGGACCGCGCCAGGAATGAACGTAGATGATGGATGAGACCGATGGCGCGTCCCGCTCGCGACGGGCGGCCACAGTAGCACGGCCGTCATGCGCCGGCAATGCGCAGCTCAGCCCTCGGCGAGTGCCAGTGCCAGCGCTTCGCGAATGTCCGCGGCGCTCGAGATCGGCCCGCCCTCCCCGCCGCGACCGTCGTGCCGAGGACCGGTGATCAGCCGCTCGAAGCCAAGCCGCGTGGCCTCGACCTGCCGTCGCTCCGCGCGACTGGCCGCGCGCACGCGACCGGAGAGCGACAGCTCGCCGGCCAGCACGGTCCCGGCGCGGACCGGCCGCTCGCGCAGCGACGAGGCGAGCGCGGCGGCCACCGCCAGGTCCGCGGCCGGCTCCTCGATGCGCAGGCCACCGGCCACGTTGACGTAGACGTCGTGCCCGGAGAGGTTCACGCCCGCGTGCCGGGCCAGCACGGCGATCAGCATCAGGACGCGGTTGACGTCGATGCCGGTGGTGGCCCGGCGTGGCGATCCATAACCACCCCCCGGCGCGACGAGCGCCTGGATCTCGACGGCAAGCGGGCGCGTTCCCTCCAGGGCGATCGTCACCGCGCTGCCGGCCACCGGTGGCTGCTCCGACTCTAGGAAGAACCGCGACGCATCCTTCACCTCCACCAGACCGTCGCCGCGCATCTCGAGCACACCCACCTCATCGGTCGAGCCGAAGCGATTCTTGGCGGCACGAATGAGGCGCGTGGTGCCCAGGCGCTCACCCTCGAGGTAGATCACCGCGTCGACCAGGTGCTCGAGCGTTCGCGGCCCGGCGACCGTTCCCTCCTTGGTGACGTGGCCGACGAGCGCCACGGCCGTGGATCCCGCCTTCGCCACCTCCGCGAGGCGGCTCGCCACCTCGCGGACCTGTCCGACACTCCCCGCCGGGCCGGTGAGGTCGCCGCTGGCCATGGTCTGCACGCTGTCGACCACCGCGAAGGCGGGCGAGGTCGCCTCGATCGCGGCGATCGCCACCTCCACCTCGGTCGTGGCCAACAGGCCGAGGTTGTCGACCACGGCGCCGACCCGCTCCGCCCGGCCACGGACCTGGCGCGCGGACTCCTCGCCGCTGATGTACAGCACGCTGCTGCCGGCGCGCGCCAGGCGCGCGGCGAGCTGCAGCAGCAGGGTGGACTTGCCGATCCCCGGGTCACCGCCGAACAGGACGATCGAGCCGGGCACCAGCCCGCCGCCGAGGACACGATCGACCTCGCCCACGCCGGACGACAGCCGCTGCGCCTCGGCGCTGGAGACGCTGCCGATCGGCTCGATGGCGGCCGCAGCGGCTGAGCTGCCGGCGCGTGATCGCCCTGACGCGGCGGGACGCCCAGGGCGAGGCATGACCGTCTCGACCAGCGTGTTCCAGGCGCCGCAGGCCGGGCACTGGCCGGACCACTTCGGCGATGTGCCTCCGCAGTTCTGACAGACGTGGACGGATCGGCTGGCTGGCACGTGCTCTCCGGCTGCGGAACTCAACGAATCGACGAGGCACCACTCCGCGGCCCCGCCATCCTGCCACGCGCTCCCTTACCGGCGCATTACCACCGGCTTACTTCGCGGCGGGCGCCACCTCGACGGGCTGTGGATCGCCGCTTGATTTTGTGATGCTCAGGCCTCCCTCGGCGGCGGCATCGACCACGATCCGGTCGCCGGCGCTGAACGAGGCCATCAGCATCCGCTCCGCCAGCGGATCTTCGATCTGGTTCTGAATCTCCCTGCGCAGGGGCCGCGCGCCGAAGGCCTGGTCGTATCCCTTCTCGATGATCGAGTCCTTGGCGGCATCGGTCACCACCAGCTCCATCTGCTGGCCGGCAAGCTGCGCCTTCACCCGGATCAGCAGCAGGTCGACGATCTCGCGAATCTCCTCGCGGGTCAGCTGTCGAAAGACGATGGTGGCGTCGATCCGGTTCAGGAACTCGGGGCGGAAGACGTTCTTCAGCTCGCCGAGCACCTTGTCCTTCATCCGGTCATAGTCCGCCGCGGCCTTCTTGGCCTCGCTGCCACCGGCCCGGAATCCGATGCCCGTCTCGCGGGTCAGCAGCTGCGCTCCGACGTTGCTGGTCATGATGATGATCGTGTTGCGGAAGTCCACGCGGCGCCCCTTGGCATCGGTCAGCTGGCCGTCCTCCAGGATCTGCAGGAGGATGTTGAAGACGTCCGGATGCGCCTTCTCGATCTCGTCAAGGAGCACCACGCTGTAGCTCTTGCGCCGCACCGCCTCGGTAAGCTGCCCGCCCTCGTCGTAGCCGACGTAGCCCGGCGGTGCGCCAACGAGCCGCGAGACATTGTGGCGCTCCATGAACTCGCTCATGTCGATCTTCACCAGCGCGTCCTCGCTGCCGAACATGAACTCGGCGAGCGCCCGCGCGAGCTCCGTCTTTCCGACGCCGGTGGGTCCGGAGAAGATGAACGATCCGATGGGCCGCTTCGGATCCTTCAGCCCGGCACGCGCACGGCGCACGGCACGGCTGATCGTCAGGATCCCCTCTTCCTGGCCGATGTACCGCTGGTGCAGCTCCTCCTCCATGTGCAGCAGGCGGTCCGACTCCTCCTCGCTGATGCGGATCACCGGGATGCCGGTCCACATGCTGACGACCTCGGCGACGTCCTCATCGGTCACCAGCGGCACATCCTTGGCCGATTCGGCGTGCCACGCGGCGCGCAACTGCTCGATCTTCTCCCGGCCCTGGGCCTCTTCGTCGCGCAGCCTCGCCGCGCCCTCGTAGTCCTGGTTGGCGATCGCCTCGTCCTTCTGGCGAGTGATCTCCTCCAGGTCGCGCTGCGCCTCCTTGATGTTTGGCGGGGCCGAGGAGCGACGCAGGCGCACCCGCGACCCGGCCTCGTCGATCAGGTCGATTGCCTTGTCCGGCAGCGCGCGGTCCGCCACGTAGCGCACCGACAGATCGACGGCCGCGTGGACCGCCTCGTCGGTGATCTTGACGTGGTGATGATCCTCGTAGCGCGAGCGGATGCCGAACAGGATCGCGACCGCCTGGTCCATGGTCGGCTCTTCCACGATCACCGGCTGGAAGCGCCGCTCCAGCGCAGCGTCCTTCTCGATGTACTTGCGATACTCGTCGAGCGTGGTCGCGCCGATGCACTGCAGCTCCCCACGCGAGAGCGGCGGCTTGAGGATGTTCGCCGCATCGATGGCGCCCTCGGCGGCTCCGGCGCCGACCAGGGTGTGCAGCTCGTCGATGAAGAGAACGCTGTCACTGCTGGAGCGGAGCTCCTCGATGATCTTCTTGAGGCGCTCCTCGAACTCGCCGCGGTACTTCGTGCCGGCCACCAGCGAACCGATGTCCAGGGTCAGCACCCGCTTGTCGGCCAGCGTGTCCGGCACGTCGCCCGACACGATGCGCTGCGCCAGCCCCTCGGCGATGGCGGTCTTGCCGACGCCCGGCTCACCGATCAGGGCCGGGTTGTTCTTCGTGCGCCGGCTCAGGATCTGGATGACGCGCTCGATCTCCTTCTCCCGGCCGATGACCGGATCGAGCTTGCCCGCGCGCGCGGCCTCGGTCAGGTTGATGCCCAGCTGGTCGAGGGTCGGCGTCTTCGACGGACGTTTCGATTCCTGCGCCGGTGAGACGCTGGTCGACTGGCTCAGCACGTGGATCACCTGGTGGCGCACCTTGTCGAGGTTGACACCCAGGCTCTCCAGCACGCCGGCGGCGATTCCCTCGCCCTCGCGCACCAGGCCAAGCAGCAGGTGCTCGGTACCGATGTAGTTGTGGCCCAGGCGGCGCGCCTCGTCGATGGCCAGCTCAATGACGCGCTTGGCGCGTGGCGTGAGCCCCACCTCGCCGACCACCGGCCGATCGCCGCGCCCGATGATGAACTCGACAGCGGTACGCACCTTGGGCAGCTCGACGTTCATGTTCTCGAGCACGCGCGCTGCGACGCCCTCGCCCTCGCGCACGAGGCCGAGCAGCAGGTGCTCGGTACCGATGTAGTTGTGATTGAAGCGCTGAGCCTCGTCCTGCGCCAGGGTGAGGACCTTACGCGCCCGATCGGTGAACTTGTCGAATCTGTCCATGTCGATTTCCGTGCTCGGGTTGGTTCGTCGGCGAACGCTCCGAGAGTGTACGGCACTGACGCCGCGCAGTGCCCTGCAAGAGTTACTATGGCAGACGGTTGCTGGATGCTCAGTTCCAGCATCGTAAATGCGAGAGGCGGGCCGAGTCGATCAGCCCGCCTCTTCAGAACGCTGCGCATGTCTCGGCGGATGGGCCGCCGGATCAGTCAGACCTTGGCGTCCTCGGGAGCCGGCTCGCCCGCTGCGCTGTCGGCCGTCTCGCCCTTTGCGCTGTCGGCCGTCTCGCTTGACTCCGCCTCGGCTGGCGCAGCCTCGGTTGACTCCGCCTCGGCTGACGCGGCCTCTGTTGACTCCGCCTCGGCTGACGCGGCCTCTGTTGACTCCGCCTCGGCTGGCGCGGCCTCTGGGGTCGCGGGTTCCATCGGCGGGGCCTCCTCGACCTCAGGCTCAACCGCCTGAATCGGCTCGGCCGCCCCGTCGGCCGTCGCGTTGGCGACTGCGTCCTCGGTCACTGCCTCGGGAGCCTTGGCTACCCCGGCCGGAGCGGCGTCGGCTTCACGGGCAGCCTGCGAGGCGCGGAACTGCTCGAGCATGCCCGACTCCGCGAACGCGGCCGCCATGGTGTTGTCGATCCCCTCTTCGGGCTCGGCGGTCGCGTCCTCCGGACGGAACCGATCCCGGCGGTCCCGACGCTCGCGGCGCGGGCGCTCCTCGAAACGCTGCGTCTGCGGCCCAGCCGTCGGCGTCGGAGCGGCAGGCGGCGTCCGCTCTTCCGCCTGCTTGAGGCTGAGGCCCAGGCGATGCCGCTCCGAGTCGAGCGAGATGATCTTCAGCTTGAGGACCTCGTCCTCCTTCACCACGTCGCCCGGATGAGCGACCCGTTGGTTTGAGAGCTCGCTGATGTGGATCAGGCCTTCGAGGCCCTCCTCCACGCGGACGAATGCTCCGAAGTTCACCAGCTTGGTGACGGTCCCTTCGATCACGTCGCCAATGGTGTACTTCGCGACCGATTCCTGCCAGGGATCGGGCTGCAGGCGGCGAATCGAGAGGCTGATCCGGCCGCGCTCATGGTTGATGTCGATGACCTCGGCCTCGACCTCGTCACCGATGCCGTAAGCGGTCTCGGGATTGTTCACCTTGTTCCAGCTGAGCTCGCTCTTATGGACCAGGCCGTCGATTCCGCCGAGGTCGATGAAGACGCCGAACGGCGCGATGCTGCGCACCTGGCCCATCACGCGCTGGCCGACCTGCAGGCTGCTGAAGAGCTCGTCGCGCTTCTCGCGCCGCTCCTCGTAGAGCGCCACTTTCTCGGAGAGGATGAGCCGATTCGCCTTGCGATTGACCTCGAGGATCTTGAGGCGCAAGGTGCGCCCGACGAACGGCTGCAGCTTCTCGGCGATCTCCTGCGCCGCGTCGCGTGGCTGCTCATCGCGTGGCCGCCGCGGGAAATCGACGATCTGGCTAATCGGCACGAAGCCGCGAACCCCAAGGTCGACGATCAGGCCGCCCTTGTTATGGTCGATGACCCTCGCCTCGACGATCTCTCCGGCGTCGAAGCGCTCCTGCATGGCGCGCCACTTGCGCTCGAGCCCCGCGCGGCGCAGCGACAGGACGGCATGCCCTTCCGGCGACTCGGGCTGGAGGACATAGACGAGCACCTCGTCGCCCATCTTCAGCTCCGGCCGAGCCTCGTCGCCGTCACGGGGTCCGCGACGCGACATGAGCTCGCGGTTGCTGACCACGCCCTCGCTCTTGCCACCGAAATCGACGAGGATCTCGTCGGGATCGATGCGGACGACGGTTCCCTCGACGACGTCACCGTGCTTGAGGCTCTTCACCTCGTTCTCCGGGTTGTCGAGGAGCTCGGCCATGGTCATCGGCTCTGGCTCTGGCTCCGGCGCGCTCACCGTGTCCTGAGGCTCCGGCGCGCTCACCGTGTCCTGAGGCTCCGGCGCGCTCACCGTGTCCTGGGGCTCCGGCGCGCTCAATGACTCGGGGGCTGATGCATCCCCTGGCTCTTCGGTGGCAGCAGCGGTGACTTCGGGCTCGGGCTCCTCGGTCGGGGGCGTGTCCTGCACCTGCGTTGCCTCGTCGCCATTCTGCTGCGCGACGTCCTCCGCCTGGGCAGTTGCGGTCGGCTCCTCGACGGCCTGGGGCTCGGGCGCCGTCGTCTCCTGCGTATCAGCCGATTCCGCGACCTGCTTCGTCTCTTCGATCAAGTGTGTATTCGCTCCTGTCAATAATGTCCCCGTCAGCAACAAACGCCCTCCGCATACGGAGGGCGTCCAGCCACATTGGGACTTGCCGAAAGGCTTCCTGACATCTTCGATGAGACGACTCGGTGCTCCTCCGTGGTGTCCGATGGAACGACGTTTCCGCGCACGGCTATGCGGTTGTGTGCTACAGAGCCGGTGAAGGATACCACACGACCCCATGAATCCCCATGCCTGAGCTCCCTGACCTGACCATCGTGGCCGAACAGCTTGCCCAACGGACGAGTGGCCGGACGGTGGTCGGGGCCACGCCTCCCACACCGATCCTGCTGCGTGCGACTCCTCAGGAGCTGGCAGCACTGGTGGGCAGCACGCTGCAACCGGCGGTGAGACGAGGCAAGCTCCTGTTACTACCGCTGCTGATGCCCGACGCAGCGGAGCTCATCCTCGCAGTCAATCCCATGCTCGCCGGTCGATTCTGGCTCATGGACGACGGCACCGCCCGCGTTCGCGCCAGGACCGGCCTGCGCCTCCGATTCGCCGATGGCGCCGAGCTGCGCTACGTCGATCGCGAGATGCTCGGCAAGCTCTACCTGGTGAGGGCCGATCAGCTCGAGCGCATCCCCGGTTGGAGCGAGATGGGGCCCGATGCCGATGATCCGGAGCTCACCTTGGAGGCCTTCCGAACCCGCATCCGGCGCCATCCCGGAGAGCTGAAGTCGCTCCTACGCAACCCGCGCTTCGTTGCCGGCATCGGCAATGCCTACAGCGACGAGATCCTCTGGGAAGCACGCCTGGCCCCGCTGCGACGGCGCAGCACGCTCACCCCTGACGAGATCGATCGGCTCTACGAGGCGATGCGGTTCGTGCTTGCGACGGCGATCGACGAGCTGCGTGTGCTCGTCCCGCCGGAGATCCAGGTGCAGCATCGGGAGCGCCTGAGGGTCCACCTCCGCGGCGGTCAGCCCTGTCCGCGCTGTGGGCGGCCGCTGCGGCAGATCGGGGGGAGCGAGGCCACGACCTTCTGCCGAACCTGCCAGCCGCGCTTCTGAACGCCCCGGCGGGGCTCAGGCCAGCGCTCAGGGAATGACGAGCAACTGGCCCGCCTCGATCAAATTCTGGTCGGCGATGCCGTTCGCGCCCTGGATGGCCGCGATGCTCGTGCCAAAACGATCGGCGATGCGGCGAAGGGTATCGCCCGGCTGCACCAGGTAGATGCGGGTCGTGGGCAACGATGGGGCCACCACCTGGCTGGGAAGGGTGCTTGGCAGCGGTACGACCATCGGAAAAGGGGTAGGTTTCAGCGCAATGCGCGGAGATGGAGTGGGCGCCGCGGTGGGCATGGCAGAAGGACCAGGGCTCAAGGCGAGTGGCAATGCGCCGGGTGCCGTTGATTCTCCGAGCAGGCCGGCAATGCCGTTGACCGCTCCGCTGGCCATTGCTCCGCCGCTCACGCCGAGCAGCAGAATCCCAGCAGCCACAGCACGCCAAGCGGGCCGAGCCGATCCCGACCGAGCCCGTCGCCATCCCGACTCGGATTCGAGCACCAGGCGCGTCGGCGGCAGGACGACATCGGCCGAGAGGACTGGTCCGGCGAGATCACTGGGCCAGCTCAGGGAGTTCTGCAGGAAGTGCGAGCACCTCGCGTATGCCTCGGTGAGGCAGACCTGCGTCTGCTGGGACCGATCGAGGTGAGCCGCGGGTGACCTGGAGCTGCAGCGGTGCTCGAGGTCGAAGGCATCGCACACGGCACGGCGGTCGGACGCGAGCACGAGCAGTGGACAGATACGGTCCACGCGGGCGAGGATAGCAGCGCACGGCGCCGCGCTTCGCTTGAATTGACGCGTCGCCCTGCGATGGACATGAAATACCCCGGCGACGACCTATTTTCCCAGGAGGTTGCCCCCCAAGTATCTTCGGCGCTGGAGAGCTTAACTTCCGTGTTCGGGATGGGAACGGGTGGATCCTCTCCGCTAGCGTCACCGGGATAAATCTTCAATTGGGAACCTGCCGCACGAAGCGGCGGAACCGGACTGGAAGCTTCGATCGAGTCGTGGATGCGTCGCGCGGTGGCGACGTCCGTTCGCGATCCAGCAACGTGCTAGACGCGTGAGTATTAGGTCAAGCCCTCGACCATTAGTACCGCTTAGCTCAACGCATTACTGCGCTTACACATGCGGCCTATCAAACAGCTAGTCTCGCTGCGGTCTTACCCGGTTAACCCGGTGGGGAACCTCATCTTGAGGCGAGCTTCGCACTTAGATGCTTTCAGTGCTTATCCCAACCGAACATACCTACCCAGCAATGCCGTTGGCACGACAACTGGTACAACATTGGTTCGTCCACTCCGGTCCTCTCGTACTAGGAGCAGCTCCTCTCAAGTTCCCTACGCCCACGGCGGATAGAGACCGAACTGTCTCACGACGTTCTGAACCCAGCTCGCGTACCGCTTTAATTGGCGAACAGCCAAACCCTTGGGACGTACTTCCGCCCCAGGATGCGACGAGCCGACATCGAG
>JBBSHF010000037.1:0-17087 GCA_038253355.1 Candidatus Limnocylindria bacterium
CGAACGGCACCGGCGAGGTGGTGTGCTTGGTCTGGGGAGCCCCCGACACATCACGCATCTCCTCGATATTGCCGTGGTCGGCGGTGATCAGCAGCGTGCCGTCGATGTCCAGAATCGCCGAGGCCACGCGTCCCAGGCACGCGTCGATCGTCTCGGCGGCCTGCACCGCCGCGTCCCACACCCCGGTGTGAGCGACCATGTCGGGGCTGGCGTAGTTGACCACGATGAAGTCGTAGCGGTGCGAGCCGATCGCCTCGACCAGGCGATCGGTGATCGCTCCGGCGCTCATCTGCGGCGCCTGGTCGTAGGTCGCCACGTCGCGGTTCGACGGGATCAGGACCCGATCCTCGCCGGGCAGCTGCTCCTCCCGGCCGCCGTTGAAGAAATAGGTGACGTGCGCGTACTTCTCGGTCTCGGCCAGGTGCAGCTGCCGCAGGCCACGTCGCGACAGCTCGGCGGCCAGCGAGTCGATCTGCAGCGGGCCGAAGGCAACCGCCACCGGCAGCTCGTCCGGCGCCTGGTACTCGGTCAGGGTGCTGACCGGCAGATCGGCCGGCACCTGGCCGCGGTCGAACGCGTCGAACCCCGGCAGCGCGAAGGCCTGGGTCAGCTGTCGAGCGCGATCGGCTCGGAAATTCATGTGCAGCACCGCGTCGCCGTTCCCGACGATCCCCTGGGGCACGATCACCGTCGGCGCAATGAACTCGTCGTTGACGCCCGCCGCGTCGGCCCGCTGGACCGCGGCCAGCGGCGTGTCGGCGTGCTCGCCGACCCCGTGAACAATCGCGTCCCAGGTGCGCTTGGTACGATCCCAGCGCTGGTCGCGATCCATGCCGTAGTAGCGCCCGCCGAGCGTGGCGATCCGCGCCAGTCCGCTCAGGCGCTCGCCCAGCGCCGTGGCGAATCCAGCGGCCGAACGAGGCGGCGTGTCGCGGCCATCGGTGAGGGCGTGCAGGAAGACGCGCTCATGCGGCAGCCCGGCGCGCTGCGCCAGCTCAGCCATGGCGACGATGTGCTCATCGATCGCGTGAACGCCTCCTGGACCGATGAGCCCGAGCAGCTGCAGCCGGCTGCCGCGCTGCAGGGCATGCCGCACGGCGGCGTTCAGCACCGGGTTCGCAAAGAACGAGCCGTCGGCGATCGCCGCGCTGATGCGCGGCAGGTCCTGCAGGACCGGGAACCCGGCTCCCAGGTTGAGATGCCCAACCTCGCTGTTGCCCATCTGGCCGGGTGGCAGTCCGACCGCGGCGCCTGACGCCTGGAGCCGACAGGTCGGCCACTCCCCGGTGAGCCGATGCCAGTTCGGCATCCGCGCGGCGAGGAGCGCGTTGCGCCGCGGGTCGTCGTTCAGGCCGAATCCGTCGAGCACGCACAGCACTAACGGTCTTCCCGAGGTGCTCACCGATGCGTCTCGCCGGCGGCGCCGACGATCGCGGCGAACGCGCTCGGGTCGAGCGAGGCGCCGCCCACCAGCGCGCCATCGATGTCGGCAGCCGCGAAGAACTCGGCCGCGTTCTGGGCGGTCACGCTGCCGCCGTACAGGATCGGCACCTCGGCGGCGCCCGCGGCGTCGCGCCCGCGCAGGATCGCGCGGATCTGGGCGGCGACCGCCTGCGCGTCCGCCGCCGATGCCGCTTCCCCGCTGCCGATCGCCCAGACCGGCTCGTAGGCGATCGCCAGGCCGCTGCGCGCGACGGCTTCCAGCCGCGACAGCGCGGCCCGCAGCTGACGGTCGATCACCGCCTCGGTCACGCCGGCGTGGCGCTCCTCGAGCCGCTCCCCGATCGCCGCGATCGGCCGCAGGCCATGTGCGACGGCGGCCGCCACCTTGCGGCTTACGCCATCATCAGTCTCGCCATCGTACAGGCGCCGCTCGCAGTGGCCGACGATCACGAAGGATGCGACGCCGGCGAGCATCAGCGGCGAGGTTTCGCCGGTCAACGCGCCGCGCTCCGCAGCGGCCATCGTCTGGGCGCCGATCGCCAGCCGACCACCGCCGATCGCCGCCGCGATATCGGTCAACCACACCGTGGGCGGACAGATCACGGTGGTCACGCCAGGATGGTCCTCGGCGACTGCCAGCGTGGCGCGTGCCAGGGCGATGGCCACGTCGCGCGAGGGTGGGTTCATCTTCCAGTTGCCGGCGACCAGCGGCCGGCGCGTCACGATCGGTTCACCCCGACCAGGCGCCGCAGGCGATGATTCGCCGCCGAGCGGCTGATGCCAAGCCGCGCGGCGAGCGCGTCGAGGTCGGCATCCGGATGCAGCCGACGCCCGGCGGCAACCTCGCGCAGCGCGGCCGGCAGGTGCTGCAGCTCGCCGCTCGACTCGAGCAGCGCGATCGCCTGCAGCTGCTGATCCGCGGCGCGCACCGTGCGGTCCAGGTTCGCCTCCTCGGCGTTGAGCAGCCGGTTCAGCCGGTTGTGCACGTCGCGTCCCACTCGGCTCGTCTCGAAGTCGAGCAGTCCGCGGTTGGCGCCGGTGAGACGCAGCAGGCCGGCCACCTCCTCCTGGCCCTTGAGATAGACGACCGCGCGACCGCGTCGTTCGACCGTGGAGGCGTGCACGCCGAGCTCGGCGAAGCGCCGCAGCAGCCCATCGGCCGCCACGCGTCGACGAAAGACGAACTCGACGTGCACGCCGCGCGCGGTGAGCGAAATGGAGCCGCTGCCCAGCAGCACGCCGCGCAGGAAGGCGCGCCGGTCACAGGCCTTTGCCTCGTTCCAGCTCCAGGCATCGGCCACGTCGGTGTCGAGCGCGACGTGCAGGTGGTGGCGGCCAGGCGCGGGCGCCGGATGGGCGCCTCGGCGGGGTGGCTCGGCGGGAATCCCGAGCGACGTGGCGAGCTGCACGGCGATCCGCGCGGTCGAGTGGTCGAGGGTGCTGATCCCGGCCCGCGGGTCGCCGTAGAGCAGCCCGGCCAGCTCCGCTCGACGACAGCAGGCGCGCGCTGGATGGATGCGGGCAAGCTCCCCCTTCACCTCGCTGGCGACGAGCATTTCTGCGGGGACCTATCCGACCGATGTCGCCGGGCGGCGCAGACGACGCTGGCGCGGCCGCTCGCTGCGGTCCTCCTGCTGCAGTCGCATCAACGCAGCCGCCAGCTTGGCGGAGTCGTGTCGATGTGCGTTCGCGACGTCGACCAGGTCCTCCTCGATGACGACCACCGGCAGCTCCTCGAGCCGCCGAACGTCGAGCTCGACGGGCTGTCCGTGCCAGTGCATCGGCCGTCGCGCGCTCCGGTTGTGGTTGATGAGGGCATAGTCGATCAGTCCCTCGCCGATGTGCTCGAAGAGCGCCTCGAGATGCGCCGCCGCGGAGAAGTCTCCGGTCTCGCCCGGCTGGGTCGCCACGTTGCAGACGTAGACCCGCACGCCACTGGCCGCGGCGATCGCGTCGCGAATGTCTGAGATCAGCAGGTTGGGCAGCACGCTCGAGAACAGGCTGCCCGGACCGATGACCACCATGTCCGCCTCCAGGATGCGCTCCAGCGCCTCCGGGGTTGCGCGCACGTCAGGCGGCTCGATGGTCACCCGGTCGATCGGCTCGTCGGCATTGCTGATCGCCGCCTGACCGACGAGATGACGCCCCGATGCCAGGACCGCCTCCAGGTTGAGCGGCACGCTGGTGGCGGGCAGCACCTGGCCGCGCACCGCCAGGACGCGGTTCGACTCGCGCACCGCCTCCTCGAAGTCACCGGTCACCGCGGTCATGGCCGCGATGAACAGGTTGCCGAAGGCATGATCGTCGAGCCCCGAACCCGCCGGAAAGCGGTACTGCATGAGCTGCGTCATCAGCGGCTCGGCATCGGCCAGCGCGGCGATGCAGTTGCGGATATCACCCGGCGGGATGATGCCCAGCTGCCGGCGCAGCCGGCCCGACGAGCCGCCGTCATCGGCGACGGTGACCACGGCGGTGATGTTGGCGCTGTAGCCCTTCAACCCGCGGAGCAGCGTGGAGAGCCCTGTCCCGCCGCCGATCGCCACGATGCGCGGCCCGCGCGCGAGGTAGCGCTTGGTGTAGAGCACCTCCATCACCGAGTTCCCGCGCGTCACGAACGGCGACACGACGCTGCGCATCAGGCCCCAGACACCCACGGCGGTGATCACGATGCCGATCGCGCCGAAGGTGCCGGCGCGCAGCTGCGGCTGCATCCAGGCGCCGGTGAGGGCATAGATGATCGGGATGTCGTCGCCGGTGGTCCGATACAGGTCGCGGATGAAGACCGCTGCGCCCAGTCCCAGGATGGCGATCCCGATGAAGACCAGCAGCAGCCAGCGCTTGAGGTGCATGCCGGGGTAGAGCCAGCGCGGGATGCGCAGCCGTCTCATCGCTCGAGCTCACGGTGGAAGAGCGCAACGCTCGCCTCGCCCATGTTGCGCAGCCGATCGGCGAGCTCCTCGGCGAGCGCGATGGAGCGGTGGTAGCCGCCGGTGCAGCCCAGCGCAACGGTGAGGCGCGACTTGCCCTCGGTGCGATAGGCGGGCACGGTCAGCTCCAGCAGCTCGACCACCAGGTCCAGGAAGCGGCCCGCCGATGGCTGTCGCAGCACGAAGTCGCGGACCGGGCCCTGCAGCCCGGAGAGCGGCTTCAGGTCGGCGACGTAGTACGGGTTTGTCAGGAAGCGCACGTCGAAGACGAGATCGGCCTCGAGCGGAATGCCGAACTTGAAGCCAAAGGTCAGGATGTCGATCTGCAGTGCCTCGTTCGCCCCCTCGCGGTACACCAGGCTGAAGAGGCGTTCCTTCAGCTGACCGATGGAGCAGCCGCTGGTGTCGATCACGTGGTCCGCCAGCTCGCGCGTGCGCGTGAGCCGGCCGCGCTCCTCGATGATCCCGGCCTGCACGCCGCTGCGCGACTGCAGCGGATGGCGATGCCGGGTCTCGCTGAAGCGGCTGACCAGGTTCGCGTCGTTGGCCTCCAGGAAGAGGACCTGCATTGGAACACCACGCGCTGCCAGCGCCACCCGCGCCTGCTCGATCGCCGGGGCGGGATCGCCGGCCCGGATGTCGAGCACCAATGCGGCGTCCCGATAGCGCGCCGCATCGGCGTCACGCAGCGCCAGGAAGCCTTCCAGCAGATCGGGCGGAAGGTTGTCGACGCAGTAATAGCCAAGATCCTCGAAGAGCTTGCTGGCCTGGCTCTTACCGGCGCCCGACAGGCCGCTGATGACCACCACGTTGCCCTGCACGGCGGCAGCATCCGCTGCCGGGACAGCCTGCAGCGTTCCGCCGGACGGCTGCGAGCGAGGCGACGGACGCCTGGCGCGCGTCGTGCGCGACGGACTCGCGGCTGATCCTCCCGCTCGTGGCATTCATCCCTCCTCAGTCGAGGCCCACGGCGAGTATACCCGTCAGACTGATGGCGACCCGAGGCCCGCGATGAGACCTTCGACCGTCGCCGCCGCGCAGGCCGTCAGCGCCTCGAGGTCGTACCCTCCCTCGAGCGTGAGCGCGACGCCGCCCACGCCACCGCGACGTGCCATCTCCCCGAGGGCATGTGCCACCTGCCGATACCCCAGCTGAGTGACCTGCAGGTTGGCCAGGGGGTCATCGCCGTGCGCATCGTAGCCGGCCGAGACGAGGATCGCCTGCGGCGCGAAGGCCTCGACCGCCGGCAGCAGCTGCTCGCGCCACGCGGCAATGAAGGCGACATCGCCACTCCCCGCTGAGAGGGGAACGTTGTGCTTCGTGCCGCGAGCGGGTCCGCTCCCCCGCTCCGCCGGCGAGCCGGTACCGGGGAACAGTGGCGATTGGTGCGTGGAGGCGTAGCACAGGTCGCCATCGCCATCGAAGATGGCCTGCGTCCCGTCTCCGTGGTGGACGTCGAAATCGACGATCGCGATCCGCTGGGCCAGCCCTTCAGCGCGCAGCGCCGCCACCGCGACCGCCACGTTGTTGAGCAGGCAGAAACCGCTCGCCTGCTGTGCGAAGGCGTGGTGGCCGGGCGGACGCACCACCGCGAACGCCACCTCGGCCTCGCCGCGTGCCACGGCGAGCGCCGCGTCCAGCGCCCCACCCGCCGCGAGCCGCGCGGCGCGCAGCGAACCGGGCCCAAGGTACGTGTCGTCATCGAGCCAGCCACCGCCGGCGCCCGCTACCGCCTCCAGCGCGGCCAGGTAGCGCGGATCGTGCACGCGGGCGAGGATCGAGTCCGGGGCTGCGCGCGGCGCGCGACGCTCGAGCAGCGCATGGGCGGCATCGGCGCCCTGCTCGACCCCGGCGGCGACCGCCGCCAGCCGCTGCGGCCGTTCGGGGTGGCCCTCCACCAAGTGCAGCTGCATGGCCGCATCGGTCAGAAGCAGGACGCGGGCCGGGCCGGACATCGATCGCTAGGGGCGGATCACGCGCATGACCGCCAGGGTGGCCTCGAAGAGCACGTACATCACGCCGGCCAGGATCGCCGGCGAGAAGGGATCGCCCCCCGGGGTGATGATGATGGCGAACGCCACGATGCCCACGATGATCGACCGTCGTCGGTTGGCGACGGTGCGGTAGCGGAGCACGCCGACCTTCGCCAGGCCGATCAGCACGATCGGGAACTCCATCACGATCCCGAAGGCCAGCAGCATGGCGCCCACGAAGCCGATGTAGTCGTCGATGGTCAGCAGGTCGGTCAGCTCACTGCCGGCCAGGCCAAGGAGGAAGGTGAGGGCGAACGGAAGGATCAGGTAGCCCACGATCACGCCGACCGCGAAGAGACCGATGGCGGCGACGAGCACCGGCCAGACCATGTTCCGCTCCCGGCGGGTCAGGCCCGGCGTCACGAAACGCCAGACCTCGAAGATGATGACCGGCATGGCCAGGGCGATGCCGGTGAACCCGGCGATCTTCAGCCTGGCGGCGAATGGGTCGAGCGGGCTGGTGAAATACAGCTTGTGGTGCGGGCCGAGTGGCGCGCTCAACACGCGGATGGCCGCGTCGGATGCCAGGAACCCAAGGATCGCGGCGAGGACCACCGCCACGACGACGATGATCAGGCGACGCCGCAGCTCGGTGAGATGCTCGACAACCGTCATGTCTCCGAGGGTGTCGATCATGCCTGCATTCCTCGCACAACGGGACGGGCGCCCGCCGCGCGTGCGCCCGTTACGTGATTTCGCTGGAGCTGCCCGGGATCAGTGCGTCTGCTCGTCCGGACCGCGCGTCGCCGCCTCCGCGGCAGGAGCAGTCGTCTCGCTCGGCTTCGGCTCGACGCGAATCGACTCCTCGATATCCGACGACGCGCGCCGGAACTCGCGAATCCCCTTACCGATGGCGCTGCCGATGTCAGGCAGCTTGCCCGGTCCGAAGATGATCAGCACGATCACCAGCAGCAGGATCAACTCCGCCGGTCCTGGCATGGACATCTGAACGACCTCCTCCGCTGAAGTTGCGGCTACGCTCGGAGTGTAGCACCGAGCTCGCGCATCCGAGCGGCGAGCATCATCGCCGCGTGGGTCGCCGCGTGGCGCCAATCCGGGCCACGCGAGGCACCCGCTATCCCACGCGAGACGCTCACCAGGCCGGGTGCCAGCCGGCCGTCGCAGCTTTCCACGGCGCTGCGCAGGTCGCCGCCCTGCGCGCCGACGCCGGGAACCAGGAACGCGGGGCCCGGAACGCGCAGCCGCAGTGCGCGCAGCTCCTCGGGGCCGGTGGCGCCAACGACCAGCCCGACATCGGGCTGCGGCCAGCGACCGGCGACCCACTCGGCCACGTGCTCATACAGCGCATCGCCGCCGACGGGCAGATCCTGGAGCGTGGCGGCGCTCGGATTGCTCGTCCTGCTGAGGATGTACACCACGCGATGCGGGTAGGCCAGGAATGGCTCGATGGCGTCCGCGCCGAGATACGGCGAGAGCGTCACAGCGTCGGCGGCCAGGTGGTCGAACAGCCCCGCGGCGTAGCGCTCCGCGGTGCTGCCGATATCCCCACGCTTGGCGTCCAGGATCAGGAAGTGATCCGCCGGGATATCGCCACGCAGCCGTTCCAGCGCGGCCCAGCCGGCCGATCCGAACGCCTCGAAGAACGCAACGTTGACCTTGATCGCGACCGCGTGCTCGGCAGCCGCCTCGACGATCCCCCGTGCAAACGTCTCGACGCCGCGAAGGTCGCGGGTCAGTTCCTCGGGAAGCTGGTCGGGATGCGGGTCGATCCCCAGGCACAGCGGCACACGCAGCCGGGCGACGCGCGCTCGCAGACGATCCAGCGCTGGGGCGCTCACGCAGCGCCCTCCGTGGCGCCGCCGACCAGAGGCATGCAGGCAGGAGGACGGTCAGCGCCGGCGCGGCGTTGGACGAGCGGGCTCAGCGCGGCATCGGCGTAGTCGATCGTGCGCAGGCGCAGGCGGGGGACGCCAAGGTAGAGATCGCGCTCGAGCGTACCGACCATGTCGAGCGCCGCGCCGGGCTCCGGCAACGCACGCTCGGCGGGCGTGCCGAAGGCAATCGCGTCGAAGATCTCGGCGCTGCGCCGCAGTCGAATCGAGACGTGGTCGCGCCCTGCGCCGACGCGACGTGCCTCCACGACCCGCAGGCCGGTGACCGCCAGCAGCGGCTCGACGTGGCCTGGGCCGTAGGGTGCCAGGCGCGCGAGCTCGTCGGCGAGTGGCCAGCCGAGGTGCGCGGCCGGCAGGACGAGGTCGACACGGATCCGTCCAGCGGCTTCGACCTGTTCGGCCTGACCGGCAGGAAAGGGCCGACCAAGGGCGCTGAAGGCCGCCACGAACGCGCCCCACCCGTCGGCCCCCATGCTGAAGCCGCCGGCCGCCGCGTGTCCGCCACGCTTGGTGAGATGCACCGCGCACGCCTCTAGCGCCGCTGCCACGTGGAAATCGGCCGGAGCCCGGATCGAGCCGCGCATCTCGTCACCCACCTGCACCGCCACCGCCACGGGACGCGCCAGCGCATCGCACAGCCGTCCGGCGACCAGGCCGATGATCCCGACGCCCCACTCGCCGCGCAGCGCGAGCGGGGCCGTTGCGGCATGCTCGACAACCAGCGCCCACGCCTCTTCGACCGCCCTGGCGGTCAGCTCGCGTCGGCGCAGGTGCACCTCCTCCAGCTCCGCTGCGAGCTGCTCGGCGCGTGGCGCGTCGTCCTCCAGCAGCAGGCAGATCGCCAGCTCTGCCTCGGCGATGCGACCCGCGGCGTTGATCCGCGGCGCGAGGCCGAACGCCAGGTCGCGAGCGGTGGGCTGCGCCGGATCATCGGCAGCGCGCGCCAACAGGGCACGCAGCCCGGCGCGCGAGGTCGCCGCCAGCTCGGCCAGGCCGAGGCGCACGATCGCCCGGCTCTCGCCGGTCATGGGCGCCATGTCGGCCACCGTCCCGATCGCCGCCATCGCCGCGAGGTCGGAGACGTCGCACCCGCGCCGCGACAGGAGCCGACTGGCGAGCTTGTAGGCGACGCCGGCGCCGGTGAGATCGGGATCGGGATAGGCACAGTCGAGGCGGTGAGGATCCACCACGGCCACGGCGCGTGGGAGGCGCGGTGGCGGCAGATGGTGGTCCGTGACGATCACCTCGATCCCCAGGCCGCGCGCGATTTCGACCTCCTCCACGTTGCCCACGCCGCAGTCGCAGGTCACCACCAGCGTCACGCCGCGCCCGTGCAGCTCGTGCAGGCCGGCGGCCGACAGGCCGTAACCCTCCGCCAGCCGCGAGGGAACGTAGCGCAGCGGCTCCGCGCCAAGCGCGCGCAGCGCGAGCATCCAGACCACGATGGCGGTCATCCCATCCGCGTCGTAGTCACCCCAGATCGCGATCTGCTCGCCTCGATCGAGCGCGGCTTCGAGGCGCGCCAGCGCCACGTCGGCATCGGCCATAAGGAAGACGTCATGCAGGGAGGCCACGCCAGCCTGCAGGAAGCGCTGCAGGCTGGCGTCATCCGTGAACCCGCGACGCGCCAGGAGGGTCGCCAGCGGCAGGCCGAAGCCAGCGAAGGATGGAGGGTCCGGGCAAGGCTCGGGGAGCAGCCATTCCAGGCGTGGCGGAATCACGTCCGCCATGGTAGCCCGCGGTGCTTACCCGCCGCTTATCAGCGCGTTATCGGGAGAGTGGTCGCACGGTGCGCGCGCCGACGACCTTCTTCTCGCGTCGGCGCTGGTCCCACTCGTTCCAGGCGACCAGCAGCTGGCTGGCGTTGAAGATCGAGGAGTACGTTCCGCTGACCACGCCGATCAGCAGCGCCAGGGTGAAGGTGCGGATCGAAGCCGGCCCCAGCAGCAGCAGCGCGCCGAGAGTGATCACCACCGTCATCGAGGTGTTGATCGAGCGACCGATGGTCTGCAGGATCGAATGGTTGACGATCGCGCCGAACGGCTCGCCGGCGTGCCGGATGCGATTCTCGCGGATGCGGTCGAAGACCACGATCGTGTCATGCACCGAGAAGCCGATGATCGTCAGCAGCGCGGTCACGAACAGCGCGTCGAACTCGACCCCGAAGAAGAACCCGAGCATGGCGAAGATTCCAACGACCACCACCACGTCGTGCAGCAGGGCGATGATCGCGCACGTCCCGAACCGGAAGCCGAAGCGGATCCACAGGTAGGCCAGGATGAACAGCTCACCGATGATGATCAGCGTCGCCGAGCTGGCAATCAGCTCCGAGCCGATGATCGGACCCACCGTGCGCTCGCTGCGTGGCTGTCCGCCCTCGGGCTGCCCGAAGCGGGCGACCAGGGCCGACTCCAGCTTCGCGAACTCGGTTCCCTTCGGGTTGGTCGTCCCGGGCGCGGGACTGCTGCCCGGGCTGGCCGCCGGGGTGGGGCTGGGGCTCGGCGTGGGGCTGGGGCTCGGCGTGGGGCTCGGCGTCGCCGCGCCAGACGCCAGCGCGCCAATCGACAAGGAGGGAGCCGGCTGCGCCTTCTGCGGCGGCAGCAGATCGATCGGCTCGGTCTGGATGCGCATGTAGCCGCCGTCGAGGGCCTGGACCGTGGCCTCCGGGTGGCCGAGCTGGGTGAGCGCCTGCTTGAGCTCCACCGCGGTCGGCTTCTTCGCGTACAGGACCTCCCACTCGGTCCCGCCGGTGAAGTCGAGCGACGGCTTCAGACCGCCGATGAGGATGAAGATCAGCCCCGGGATGGTCAGGAAGGCGCTGAGGATGAAGTAGTAGCGCTTCTTGCCGACGACATCGAACATCGGCCTAGCGCTCCACGTGATAGAGCTCGAGCCGCCGACCCCAGTCGGTGCGCACCACGTAGCGCAGCAGGGTCCGCGTCAGCGTCACGGCGCTGAACATCGAGACCAGCACGCCGATGATCAGCACCAGGGCGAAGCCGCGCACGATGGTGGTCCCCTGCCAGTACAGCCAGGAGGCGACCAGGATGGTGCTGACGTTCGAGTCGAGGATCGATGACCAGGCGCGGTTGAATCCCGCCTCGATCGCCGGACCGAGGGTCTTCCCCGCGCGGATCTCCTCCTTCATGCGCTCGAAGATGAGGATGTTGGCGTCGACCGCCATACCGATGGACAGGATGAAGGCGGCCACCCCGGCGAGGGTCAGGGTCACGCCGATCAGCCGGAAGAGCGCGTAGGTCACCAGCGTGTAGAACACCAGCGCGGTCGCGGCCAGGACGCCGGGCAGGCGGTAGTAGGCGATCATGAAGAACAGGACCAGCAGCAGACCGATGCCGCCGGCGATCAGCGCCTGGCCCAGGAAATTGGCGCCCAGCGTCGCGGCCTGCTGCTCGACGCCCTGCTCCTGCAGCGAGACCGGCAGCGCGCCGAAGCGCAGCGTGTTGTACAGGTTCGTCCGTTCCGTTTCGCCGGCCTGGCCGGCGCTGCCGACCGTGATGATCGTCTGGCCGCCGCAGATGGCCGATTGGATCGTCGGGGTGGTGATCACCTTGCCGTCGAGCGCGATCGGTCCCGGCTTGGTCACGTTCGCCCTCGTGAAGTCGCACCACGCCTTGCTGCCCTTGTCCTTCAGGTTGAAGACGACCCCAAGTTGCCCCTGGTTGCTGCTCGGCGCCACGCTGGTCGGCTCGATCTGCCCACCGTCGAAAAGGACCCCTATCTTCCCGTCGGCGACGAGTTGCCGGATATCCTGCTGATCGGTGAGCGTCTGGCCCTTCGGGTCGAGGAACTGCAGCTGTCCGGTGGAGCCGACCAGATCGCGCACCTGCTGCTCGTTGCTGATGCCCGGCACCTCGACGATGATCCGTCGCGTGCCGTCGGCGGCGACCTCGGTGCGCACCTGCGGCTCGGAGACGCCGATCCCGCCGACGCGTCGCTCGATGATGTTGCGGGCCGTGTCGAGATCGGCACCGCTGATCGTCTGGCCTGCCAGGGGCTGGACCGCCAGCGTGACCCGGATGCCGCCCTGCAGGTCGAGGCCAAGCACGGTCCGGATGTCGCTCCCCGGTGCATTGCCCGGCAGCCAGTTCCGTGGCAGGTCGATGTAGATCGCCAATGCCAATGTGACGAGAATCACCCACGGGGCGATGCGGCGCCAGCTCATGCTTGGGTAACTGATCCTTTCGCTCGGGCGAACGTGCAGTGCGGCGCGCTGGCCGGGCCAGTCCACTGCCACGGACACGAAACACGCCGCGTACTGCGGCGGGCCGCGCGATTATAAGAGGGCCGCGCGCATGCTGCAACGCACGAGCCCGCGACCAGGCAGCTCAGGCCAGCATCCCCTCGCGGGCCAGCACCCGCTTCAGCCGCTCAGCCAGCTCACGGTTGACGCCCGGCGTCGCCGCGACCTCCTCGACCGATGCCTCCCGGATGCGACGCACGCTACCGAAGCGTTTGAGGAGCGCCTTCTTGCGCGTCGGCCCGATCCCCGGCACGTCGTCGAAGACGCTGGCCAGCGCCCGCTTGCCGCGTACCGTGCGGTGGTACGTGATCGCGAAGCGATGCGCCTCGTCCCGGATGCGCTGCACCAGGTAGAGCGCCTGGCTCGTCCGCGGCAGGATGATCGGGGCAGCGCGATCCGGCACGAACAGCTCCTCGAATCGCTTCGCCAACCCGCAGAGCGGCACGTCGCGCATGTTCAGCTCCTCCATGACGCGCACCGCCGCGGAGAGCTGTCCCTTGCCGCCGTCGACGATCACCAAGTCCGGAAGTGCCCACCCGTCGTCGCGCGGCTGGTCGCGCTCGGCGCGCTCCACCGGACCGGCGTCGGACTCGAGGTCGTCCGGCTCATCGGTGTCTCCCTCCGGCGCCTCGTCCGCGCCGACGGAGGCCAGCGACAGGTAGCCCGTCTCCGCGCGCAGTCGCGCCGCGCGCCCGAAGCGGCGACCGAGCACCTCGGCCATCATGCGGAAGTCGTCGGGCGTCTCGCCCGAGCGGATCCTGAAGCGGCGGTACTCACGCGGCTCCGGCCTGCCGTTGACGAAGACGATCATGCTGCCCACCGCGCTGGTGCCCTGGATATTGCTCATGTCGTAGCACTCGATCCGCTCGGGCGGTCGCGGCAGGCCAAGCGCGGACGCCAGCTCGCCAAGTGCCTCGTCGCGCTTCCCTTCATCGGCGAGCCACTCGGCGCGCTCCTTGGCGAGCGCCTCCACCGCATTCTGGGTCGCCAGCGCCACCAGGCGGCGCTTGTCGCCGCGCATCGGGATGGCCACCTTGACGTGCGACCCGCGGCGATCCGAGAGGAAGGTCGCCAGGTCATCGGTATCGGTTGGAAGGGACGGGACCAGGACCTCACGCGGCACCGACTGTGTCGAGGCGTAGTACTGCGGCAGGAAGGAACCGAGCACCTCCGCGTCGGTAACGTCGCGGGCGCCCTCCACGATGAAATGCTCGCGCCCGATCATCTTGCCGTTGCGAATGACCAGGACCTGCAGGCAGGCCTCGTTCTCCTGCCTGGCCAGGCCGATGACGTCCTGCTCCGCTTGAGAGTAGGCCGCCACTTTCTGCTGCTCGATGGTGCGCTCGACCGCGCGCAGCTTGTCGCGGTTCGCGGCCGCGGCCTCGAAGCGCAGCGCCTCGGCGTCGTGCGTCATCTGCGCCCGCAGCTCGGCCGCGATCCCCTCCTGCCTGCCCTCCAGGAAGTCGACGATCCGCTCGATCGTGGCGCGGTACTCGGCCTTCTCGATCGCCTGGATGCAGGGCCCCTGGCAGCGCTTGATGTAGTAGAGCAGGCACGGCCGCTCGAGCACGCGCTTGCCGTCGGGGATGTCGAGGTTGCAGGTGCGGAACGGAAAGATCTTGCGCAGCAGCTTCAGCGTCTCGTCCACGCTCGAGGCCGATGCGTAGGGACCGAAATAGCGGCTGCCGTCGCGCACCAGCTTTCGGGTGCGCACGATGCGCGGAAAATCCTCTCCCAGGGTGATCTTCACGAAGGGGTAGCTCTTGTCGTCGCGCAGCCGGATGTTGAAGCGCGGCCGATGCTCCTTGATCAGGTTGCCTTCGAGCAGGAACGCCTCGCTGACCGTATCGGTCAGGATGTAGTCAATGTCGGCGACCTCGGTCGTCATGTGCAGGATCCGCGCGTCGAGCGCGCCCCTGCTGCCGAAGTAGCTGCGCACCCGGTTGCGCAGGGAATCGGCCTTGCCCACGTACAGCACCCGGCCGGTCGCATCCTTCATCAGGTACACGCCCGGGCTGGCGGGCAGGTGGCGCAGGATCGCCCGGATGTGCTGATCGCCCGCCTGCTCGCTCATGATTCGATTCTAGGGCGCATCAGGCGAACGCCCTGCCGCGCGGCACCTGATCGCGCAACGGGTCCTCTGACCACTTTGCAGCTGATGGAGGCAAACGCCCAAAATCGGGCCGTCGTTCGCGATTTCTTGCACGTGTAGGAAACGAGAGGAGGAAACCGGCGTGAGGCCCGATTTGCGCCCGGAAGTGGCCCCTCTTCGCCATTTGCCTACACCGAGTGCAAGGGGACCGCTTCGCCGCACCTCTCGCACGCAGGCGGAGTTCGTCTCGCCTCGCTCTGGCGGGCTAGCTGCGGTAGCGCGGTCCCTCGCCGTCGAACACCAGCCGCGCCACGAAGTCGGCCAGCTTGGGGGAGAGGGCCTGCAGCTCCGACTGCGCCACCCAGCGCACCTCGCCGATCTCCTCGAGCTGCGGCCGCAGCTCGCCGCCCAGCGGGCGACAGGCGAAGACGAAGTCGGTCGTCCGGGACCGATGGGCATCAACCAGCAGGCACCGCTCGACCTCGACATCGAGCCCGGTCTCCTCGCGCACCTCGCGCACCGCGGCGGCGTGCGGTGTCTCGCGCTTGCCGACCTTGCCGCCGGGGAGCGTCCACTCGCGCGGCGGGTAGAGCGGCTTGACCAGCAGCAGCGCGCCATCGGCGTCGTGCACCAGCCCGTGCGCGCCCTCGACCCGTGCGTATCGTCCGGCGAGCATGGCGGCCACCTCCTGCAGGCCGATCAGCAGCAGGCGCGGCAGGTCTCGCGGCCGCAGCCGGTTAACCGCCACGCGCCGACAACGGAGAAGGCGACGGCGAGGACGGTATCGGCTTGTCGAGCTGCTGGCGCAGCCAGGACTTGAGTGGCGCGTAGTCGGTGGGCGATTGGCGGCCGATGACGACCAGAATGTACGAGCCGGCGCTGTTGCGCGCGGCCCGCAGGATCACGTCCTCCTTGAGCTCAATGCGCCGCTCGGGCTGCAGGTGGTTCGAGAGCAGGAACAGGTCGACGGCGGAGAGGTCCGTCTTGAGGCGACCCTGCAGCGCATCCATCAGCCCCAGGCCGGGCCCGACCGATCCAATGCCTCCCGCGCCGAGCTTGGCGCGCAGCGCGCCCATGATCCGCTGCTGACGCACCGAACGGGCGAAGTCGCTCGACTCGGCCGGCACGCTGGTGTACCGCGAGCGCGCGTAGTCGAGCGCCAGCTTACCGTTGAGATGCAGCGTCCCCTTCATGAATGTACCGCCGTTCCAATTGCCGGCATGGAAGCTCTGCTCCGACCAGGTGTAGCCGAACGCTCGCGGGTTGTTGACCGTCACCCCGCCGACCGCGTCGACCATCTCGGCAAAGCCCGCGAAGTCGATCGCCATCCAGTGATCGATGTGCAGGCCGGTCACCGCGGAGAGCACCCCGGCAACGGCCGATCCGGCCTCCTTGACGCCGCCACGCGTCCAGCCGACGGAGAAAGCCTCGTTGACCTTGCCGTTGTTCGGCAGCTGCGCCACGCCCTCGATCCACAGGTCGCGCGGGATGGGCACCATGGTGGTCGTGTTGGTCACCGGATCGATCGACAGGATATTCAGCGAGTCGGCAAGGTATTCGCCACCGTGGTGCGGGTCGCCCGAATAGCCGATCATCAGCACATTCACCCTGTCCTTGCCGTTGAGGGCTCCGAACAGGGCCGATGAGGCGACCGGCGCGCTCGAGACCCTGTCGTTGAAGGCCGAGATGCGCTGCCACGCCAAGATCGATCCGACGACCAGCACGGCCACTGCGGCAAGCACGACCAGCAGCAGGATGCGCCTGAACCGCGGCGGTTTCCGATCCCGCGGCTCCTGCTCACGCAGCGCGGCGGCGTGCTCTCGCCGGCTCCGCGCAATCGGCGTCGCACGGGCGCGGATACGGTCGCGGCGGACGGTCCCCATCGTTGCTGGCGGCTGCTCCTGTGTGTGCGTTGAACGCGGGCGCAGGCTTGGAAATGCCCGGCGAGCGGCGTCAGGATAGCCGATAAGTCGCCGGTAATCGTCCGGTAAGGCCCGCTGACGATCATGGACCGATGCTCAGCGCTGCTTCACCATCTCTCACGCTCGACGGGCTCGCGGGCTCGCTCGTCGCCTCTCTCGATGGGCAGCAGTGCACCGCGGCCACCCTTCCTGACGGCCCGGCGCAGATCATCGCCCCCGCCGGCAGCGGCAAGACCACGACCCTCATCGCCCGGCTCGGCGTGCTGCTGTCGCGGGGCGTGGCGCCGTCGGCCATCCTGGTGGTCACCTTCAACCGCGACGCGGCGCTCGAGCTCAGCAGCCGGATTACGGTGCGCCTGGTGCCGCAACTGCCCGCCGCGGCCGGGATCGAGGTGCGCACCCTGCATGCGTTGGCCCGCCAGGTCCTGCTCGACAACGGTTCGGCGGTGCGGCTGGTGGCCGACCGGATGCCGCTGCTGCGCGCGGCGCGCCGACGTTGCGCCGCCGGCCGCCCTGAGGAGGAGACACCACTTCACGAAGTGGCGGAGCTCGACAC
>JBBSHF010000038.1:0-16571 GCA_038253355.1 Candidatus Limnocylindria bacterium
AGCGAGCCAAAAGTATAGACCGATGCCTCGCGGAAGCCCTCACGAAAGTGTCCTCGTCGAAGAAACACGAGCGCTTGCGCACCGTCGAGTAGCGCCGAGGTGGTGGCCGGCCCTCGAAGGGGCGGATGTCGATGCCAGACGCGTTAGCACGGTCCGATAGCCGCCGAGGACGGTACGCCGGCCATGGTTTGTGCTCAGGCGCGGTCGACGAGGAGCGTTGGGTCGGTCGCCAACTCACCTAGCGCGACTGGGACCGACATCTGCCAGGTCGCGGCGTGAGATAGCCCCTTTTCAGGCCGGCTTCTCGTCTGACGGCTGCTGCGCGCCGCGACCGAGCTCGGTGATCCTCAGCTCGGCCTCGCGCAGCCGCGCCTCACAGGCCGCGTGCAGTCGCAGCCCCTCGCGGTAGAGCGCGATGCTCTCCTCCAGCCCCACGCTGCCGGCCTCCAGCTGCTGCACGATGCGCTGCAGCTCGACCACCAGCTCGTCGAAGGGTCGCTTCGCCAACTCGTCGTCACTGGGCGCCGCCGCGCGCTCGGTCACAGCAGCTCCTCTCCGCCGTCGGACGTCAAGCGCTCGACGCGCGCGCCGAGGCTACCGTGCGCCACCACGACCTCGAGTGTGTCGCCGACGGCCGTCTGCTCCGGCGATCGCACGATCTGACCGTCCGAAAGGCGCGCAACGGCGTAGCCGCGCTCGAGCGTCGCCGTCGGTCCCAACGCCCGCAGCCCATCGCGCAGACCGGCAAGCATCGCCCGCTCGCGCGCGACCCTGCCCAGCAGCGTCCGGTGCCCGCGGTCGACGAGCTCCGCTGCATGTTGGCGCGCCGCCTGCAGGTTCGGAGCATGCGCGGCCAGTGCCCGCTCTTCCGCGGACAGCAGGCGTCGCCGCTCGGCAGCGCACGCGATGAGCGCGGTCGAGGCACGCTCGCGCAGGCGGCCGAGCACGGCGAGCAGCTGCGATCCGTCGGGCACCGCCAGCTCAGCGGCGGCCGATGGCGTGGGAGCGCGAAGATCGGCGGCGAAGTCGGCGAGGGTGACGTCGCTCTCGTGGCCGACACCCACGACCACCGGCACCGGCGAGTCGACCACGCAGCGCACCACGCGCTCGTCGTTGAACGGCCACAGGTCCTCGAGTGAGCCGCCACCGCGCGCCAGGATCACCACGTCCAGGGACCCATCCGCGTAGAGGCGCTGCAGTGCCCGCACGATGGCGCCGGCGGCGGTTGGCCCCTGCACCAGCGACGGCGACAGGACGAGCTCGACCATCGGGTAGCGGCGACGCATGACGTTGCCGATATCGCGCCATACGGCACCGATCGGCGAGGTCACCACCCCGATCCTGCGTGGCCAGCGCGGGAGAGCTCGCTTGCGCGAAGCCTCGAAGAGCCCCTCCGCCGCCAGGCGCACGCGCAACGCCTCGTACTGTGCATGCAGGTCACCGGCGCCGGCCGGTGTGATCTCGTAGGCGTACAGCTGGTAGATGCCCTGCGGCTCGTAGGCACGCACACGTCCATGCACGATCACCTGCATGCCGTGATCCGGGCGCACCGTCGCGCGCGCGAGCTCTTCACGGAACATCACGGCACGCACCTGCGACGCAGCGTCCTTCAGCGTGAAGAAGCAGTGCCCCGACGGCGGAAACGACGGCTGGCTGACCTCGCCCTCGACGAAGACGTCGGCCAACGCGCGATCGCCGTCGAGGAGCGCCCGGACGCGGCGATTGAGGTCAGTGACGCGCAGGATGCGCGGCGCGACCGTGCTGGACTCCCAGAGTGTCGGTTGCTCGCTCACCCCGCTACGTTACACACACTCGGTCGAGGAAAGTCCATTCGTAACCGGATCCGTTACGAATTGGCACCTGCGGGTTGGCAACGCGCCCACCCGACGAGCCGACTACTGGGCGCGGGTGACGTACTCGCCGGTACGCGTGTCGATGCGCAGCAAATCGCCCTCGTTGACGAACAGCGGCACCTGCACGACGAGGCCTGTCTCGACCGTGGCCGCCTTCTTGGCACCGGCGGCCGTGTCACCGGCGAAGCCGGGATCGGTCTGGGTCACGCGCAGGTCCACGGTGACCGGCAGGTCGACGCCCAGGATCTCGTTCTCATACGAGCTGACGAAGACCTCGGTGTTATCGACCAGGAACTTCGCATCCTCACCCAGCAATGCCGCCGCCACCGCGAACTGGTCGTACGTCTCCGAATCCATGAAGTGGTACGCGTCGTCGTCGCTGTACAGGTACTGCACCTTGCGCTGCTCGACTCGAGCCCGTGGCCAGCGCGTGCCGGCCTGGAAGGTGCGCTCCACGATGTCGCCCTTGCGCACGTTCTGCAGCTTCATGCGCACCTGCGCCGAGCCGCGCGCCATCTTGATGTGGCTCCAGTCGAGGACCTTCATCAGCTGCCCGTCGAGCTCGATGATGATCCCCTTCTTCACATCTCCGGTGCTGATCAAGTGATACCGATGCCTCCCGTGGCGTGCCAGCCGCTCGAGCGGCCGCGAAGATTCAGATGGCGATGAGCTCCCGCGGTGCCTTGGTCAGGCGCCGTGGCCCGTCCGCGGTGAGCACCACGTCGTCCTCGATTCGAATCCCGATCTCGCCCGGCAGGTAGATGCCCGGCTCCAGGGTGAAGACCATGCCGCTGCGCAATGGCGCTTCGTACTCGAGCAGCAACGGCGCCTCATGGGTCTCCAGACCGATGCCGTGCCCGAGCCCGTGGGTGAACGCCGGGCCAAGGCCGGCTCCCTCGATCACGGCCCGGGCCGCGCGATCGACCTCGGAACCGAGGACTCCGGGGCGCAGCGCATCATACGCGGCCTGCTGGGCGGCGAGCACTGTGGCGTACAGCTCCCGTTGCCGCGCGCTGGGCTCACCCACGAAGATGGTGCGGCTCATGTCCGACCGATAGCCATCCACCTGGCAGCCGAAGTCGATGAGCAGCGGCTCGCCGTCGCGCAGGATCGCCGCCGACGGCTGGCCATGGGGCATGGCGGCACGCGCGCCGACCAGCACCAGCGGCTCGAACCCGAGGTCCTCGGCGCCGTTGTGGCGGAACCAGTCCTCCAGCTCCCAGGCGATCTGCTGCTCGGTCATGCCCCGCTGCACCGTGGCCAGCAGATGGGCGAAGCAGGCATCGGTCAGGCCGCAGGCGCGTTCCAGCGCGGCGAGCTCCGCGGGATCCTTGCACAGGCGCAGCTCGGCGAGCGCGTCATCGACCGGCAGCAGCTCGACGCCCGGCGCCGCCAGCACGATAGCGCTCCAGTCGGCGTGGCTCAGCACCCGCGCCTCCATCCCGCAGCGTCGAATGCGGTGCGTGGCGAACAGCTCCGACAGCTCGGCGGGCAGGCGGCCATGGGTCTGCCGCACTTCCCAGCCCGGCGCCTCGTCGGCCGCCTGCTCGGTATAGCGGGCGTCGGCGAGCAGGACCTGCGCGTCAAGGGTAAGCAGCAGCGTCCCGCTGTACCCGGAAGTGGCCTCGTCGCCACGCGCAATGGCGAATCCGGAGAGGTAGCGCTTGTTCGCATTGTGGCTGACCAGCAGCGCATCGAGCGCCGACTCGGCGAGCAGCGCCCGCACTCGCCCAACGCGATCGACGCCCGCCGGCGCAGCGAGGGTCACTGGCCGGCACACTCCCTGTTCGCCTTGGCGATGTTGGCCAGCTGCCCGTCATAGGTGGCCGCGAAGTAGTGCGAGCCGTCGCGCTTGCCGCCCGGGCAGCCGGCCACGAAGAACAGGTTGTCGCCCTGCGGGGCGGCGACCGCGGCGAGCGATGTCCCTCGTGGCGAGGCGATGGGCGTGGGCGGCAACCCCTTGTTCAGATAGGTCTGATAGCCCGCCAGCGCTTTGGGCAGGTCGACCTTGCCACCCGCATCGGGCAGCGGCGGCCACCACTTGATGGAGGCCCACTGATCGACCCGCGCCTTGACGTGCGCGAGCGTGGCGAGGCCGTACTGCAGCGTCGGATCGGCGTTGAGCAGACCATTGGTCTGCACATTGTCGGGGTGCTTCAGGCGGTTGATGTAGACGCCCGCGATGAGTGGTCGCTCCTTGTCGAGCACGGCCTCACGTTCGACGATGGAGGCGATCTTGACCGCGTCATCCACGCTGAGCCCTTCCTTCGCCAGCGCCGCACGGATCTGTCGGGTGAGCTTCCTGTCGAACGCGTCTAGCAACGTCTCGAGCACCTTTCGCGCGCTCCAGTTGGCGTCGAGTCGGTAGGTATCCGGCGAGAGGTAGCCCTCCAGCGTGCGACCGACGGGCAGGTTCCTGAAGAAATCGTACTTCGCCAGCAGGTCGGCGGGCGGATCCTTGACGAGCCTGGCGAACTCGTCGATGTTCATGGTCAGCTTGGTGGTCGCGAGGTAGCCGACCACCTCCTCCAGGCGCCAGCCCTCCTGGATGCGGACCGAGATCTCCTGGCCCTTCTCCTGGCGCAGCGCCGCCACGATCTCGCTCGGTCGCAGGCTCGGCGACAGATCGTAGATGCCCGCCTGCAGGTTGCCCGAGCGACCCGCCTGCATGACCGCGTACTGGAACGAGAGCTCGCTGCGGATCAGCCCCTTCCCGAAGAGCAGATGACCGATGCCGGCGTCAGTGCTGCCGGGCGCGACGTCGATGGTGACCCGCTCGTTGTCGGCGCTCTTGGGCTGGTCCGAGAGCACGCCCGGGTCGTACCAGCGCACGAAGTCGCGCACCACCCCGTGCTCGATGGCGCCGGGGTTCGCATCGACCCAGGCCATCAGGCGCGGAGCAAAGGCCAGGAATCCCACGAAGATGAGGAAGGCTGCCACGGTGGCCACGGCCGCGAACCACCCGATCAGGACCAGCGGCTGCAGCCGCCGCCGACGACGCAGCGGAGCGTCGCGCTGGTCGCGCAGCTGCCGGATGCGGGCGTTGCGGCGCTCGTCCAGGTCCGACTGCGCTGGTCGACGGCTCATTCAGGCTCCTTCGAGGGCATCGAGATATTGTTGCAGGATGAGGCGGGCCGCCGCCGAGTCCAGCTCGCCGCTGCGCCGGGTCGGCCGGTCTCCTGCCTCCGCCAGGCGGACGCCAGCCTCCCAGCTGCTGAGCCGCTCGTCAGCGTAGACGACCCGCAGACCGATGGCGGCCAGTCGCGTGCCAAATGCCCGCGCCGCGGCCGCTTGCGAGCCTTCGCTGCCATCCATGTTCATGGGCAGACCCACGACCAGCAGGCCCGCCTCCTCGCCGCGCGCCAGCTCCGCCAGGGCGGTGATGTCGCTCTCGCCGCCGCGCCGTCGCAGCGCCGGTCGCGCGAAGGCCATCCGCGTCTCGGTATCGGCGATGGCGATCCCGATGCGCCGGCTGCCGTGATCGATGGCCAGGATGCGCGTCACGGCGACCCCGATGGTCGCGCTACCCGCTGCGCGCCGGTGACCTCGATCGACACGCGCCAATCCATGCCGGGCACGCGGCCCACCCAGACGGGCCATAGCGCCACATCGACCGCGCCCAGGTCATCGAGGGCCGCACGAACCTCGCTCGGCGTCCTGTCTGCCACGCGGCGCCGGATCGCGGCCTCATCGACGGTCGGGACGGCCTCGGCGCTGACGGTGACCGCCACCGACACGCCGTCCCCGGCGGTCCCCACCTTGCCGATGGCCACCTCGATCGTGTCACGCAGGATGGTCGTTCCGCTCGGCGCCTGCGCCGGATCGGCCAGCAGTCGGTCGCGGGCGGCCGATTCGACATCGGCGCTGCGCACCGCCAGGCGGTCATATACCAGGGCGCCGGTCAGCCCGAAGCTCTGCTTGCCAAGCGTCCCCAGCAGACCGTCGGGAATCGTGATGGTCGGAGCCTCGGCCGGGCTGGGGGTCACGATCAGAAGGTCGGAATGGGTCGCCAGCTCCGTCGCCAGCTGAGCGCGCAGGCCATCGCCGACCTGCTTGACGAGTGCATCGACATCGGCCTGCGCGACCTCCGGCTGGTGGTTCGCGGCGCCGCCAGTGGTCGCCTGGGGATTGACCACCAGGCGCAGCTTGGCGTTCGGGAATCCGCGCAGTGAGCCGCGCAGCCGGCGATCGACCACGGTGTCGATCGCCTTGGCGGGCACGTTGCCCGTCGTTCCCGCGTTCACCCCCGCCACGCCGACGCTGCCCTGCCCGGCCTGGATCGTTCCGGATGGGGTGAGCTGGCCGGACGGCACCACGATCCGCTGGGCCGTGACGAAGACGATCTCGCCGGCAGCCACCTGGCTGCCCTTCGGCACTTCGACCGGAACCGTGTTCCAGTTGCTGAACGTGACGCTGCCCGTCGCCGCCACCAGCTCCGTGTGCTCGCCAGTCGCCTTGCCGCTCATGGTCAGCGGAATCGTGCCTTTGACGTGCTGGACCGGCGGGGTGAGATCGTAGTGCGCCGGGCCGACCGCCTTCGCCCTGGGCGTGATGTGGATGGTGGCCGCTGGCAGCACAGCGGCCGCCGCGCCACCGGCGAGCAGCAGCGCGGCGAGCAGCGCGAGGGGCACCCACGGCCGCCGTGCGGCCCGTGACCCGGCGCGCGTTCGGTCGCGGGGAACGGTCGTCGGCCGGACGACGGCTGCGCGACGCATGACCGTCACGGCGCGCGTCTCATCGGTCGCTATGGACGAGGCCGGCGCTGGCGCGGCCGCTTCAGCGGAGCGCACGACGTGGATCGCGGCGCGGTGTGCCGGCGGGGCCTGAACGGCCGGAACGCCACCGACCGAGGCTTCGGCGACGGAGGCGAAGGCGGCGATCCCCGCCTCCGCCGCCAGCGCACGGCCCAACGGATCTGCGACGAGCGCCAGATCGCGTCCCTCGTCGGCGGCAACCCCGGCCAGCAGCCGCAGGGCGAGCGCCGACGAGGTCGCCTTGGTGCGTCCCGCGGCAACCAGCACCACGCGTGAAGCATCGGCCTGGCGCAGTCGGCGAATGACCGATGTGATCTCGTCGTCCAGCTCGAGGTAGAGGATCTGGGACTCGGCCGCCATGGCTCCTACAGATTCATGGCGCGCACGGCGTGCCGCATCGCGCGCTCGACAGCGGTCGCCTGCGCGTCGAGGATGAGCGCCTGGTGAGCCAGGGCCATGGGCGTCACGTCCTGGCGCGTGATCAACCGCTTCGTCTCGTCGCGCAGCCCGGTCACGTCGCCGGGCGCAAGGGCGATGACCTCCGGGCGTCGCGCGAAGGAGAGCCGCCGCCACCACTCATCGCCGGCCAGGGCCTTGCCGATCTGAGGCAGCTCAGCACCGCCTCCGCACAGGTAGACGCGCCCGGGCAGCAGCTCGCCGGTCGCCAGGTCGCCGACCATCAGCTCGATGCCACGCAGCCAGACCTGGGCATCGGCGCTCAGGGTCTCGTCCAGGTCCGCGGCGCGAATTGACTCCGGGGCCTCGCCGTTGCCGGAAACCTTGAGCGCCTCGGCACGCGCGAAGGACAGGTTGAATCGCTCGGAGACACCCTTGGTGAAGGCGCGGCCACCCAGGCTCAGCATCTTCGTGCCGGCAATCCCACCGTGGCGCACCAGGGCCACATCGGTCGTGCCCCCGCCGACGTCGATGAAGACCGCCCCCGCGTCGCCCAGCTCGCCCGGATCGAGGCAGGTGGCCACCGCGTACGGCTCGGCGATGACACCCATCAGGTCGAGCTTGAGGGCATTCGCCACCGATTGCAGCGCGCCGAGGTGCACCATCGGCGCAAATGCGTTGAAGATGGCGAGCTCCAGGTGCGAGCCGGTGAAACCGATGGGGTTGTTGACGACATACCCGTCGATCTTCATCTCGACGATGGCGGCATGGATCAGGCGCACGTCCAGACGCTCGATGCCGCTCTCCCAGCCGATGCGGCGCTCCGCGTCCCGCAGCGCCTCGTCCTGCACCCGCTGCACGATGCGCTGCAGCTCCTCCTCGGTGAGCGGCGCCCTGGCGTTATTGCGCCGGTCGGTCACAGTCGAGGTCGTGCCCTTGACCAGCTCTCCCGCGATACCGATGACCGCCGCGGTGGGGCGCAACCCGGCGCTCTCCTCGGCTTCGGAGAGCGCCGCGGCACAGTTGGCCACGACCGCATCGATGTCGCTGACCGTGCCGCTCTGCATGTGGGTCAGCCCCTGCCGCTGACGTCCCACGCCGTGCACCGCGCCGATGACGCCGCCCTGCGGCCCGGGCTCGAGACGCACGATCAGCGCCTTGGCGAACTCGGTGCCCACGTCGAGCGCGACGAGCGCTGGCGCCTGCCGCTCACCACCTCGCAACCGCCCCATCGCTGCGAGCCGCTTGGCGACCCGTCCAACGAGCTGCGTCATCAGCTGTTCTCGATGCGCTGCATTGCCTCGAGCGCCAGCCGCGCCGCCTCGCGCAGTGCCTCGTCGAGCCGCGTGGCGTCCTTGCCACCAGCCTGCGCCAGGTCGGGCCGCCCGCCCCCGCCACCGCCGATCATGGGCGCCACGGCCCGCACCACGCTCACCGCATCGAAGCCCTCGGCAACCAGGTCGCGGCTGGCGGCGACCATCAGCGCGGGACCGCTGGCGCTCCCCGCCGCGACGGCCACGAAGCGGCCGGCCGCACCGCGCAGGTCGTCGGCAAAAGCGCGCAGCGCGTCAGCATCAGCTTGCGGATAACTCTGCACCACGACTCTCACCGTCCCGGCGTCAGCCGCCTGCTCCAGCGCGCTCTTGGCATCAAGGCGGGTCGTGGCCGTGCCGCGAGGCTCCCGAGCCGCCTTCTCCATTTCACGCAGCCGTGCCAGCAGCGCCTCGACCCGACCCGGCAGGTTCTCGTCGCGCTCACCGAGCAGCTGCGCCGCGGCGTGGAGCGCCTCGAGGCGCCGCTCGACCAGCTCCTCGGCGGCCTCGCCAGTGACGGCCTCGATGCGTCGCAGCCCGGCCCCGACGCTCGATTCCGAGATGATCCGGAATGACCCGATCTGCCCGCTGGCCCGCACATGCGTGCCGCCACACAGCTCCCTGCTGTAGCCATCGACGCGCACGACGCGCACCGCGGCCGGCGCGTACTTCTCGCCGAAGAACATGTCGGCGCCCAGCGCCTGCGCCTCGGCGAGCGGCATCTCGGCGGCGATCACCGCCGCGTCGCCGCGAATCTGGCGGTTCACGATGCGCTCCACCTCGCGCAGCGCCTCGCGTGGCGTGGCCCGTTCACCAGGAAAGTCGAAGCGCAGGCTATCGGGACCGACCCAGCTGCCCGCCTGTTTGGCCTGCTCGCCGAGCACGTCGCGCAGCGCGCGATGCAGGAGGTGCGTCCCGGTATGGTTGCGCGCGGCCGCCCAGCGCCGCTCCTCGTCCACCTGTGCCGCCACGTGATCGCCGCCGCTCAACGCTCCCTCGAGACGCCCCAGGTGCACGATCGCTTCGGCGACGCGCTGCGTGTCTTCGACCAGCAGGCGCCCCGACGTACCGACCAGCTCGCCACGGTCGCCGACCTGGCCGCCGCCCTCGGCATAGAACGGCGTGCGGTCGAGCACGACCTGCACGCGCCCGTCGAGCTCCGCCACCCCAAGCACACGCAGGTCATCGGCCCGCGTCTCGTTCGGGTAGCCGATGAACTCCGACACCAGCTGGGCCAGTCCGGCTGCCGCCACGAATCGGCCGCCGCGAGCTCCACGGGAGCGATGGCGCTGCTCGTCCATTGCTGCCTCGAAGCCGGGACGATCCACGCTCACGCCGTGCTCGGCCGCCATCTCGACCGTCAGGTCGATCGGGAAGCCGAACGTGTCATGCAGGCGGAACGCCTCGTCACCGGCGATCATGCCGGACGCGCCGGCCTCCCCGACCAGCGCCAGCAGGCGTTCGGATCCGGCGGCGAGCGTGCGCGCGAACTTCGCCTCCTCGGCCGTCACCTGGTCCCGGATCCGCTCTCGATGCTCGTGCAGCGAGGGATAGGCGTCGCCCATGATCTCGATCACCGATGCGCAGGTCTCGGCCAGGAACGGCCGCTCGATCCCCATCAGCCGCCCGTGGCGCATCGCGCGACGCATGATCCGGCGCAGCACATAACCGGCGCCCTCGTTCGAGGGATGGACCTCCTGGTCGATCAGGAAGGTCATCGCCCGGCTGTGGTCGGCCACCACCTGGTAGCTGAAGCGCTCCGCCTCCACGTTCTCCGGCGAATGACCGATGAATTCCGCCAGCTTGGCCACGATCGGCTCGAAGAGGTCAGTCTTGTAGTTCGAGTCAACGCCCTGCAGCACGCTGGCGAGTCGTTCCAGCCCGGTGCCCGTGTCAACGCTGCGCATCGGCAGCGGGCTGAGCGTGCCGTCCGCGGCGCGGTCGAACTGCATGAAGACGAGGTTTCCGACCTCCAGCCAGCGCGGGCAGGTTTCAGCATGGTCGGGGATGCACTGCGGTCCCTCGCTGAACTCCGCGCCGCGGTCGTAGTGGATCTCGCTGCACGGCCCGCAGGGACCGGTCTCGCCCATGCTCCAGAAGTTCTTCTCGTCGCCCGCGGCGATGTTGCCCCAGCGCACGATCCGTGCGGGTGGCAGGCCGATCTCATCGGTCCAGATCGCAAACGCCTCGTCGTCGTCGGTGTAGACCGTCGCGGCCAGGCGTTCCGCCGAAATCCCGAACTCCTCGGTCAGGAGCTGCCAGTGCCAGTGAATCGCGTCGCGCTTGAAGTAATCGCCGAAGCTCCAGCTGCCGAGCATCTCGAAGAGCGTATTTGCCTGCGGCCGGCGGCCCACCTCTTCGAAGTCGTTGTGCTTGCCGGCAACGCGCAGGCAGAGCTGGCTGTCCACCGCTCGGTTGTAATCGCGCTTCTCCTCGCCGGTCAGGACGCGCTTGAAGGGAACCATCCCCGAATTCACGAAGAGCAGGGTCGGATCATGCCTGGCGAGCAGCGGCGCAGATGGCACGCGAGTATGCCCGCGCTCCTCGAAGAAGCGCTGGAAACGCTCGCGAATCTCGGCCGCGGTCGGGGCCTGCACGCTCAATTCGCCTCACTCACGACGAGAGCCGGCGATCACCGGCCCTCGTTCAGCATCGGTGTCGGTGGTTGTGACACTACGAGGCGGCGCCCTCCGGCGCGCTGCCGCCCTGGGCAGCCTCGGCCTCGTACTTGGTGAGCATGTCGGCTCGCGCCTTCTCGGCCGCCGCACGCCCCTCCTTCACGGCCTCGTCGAACGCCGTGCGCTTGCTGTCGACGAAATCGCCGACGTGATCGCGGAGCTGCTCACCGGCCTCCGGCGCCAGCAGCAGTCCCAGGGCGGCGCCGATCAGAGCGCCGATCAGTGTCCCGACCAGAAAGCTGCCGAGTCCCGAATCCTTCATCAGAATTGCTCGTCCTCCCGTAGGTCCGCTGATTCTACCGGCCCGATGCCGACCCGTCGCGGTCCGGTGGTGACCTGCACGGTCTCGAGGGTCTGCTGCAACGCGTTCATCAGGTCGTTGAGCCGATCGAGCTTGACCGCGACGTCCTCGCTGAGCACCTCGGCGTTCGCCGCGAGCTCTCGCGAATGGCTCAGGATGGGCTGCAGCTCGCGCTCCGCGAGCGCCACCACGCGCCGCGCGTCCTTCGTCAGCCCGCGCGTCTCACCAATGAGCGGCAGTGCGTTGATGGCCAGCAGCAGCGTGCCCGCGCCGACCAGCAGCACGCCGAGCCCGACGCCCACGTTGAAGATGACCGTCACGAGGTCCACGCTCACCTCCGTCCTGCGCCCGTAGGTTCCCCGCGCAGATGGTAGCGGGTGGGCGGCGGCCCGGAACTCCGTCCGACCGCTACTCCTCGATCTCCACGTGGACCGGGCTCATCGCCCCGAGCAGCACCACGGCCAGCATCGCCAGCTGAGCGACCACGGATGCGGCTGCGAAGCGGAAGTCACCGATCCGCAGCAGGTCAAGGCCAAGGCGCTCGCCGATGGCATTGCCAACCACCGTGCCGAGCAGGCTGGCGAGGGCCAGGAGTGGCACCACGCGGCCCCATTGGTTGCGGATCCAGATGAAGGCGAGCAGGTTGAGTGCCGCGCTGAAGGCGCTGAGCACGAGCCAGGGCGTCATTGCCGCGCGATGCGGCCGCCGCCCAGGCACTCGTCGCCGTCGTACAGCACCGCCCCCTGTCCGGGCGCAGGCGCCCAGACCGGCTCGATGGTCTCGACCGCGAAGCGGTCATCACCAATGAGCGTGACTTCGCAGGCCACGTCCGCTGCCCGGTGACGAATCCGGACCGATGCCGCGAACCGCTCGGCGGGCGGCTCGCCGGCCACGAAACGTCGTCCGTCGGCCACGAAGGAGCGCGCCGACACCTCGTCGCGCCGACCGATCACCACTTCGTTGCGGTCGGCGCGCACCTCGCGCACGTAGACCGCCTCGCCCAGCGCCACGCCCAGGCCGTGCCGCTGCCCCACGGTGTAGTGCGCATAGCCGGTGTGCGTGCCCACGCGCTCGCCGCTCCCGTCCAGGATTGGTCCGGGCTCTCCCGCGTAGCCGCGTCGCTCCTGCAGGAGCGTGCGGTAGTCTCCCAGCGGCACGAAGCAGATCTCCTGCGACTCCGGCTTCTGGGCCGTCGGCAGCTCCAGCCACTGGGCGCGCGCGCGCACCTCCGGTTTGGTCAGATCGCCCAGCGGGAAGCGCGTGTGGCTCAGCTGCTCCTGCGAGAGGACCCACAGGAAATAGGTCTGGTCCTTGTTCGCATCGGCCGCGCGAAGGAGGCGCCAACGGCCGCCGTCGAACGCGAGACGGGCGTAGTGGCCGGTCGCCACTGCATCGGCACCATAGGCGGCCAGGCCACGCCGCAGCAGCTCGTCGAACTTGATGTACTGGTTGCAGGCCTGGCACGGATTCGGCGTCGAACCCGCCAGGTAGGCGTCGGCGAAGGCATCGATGACCTTTATCCCGAACTCACGCTCCAGGTTGAGCACGAAGAACGGAATGTGGAGCATCTGCGCCACGCGCCGCGCGTCGTCGAGCGCATCGGGCGAACAGCAGGAACGCTTCTGCTCGAGCCCCTCGCCGGCGTCAGGGTGGGTCCGCATCCACACACCCACGACCTCGACGCCTGAGCGCCGCGCCTCCTCCGCCAGCATCGCCGCGGCGACGCTGGAGTCCACGCCACCGCTCATGGCAGCCACGATCCGGCTCATGAGGCCGATGCGACGACCGGCCGCGGCGCCATCACGTCGCGCAGCCGCCGGATGACGGTCGCGCCCACCTTGATGACACGTTCCACCTCGGCCGCCGTCGTCGCGCGCCCGACGGTCAGCCGCAGCGATCCGTGGGCCAGCAGCGGGTCGATGCCCATGGCCAGCAGCACATGCGAGGGTTCGGTGCTCCCCGAGGTGCAGGCGCTGCCCGTCGAGGTCTCGATTCCCTCCAGGTCGAGCGCCGCAACCAGATCGCCGCCCTCGACGCCATCGACCACGAAGCTGGCGCTGTTGGCCAGCCGCTGGCGGGGATGACCGGTCAGCGTGACCTCCGGCATGCCCACGAAGCCCTCGATCAGCCGATCGCGCAGCCTCGCCTCGCGCGTGGCCGACTCGGCGTGCGCCAGCCCGAGCGCCGCGGCGAAGCCCACGATGCCCGCCACGTTCTCGGTCCCGGCGCGCCGCTGGCGCTCCTGCGACCCTCCCTGGATCTGGGGCAGCAGCGCGGTCCCGTGCCGCACGTACAGCGCGCCGACCCCCTTCGGACCGTAGAGCTTGTGCGCGGCCAGGCTCAGCAGGCTGGCGCTCATGGCGTCGACATCGATCGGGAGCTGGCCAGCCGCCTGGACCGCATCGGTATGAAAGGCGACCCGCCGTTCGCGGCACATGGCGCCGATCGCGGCGATCGGCTCGGTGGTGCCGACCTCGTTGTTGGCGGTCATCACGCTGACCAGGGTGGTGTGCTCGCCAATGGCTGCGGCCACATCGGCCGGGTCGACCCGACCGAATTGGTCAACCGGGAGGTAGGTGATCTCGAAGCCGGATCGCGCGAGCACCGCGCAGGTATGCATCACGGCCTTGTGCTCCACGCTGCTGGTGATGATGTGCCGCCCGCGCGCGCTGGCCGCCCAGGCGACGCCTTTGAGCGCCAGGTTATCTGCCTCACTGCCCCCACCGGTGAACACGATCTCGCGCGGCTTCGCTCCAATGAACGCCGCCACGACCTCGCGCGCTTCGTCGAGTCCCTGTCGCGCGTGTCGACCGCTGGCGTGAAGGCTGGACGGGTTGCCCCAGTGCTCGGTGAGGTACGGGAGCATCGCCTCGAGCACCGCGGGATGCAGCGGCGTGGTGGCCGCGTGGTCGAGATAGATCCGGTCGGCGGGCATGACCGAGCGATTATGCCGCACCCGGATGATTTCGACGGACGAGGAACTCCCCGTGGGTCTCGGGCCTGGCCTCCGTCTTCGATACTCCTTCAACCGGCGACCGATGAAGAGCTCGCCGAACTGCTGGTCACCTCGGCAGCTCAATGGACTCGGGCATGGCAGGCCCCGATGGCACACGGCGGGCGGTGGAACGTCGGTGCATCAGGCCACCCCTCTGAAGGTGCAGATGTCGGTCTGAGCAGCGCTAAGCGAGTAGAGCGGATTGCGCACCGGCGACTGTTACCGGGTTCACGCTGAATTCGGGCCCGCTCCGACGGCGCATCGGTCATCGGAGGGAGTTACCGCGAATGGGACCGACGTATGCAAAGTCAGGGCCGCCGCGAACCGTCAAGCGTCCGCGATGACGCGAAGGTGCAGCTCGTCCAGCTGAGCCCGGCTGATGGGCGAGGGAGCACCCAGCATCACGTCGCTTCCCGACTGGGTCTTGGGGAACGCCATCACCTCGCGGATGTTGTCCTGGTCGGCCAGCAGGGCCGCCCATCGGTCCAGACCGATGGCGATGCCGCCGTGCGGTGGTGCCCCGTACTCGAGGGCGTCGAGCAGCGCGCCGAACTCGTCGCGCATCTCTTCGACGGAGTGACCCATCAGCGCGAAGGCGCGCTCCAGCAGGTCGCGCCGATGAATCCGCACGGAACCGCCGCCCAGCTCCCAGCCGTTGAGCGCCAGATCGTATTGCTGCGCATGCACGGATCCCGGGTCGCTCTCCAGGCGGTCCTCCTCTTCCCAGGCAGGGGCGCTGAACGGGTTATGGGTGGCGTCCCAGCGATGCAGCTCCTCGTCCCACTTGAACATCGGGAAGCGGTCGACCCAGACGTAGGCGAGCACGTCCGCCGTGCGCAGGCCGAGCCGGTCCCCCATCTCGAGGCGCACGCGTCCCAGCGCCTCGGCGCCCTTCGTCCGGTCGGCATCGGCGACGACCAGGGTCAGGTCGCCGGGCTCAGCGCCAGTGGCCGCGCGTACCGCCGCCTGGACATCGGCCTCCAGGAACTTTGCCGAGGGACCGCGCAGGGAGCCATCGGCCTCGACGACCAGCCAGGCCAGGCCTGCGGCGCCGTGACGGCGTGCCAGGTCGGTCAGCTCATCGAGCTGCTTGCGCGAGTAGTCGCCGCAGCCGGGCGCGACGATGGCACGCACCGCCCCGCCGGCTGTTATCGGCTCACTGAAGACGCGAAAGTCGACGCCGCGCACGGCATCGGTCAGGTCGACGAGCTCCATGCCAAAGCGGATATCGGGCTTGTCCGAGCCGTAGCGTGCGATCGCCTCTTCGTAGCTGACCCGCGGGAAGGGCGTGGCCAGGATCGGTCGTTGGGGGACCACCTCGCGGGTGACGGTCTGGACCATCTGCTCGATGGTGTCCATCACGTCGGCCTCGCGCACGAAGCTCATCTCGACGTCGATCTGGGTGTGCTCCGGCTGCCGGTCGCCGCGCAGGTCTTCGTCGCGATAGGCATGCGCCAGCTGGAAGTATCGGTCGTAGCCGGCGACCATCAGCAGCTGCTTCAGGACCTGCGGCGACTGCGGCAGGGCGTAGAAGCGGCCCGCCTGCAGCCGACTCGGCACAACGTAGTCGCGCGCGCCCTCAGGAGTGCTGCGCACCAGCGTGGGCGTCTCGATCTCGACGAAGTTCATTGCGTCGAACGCTTTGCGCACTGCGGTGGCGAGCCGGCCGCGCAGCAGGATGCGCTGCTGCATCTCCGGTCGGCGCAGGTCGAGGTAGCGATATTTCAGGCGCAGCGTCTCGTCGAGGCCCGGTTGCGGCTCGTTGATGTAGAACGGCGGCACCTTGCTCTGATTGAGGATCACCAGCTCCTCGACCGCGACCTCTATGGCGCCAGTCGCCAGGTGTTCGTTGGTCGTCCCCTGCGGCCGATGTCGCACGGTCCCCTGCACCTGGATGACCCACTCGTTGCGCGCGGGCTCGCCGGCTTCGTGGGCTTCGCGCGCGTCATCCGCGTTGGTGATCACCTGGGTGAGGCCGTATCGGTCACGGAGATCGAAAAAGGTCAGATGGCCGTGGTCGCGCCGCCGATGCACCCAGCCGGCCAGCGTCACGCGGTCGCCGACGTTCGCGGCGCGCAGCTCGCCGCAGGTATGGGTTCGGAAGGAGGCGGACATGGGCCGATCATGGTACCGGAGCGCCCCGCGTGCCGCCGCCCCCGGCGGAGCGCACCGCGTGCCAGCCCGAGACATGCGGCAGGTCCTCAAATTGTCACGTGCCGTTGTGGTGAGCACCGGTCGCCGGACTGGCTCGTGTGGCGGGCTGTCTCGTGCTCAGCGGCTG
>JBBSHF010000039.1:0-16398 GCA_038253355.1 Candidatus Limnocylindria bacterium
ACGTGCTCGAGGCACTCGGCGAGGACGTGCTGGCCGAAGGCGATATCCGCCGGGCGCTGCAGCGCCTGATGCAGCGCGGGATGCGCGGCACGCGCGGAGGGGACGTGCCAGGCCTGCGCGAGATCGTGGAGCGGCTGCGCGCGCGCCGCGAGCAGGAGCTCGAGCGCTCCAACCTCGGCGGCGTGCTCGACGAGATCGCCGAGCGGCTGGAGGGGATCGTCGGCCAGGAACGCGAGGGGATCGAGCGACGGCTGCACGAGGCTGAGCGGATGGCCCTGGACGCGCCGCCCGGCGAGGGGCAGGAGAGCGCGCGCATGGCCGAGCAGGTGCTGCGACGCACCGCACAGCAGGGACGCGACCGTCTCGACGCGCTGCCGCCCGATCTCTCCGGCCGCATGCACAGCCTGCGCGACTACGACTTCATGGATCCGGATGCGCGCGACGCCTTCAACGCGCTCTCCGACGAGCTGCGGCAGCAGATGCTGCAAACCTACTTCCAGGGGATGAAGGAGGGTGTCGAGCGTGTCACGCCGGAGGACCTCGCCGGGGTGCGCGACATGGTCCGCGATCTCAACCAGCTCCTGGAAAAGCACGCCAGCGGCGCCGACACCCAGGCAGATTTCGCCGGGTTCATGGCCAAGCACGGCAGGTACTTTCCGCCGGGCATCGAGAACGTCGACCAGCTGATCGACCACATGCATCGGCAGGCGTCGCAGATGGCGTCGCTGCTCAACAGCATGAGCCCGCAGATGCGCTCCGAGCTGCAGCAGATGATGGATGACCTGCTGCGCGACGATCGCCTGCGATGGGACATGGCTCGGCTCGCCGGCAACCTGCAGTCGCTGCGCCCCGATCAGAGCTTCGGCGAACCCTATCCCTTCTCGGGCGATGAGCCGATGGGCCTGCCACAGGCCATGGCCGCCATCGACCGGCAGCAGCAATTCAACGAGATGGAGCAGGCGCTCGCCGGTGCCCGCGACCCCGACGCCCTGGATCGGATCGATGCCGATGCGCTGCGCGACCTTGGCGGCGACCAGGCCGAGGAGGACCTCGAGCAGCTGCGCGAGCTGACGCGGGCGCTCGAAGAGGCTGGTTACCTGGCGCGCGACGGCGGACGCCTCGAGCTGACGCCGCGTGCCGCCCGAAAGCTGGGCATGCGCGCGCTCACCGAGATCTTCTCCAAGCTCCGCCGCGACTCGTTCGGTGGCCACGCGATACCACGTCCCGGCTTCGGCGGGGAGCCGACCGATGAGACCAAGCGGCTGGAGTTCGGCGACCCGTTCGCCATCGATCTCAACCGGACGCTGTTCAACGCCATGGCCCGGGAAGGACCGGGCACGCCGTTGCGCATCTCACCCGACGATTTCGAGGTCCATCGGTCCGAGGAGACGACGGTGAGCTCCACCGTGCTGCTGCTGGACATGAGCCGATCGATGCTGCTGCGCGGCTGCTCGACCGCCGCCAAGCGGGTGGCCATGGCGCTGCACACGCTCATTCACACCAAGTACCCGCGGGACCGGCTGTTCGTGGTCGGCTTTGCCTACTATGCGCGCCAGATCAAGCCGGAGGCGATCGCCACGCTCAGCCCGTACGAGTTCGAGTACGGCACCAATCTGCAGCATGCGCTGATCATCGCCCGACAGCTGCTCGGCCGGCGCCACGGCGGCAACAAGGAGATCGTGGTCATCACCGACGGCGAGCCGACCGCGCATATCGCCAACGGCCAGGTCGAGTTCGCCTATCCGCCGACGATCCGCACCATGCAGTCGACGCTCCGGGAGGTCGGGCGCGCCACGAAGGAGGGGATCGTGATCAACACCTTCATGCTCGAGAGATCGCGCTACCTGTCGGAATTCGTCGACCTGATGTCGCGCATCAACCGCGGGCGCGCCTTCTACGTCGAGCCGGAGAACCTGGGCGAGTACGTGCTGGTCGACTACGTTTCGAAGAAGACGAAGCGGGTGGCGTAGTCGCCGACGCGGCGGACACGCACGCGGATGCGATTCGTAACCAGTTCCGTTACGAATGATGGAGGCGACACCGCGCGCTTAGCTGAGCGGCGCGAGGAAGTCGAGCACCAACCGGCTGAACTTGTCCGGCTGCTCGAGGTTGAGCATGTGCGCCGCGCCCTCGAACAGCTCGAAGCGTGCCCCGGGCACCTCCTCGGCGAGATGTCGGCAGGACTGCTGGGTGCTCGCCTCGTCGAGGTCGCCGACCATCACCAGCGTCGGCACGTGCAGTTGGCTCAGCCGCTCGTTGGCCGGCGGCTGCATGCCCTGCGGCTTGCCCTCGTTCTTCTCGGCCTGGTAGGTCGTCAGGATCCAGTCGTGAACGCGATCACGGATGGCCGAGTCGACGCGATCGGCCGGCTGGCCGGGCCCGTTGACCCAGAAGCGGGTCTCGAAGTCGCTCAGCCACTCCCAGTCGTGCGCCTTTTCGTGCCGCTCGGCCTCGGCCTGCAGCGCCTCGTCCTCCGGCGACTCCTCGGTCTCGAAGCCGCCAACGCCGCCGGCTGCCACGATCAGCGCATCGATCCGAACGGGATACTCGAGCGCGAAATCGAGCACGATGCTCCCGCCGCGCGACAGGCCGAGCACGTAGGCGGACGACGCGTCGAAATGGTCCAGCACAGCCGCCAGGTCACCGCGGTTCGTGAACTCGACCTGCTCCGTCTCGCTGCGGCCCCAGCCGCGCGTGTCGTAGCGGATGACGCGGTAGCGCTCGGCGAAGGCCGCGACCTGGTCGTCCCACATGCGCAGGTTGGCAACGCCGGCGTGGACGAGGACGAGGGGGTGGCCGGAGCCATCGGCCTCGAAATAGAGCTGGCCGCCGGGAACGTCGAGAAACCCTGAATCTGTCATGGCGTCATCATGGGCCGATGAAGATCGGCGTGCAGCTTCCCGAGGTCGAGCGTATGTCGCGCTGGCCGGAGCTGCGTGCGATGGCACAGGCGGCCGAAGGCATCGGTCTCGATTCTGTGTGGGTCGGCGAGCACCTGCTGTACCGATACGAAGACGGCGAAGAACGCGGGCCGTGGGAAGCCTGGTCGCTGATGGCGGCGCTGGCCGAGGCGACGCAGCGCGTCGAGATCGGTCCGCTGGTGGCCTGCACCAGCTTCCATAACCCGGCCGTGCTGGCCAAGCAGGCCGCAACCATCGACGAGATCAGCGGCGGCCGGCTGATCCTGGGGCTGGGTGCCGGCTGGAACGAGGTCGAGTACCGCGCCTTCGGGATCCCGTACGACCACCGGGTGAGCCGCTTCGAGGAGGCGTTCACCATCATCCGCTCGCTCCTGCGCGAGGGACACGTCGACTTCGGCGGCGACTACTACGCGGCGCCGGACTGCACGCTGATCCCGCGCGGACCACGGCCGGCGGGGCCGCCGCTGATGGTCGGCTCAATGGGCTCGCGCATGCTGGAAATCACGCTCCCATTCGTGGACGCCTGGAACGCCTGGTATGCCTGGTTTGGCAACTCGGTCGCGGGCTACCTGAAGCTGCGTGACGCCGTTGACGCGGCATGCGGAGCGGTGGGTCGCGATCCGGCTGAGGTCGAGCGCACGGTCGCCCTGTTCGTCGCATTCGCCGATGCGGTCGGCCGCCGTACGGCATTTGGCGATCCTCCTGTGAAGGCACTGCGGTCGGAGCCTGCGGCGCTGGCGGACGCGCTGTCGTCGTTCGCCGACGTGGGCGTGGCTCACGTGCAGCTCGTGCTCGACCCGATCACGCTCGGGAGCATCGAGGCCCTGGCGCCGGCGATCGAGGCGTTCCGCGGCTGACCGGTGAGTGGCTGAGCCAGTGATCAGCCGAGCCAGTGATCAGTTGAGCCAGTGATCAGCCGAGCCAGTCAAATGTTGCCGTGGTGAGCACGAGACGGCGCGGCCATGCGTGGTGGCGTCAGATGTCGCCCTGGCGAGCAGATGACAGGCTCAGACGCCGATCGGGGCGATCGGTGCTCACCAGCGGAACATTTGACAATCAGACGACGATCGCGGCGATCGGTGCTCACCAGCGGAACATTTGACAATCAGACGGCCAGGCACTCGCCGGCTGCTACCATCGCCGACGTGGAGCCTGAACTTCCGCCGCTTCCCCTCGGCCGCAGCAACGCGCTGGAGGTCGCGGCGCTCACCAGCAGCGATGGCGACCACGCCGTGGTCGTTCGTCAGGGCGACCAGGCACGGGCCCTGCTCACCGCCGAAAGCGCCGACGATCGGCTGGTCTTGATCCCGCTCGACGACCGCAGCGAGATGCGCGTCGACGGTGACGCGCTGGCCATCTGGCTGATGCAAGGTTCGCTGAGGCCGTCGCCATCGCGGTCGCCGCTCCCCAGCTGGGCAAGCGCGATTGGTCTGCTGCTCCTGCTGGTGGTCCTGGCGTTCGCCATCCTGGGCAGCCTCACCTTCTTTGGCTGGCTCTTCAGCAGCCTGGGCTGGATTCGCTAGGCCGATGAACACCGAACCGATGAACGCCGGCGCCCTGCCGGCCGACGCGCGGGGTGCGATCCTGCCGCCGCGGAGCGGGTTGATCGCGATGCGCATCGGTCAGGAGTTCGGATCAGCCGAGGAGTTCGCGCACACCCTGGAGCGCGCACTGGCGCGTGGCGGGGACCGCGGGGCGACCGTTGTCGCCCATCTCGACCGTGGCGACATGGCGATCCACATCCCACGCGAGGACGGTCCGAGCTGGAACACCATCCCGCTGCTGCACCTCCACCGCGGCGAGCAGCCGAGCGCGCAGGATTGGACCACCGCCAACGCCATTCTCGAGAAGCTGGAGCGATACCGATAGATGCGCATCTACCTCTCCGTCGACATGGAGGGCCTGGCCGGCGTCTCTCATCCGAAGCAGACCGTGTTCGGTACGGAGGGGATCGATCGCGCCGACTACGACCGCACCCGGGCGCTGATGGCGGGCGAGACGAACGCCGCGATCGAGGCCGCACTGGCCGCCGGCGCCGATGAGGTGGTCGTCAACGACAGCCATTGGCAGATGCGCAACCTGCGCGCCGAGGACCTGCACCCGGCCGCGCGGCTGATCACCGGCGATAAACCATATTCGATGACCCAGGGCGTGGGTGGGCCGGGCGACGAGGCCTTCGACGCGGCGATCTTCATCGGCTATCACGCCGGAGCCGGGCATCCGACGGGCGTGATCGGGCACACCTATTCGTCGCGGGCCCTCGCCGGGGTGCGCATCGGCGGCGTGGCGCAGAACGAAGCGGGGATCAACGCGCTACGCCTGGGCCACTTCGGCGTGCCGGTCGTCCTGGTGAGTGGCGACGACGCGCTGGCCGGCGAGATCGAGCAGCTGCTTCCGTGGGCGGAGCGCGTAATCGTCAAGCGCGCGCTGGGCGCGCATCTCGCCGAGTCCCTCTCGCCGGAACGCGCGCGGAGCGCGATTGGCGAAGCAGTCGCGCGCGCGTTGGGTCGGCTGGGCGAGATGCAGCTCTGCCGAGCCGAGCCTCCGCTGCGCTGCGAGATCGACTTCCTGCAGCCGGTGATGGCCGACTTCGCGAGCATGCCGCCCGGCGTGGAGCGCATCGGTCCCCGGACGATCGCGTTCGAGGCGCCGAACGCCGACGAGCTGTACCGCTGGTTCGTCAGCTGCTTCCGCCTGGCAAACGTGCCGGTGAGCTGAGCCGTGACGCTCGCGAGCAGCCCGGAGGGCCGTCGGCTGCGCGACATGATGGCCCGCTTTGCCACCGGCGTGACCGTCGTGGCCGCGCGGTACGGGCCGTTGTTGGCCGGCATGACGGCCAACGCGATCGCATCGGTCAGCATCGATCCACCGCTGATGATGGCCAGCATCAGCCGTCGCTCGGAGACGCACCAGGCGATCGTGCAGAGTCACTCGTTCGCCGCCAGCGTCCTGTCCATCGGTCAGACGGCGCTGGCCGACTGCTTCGCCCAGCCAACGACCGCGGTGAAGCTGCAGCGCTTCTGCGATGCGCCGTGGCACGAGGCGGAGACGGGCTCACCCATCCTCGAGGGCGCGATCGCCTACTTCGATTGCCGCCTAGTCGACCGGCACGACGGCGGCGATCACTCGATTTTCATCGGCGAGATCGTCGCCGCGGGATACGAGGAGGGGGTCGAGCCGCTGATCTGGTTCGGCTCAGGCTACCGGCGCCTGGCGCCTGCGGAATGACGTCACGGACCGATGCGGCCGCGGCACCTTCATCTGTCCGCCGCCTACCACTACGGTTGGTGCTAAGCGGAAGAACTGGCCCTTGCTCACGCATCCGAGGCCCAGCTCATGCTCAGCCAAAGCATGCCCGAGCCGATTCGGCCCGCGCGACCCGCTTATCACCAACAGGGTTGGTAGCGGACGGGAAGCTGTGAAGGCGTGAATCGGGCATTGCATGAATAGGCCGCCAACTGCCGCCTCGCGGATTCCCGTCTGGGAGCGCCTGCGCGCGCCGGACCGCCGGCCGCTCGACGTTCGGCCGGTTGAGCGGCGCGAGGTCGCCCTCATCCGCGTTGTCGACGGCGACCTTCCCGAGCTGGGCGCGACGGTCTTCGACGCCTGGCCCGAGGGCGGCGGGTACGTCCTGCGCGCCGCGCGGCTGGACGACGTGACGGTCACGCCCTACGAGGTGCGAGCCGCGCGGCTGGAGATCGAGGGATCCGACGGTCGGCTCGAGGCGCTGCTCGCCGGATCGGGCGTGGTCGCGACCCTCGGCGAGCTCGAGCACCTGGCGTGTGCCTGCCGTGGTGTGAGCGCCGACGCGGTGTATCGGGCCGTGGCCAACGGCTGGGAGACAGTCGATCAGCTGAAGCGCGCCACGCGCGTCGCCTTCGGCGTCTGCCAGGGGAGACGCTGCGTGCCGTGGTTGGCGGAGCGCCTCGAGCTCGCCGCCGACGACCCACGCGCGCAGGTCACGCCACGGCCACCGCTGGTGCCGGTTCCCGCATCGGTCCTGGCTGCCTTCGCCGGGGAGGACTTGGGCTAGGATACGGCGCATTCGGGGGAGTCCTTGTGCAGCCATGAGGTTGGTGATGACGCTCACCGCTACCCGCAACCGGATGTTCATCAACGGCGACTGGACCGATGCGGCCAGCGGGGAGACCGCGACCGTCATCAACCCGGCCACCGAAGAAGAGATCGCCCAGGTACCGAAGGGCGACGCGTCGGACGTCGATCGCGCCGTCGCCGCCGCGCACACTGCGTTCGAGACCTGGTCGCAGACGACACCGGCGGAGCGATCGAAGGCGCTGTATGCCTTCGCGGATGCGATCGAGCGCGACACCGAGACGCTCTCTGGCCTCGAGCAGGCCAACGTCGGCAAGCCAAAGGGAGTCGCCGACTTCGACGTCGAGTTCACGGTCGACAACGTGCGCTTCTTCGCGGGCGCGTCCCGCGTGGTCGAGGGCAAGGCGGCGGGGGAGTACGTCACCACCCACACCAGCATGATCCGCCGCGAGCCGGCGGGCGTCGTGGGCCAGGTGGCGCCGTGGAACTACCCGCTGATGATGGCCATCTGGAAGCTCGGCCCGGCGCTGGCCGCGGGCTGCACCGTGGTCCTCAAGCCCGCTTCCATGACGCCGCTCTCGGCGCTGCGCGTGGCCGAGCTCGCCGCCGACATCTTTCCCAAGGGCGTGCTCAACGTGGTGACCGGGCCGGGTGAGAGCGTGGGGCATCGGCTGATCACCCATCCCGACGTCGACATGGTGAGCCTGACCGGTGACACGGCCACCGGTCGCGAGATCGCGGCGGCTGCCGCGCAGACCGTCAAGCGCGTGCACCTCGAGCTCGGCGGCAAGGCGCCGGTGCTCGTCTATGACGACGCCGACATGGATGCGCTTGCCGAGACGATCAAGCTGGCCGGCTTCTTCAACTCCGGCCAGGACTGCACGGCCGCGACTCGGATCATCGCCATGGGCGATGGTTACGAGCGCGCGCTGGAGGCGTTGATCCCCGCGGTCGAGTCGATCAAGGTCGGCGATCCGGCATCGGATCCGGAGCTCGACATGGGACCGCTCGTCTCGTCGGCTCAGCGCGAGCGCGTTGCGGGCTTCATCGAACGGGCACGCGGCTACGGCGCCGAGATCGCGACCGGCGGCGAAAGCTTCGGCGACCGCGGCTTCTTCTACAAGCCGTCCATCGTGGCGGGCGTGGCACAGGACGCCGAGATCGTGCAGAACGAGGTCTTCGGCCCGGTCGTGACGGTCCAGCGCTTCAGCGACGAAGCCGAGGGCATCCGCTGGGCGAACGGGGTGCCCTACGGGCTGGCGGCATCGGTCTGGACGAAGGACATCAAGCGCGCGCTGCGTGCGGCGAAGGCGCTGCGATACGGCACGGTCTGGATCAACGACCACCTAACGATGGCCTCCGAGATGCCGCACGGCGGCTTCGGGCAGTCCGGCTACGGCAAGGACATGAGCAGCTACTCGATCGAGGACTACACGATCGTCAAGCACGTGATGGCCAAGATCGTCGACTGAAGTACTGACATGACGCGGAGCACGGTCACCATCCAGCGTCCGATCGAGGACGTCTTCGCAGTGCTCACGAATGTCGAGCTCACCGGACGCTGGTACCCCGCGCGCGTCGAGGAGTGGTGGACCTCGCCTCCGCCGCACGGCGTCGGCTCCACGCGCCGCGCCCGCGTCCGCGTCCTGGGTCGCCCGGTGGAGAACGATGCCGTAGTCACGGCATACGACCCGCCGCACCTGGCCTCGCTGAAGGGCATCTCGCGCAACGCGCCGTTCGACGTGCGCATCGTCTTCGAAGCGGTCGCCGAAGGGACGCGCGTCGACGTCGACTCGATGTTCGACCTCAAGGGGATCATGAGGCTCATCGGCACGCCCTTCGTGCGCAACTACGATCGCGGCTGGGCGCGTGGCCTCGCCAATATGAAGCGGCTCATGGAGTCCGGCGAGCTCTGACGGACCGTCAGTGGACCCAATCGACGCGCCAGTCGGGATTCCGACATGATTCGCCGTGTGGATCAAAGGAGCGAGAAGCTGCCGCTCAGCCGCTGATTATTCGTGAGGCGACTCGAATCAGCGCTGGCCGGAATTGCCTTCGGTCTGGTACATTTGCCGTCGAACGCGCTCCACAGCGCGAATCGGCACCGAGATCCTGTTGCGCAGACGCGTGCCTTCGAACGCGTCGGAACACGCAGCACGCGGAGCATCACTCATGCGGATCCTTCTCATCGGTGCCGGCACCGTCGGCGAGGCCATCGCCAAGCTCACCGCCGAGCGCGAATGGTGCGAGCAGATGGTGGTCGCCGATTACGACCTCGAGCGCGCCAGGGCGGTCGTCGACGGTGTCGGCCAGGCCAGGCGCTTCCAGGCAGCCCAGATCGACGCGACCGACATCAAGGCCGTCGTCGAGCTGATCGAGAAGCATCGGTCCGACCTGGTCATGAACGCGGTCGACCCGCAGCTGGTGATGCCTATCTTCCGCGCGGCGCTCGAGGCGACGACGAACTACATGGACATGGCCACCAGCCTGTCGAAGCCGAACCGCGAGCGGCCGTTTGAGCAGCCCGGCCTGAAGCTGGCCGATGAGCAGTTCGCGATGATCGAACCGTGGGCACGGTCCGGCAAGCTGGCGCTGCTGGGCATGGGCATGGACCCGGGTCTGACCGACGTCTTCGCGGCCCATGCCAAGAAGCACCTGTTCGACGAGATCGATGCGGTGCACGTGCGCGATGGTGGCGACCTGCGCATCACTGGCTACGACTTCGCGCCGGTGTTCAGCATCTGGACCACCATCGAGGAATGCCTCAACCCGCCGGTCATCTGGGCCGACGGCGCGTGGCACACCACCGAGCCGTTCAGCGCGCCCGAGATGTTTCCGTTCCCGGAGGGCATCGGTCCGGTCGAGTGCGTCAACGTCGAGCACGAGGAGGTCCTGCTCGTGCCGCGTTACATCGAGACCAAGCGCGTCACCTTCAAGTACGCGCTTGGTAGCGACTTCATCGATAAGCTGCGCACGATCCACGCGCTGGGCATGGACCGCACCGACAAGGTGAACGTGAAAGGCGTCGAGGTCGCGCCGCGCGACGTCCTGGCAGCCATCACGCCCGATCCGGCCAAGGTCGGCGACAAGATGGTCGGTCGCGCCATCGTCGGCACCTGGGTCATCGGCCGCAAGGATGGCAAGCAGCGAGAGGTCTTTCTCTACCAAATGACCGATGCCTCCGAGACGTGGCAGAACTACGGTCTGCAGGCGGTCGCCTGGCAGACTGGCTTCAACCCGGTGATCGCCATGGAGCTGCTCAGCTCCGGCGCCTGGAAGGGGAGCGGCGTGCTGGGCCCTGAGCCATTCGATCCGGATCCGTATCTCGCGCTTCTCGACCGATACGGCATCCATCACGACATGGTCGAGATGCGACCCGGTGAGCATCGGCCGACCTGACGGCGGCCAGCAGTTTCGAGGTAGTCAGATGACGGTTTCAGTTGGTATCGACCGGGCGCGGTTGGCGGAGATCCACGAGCGGGAGGAGGCGGCGTATCAGGCCCGCACCCCGCGCAGCGCCGAGCTGTTCGAGCGTGCCAAGCACGTCATGCCGTTGGGTGTCGCCAGCTCGTTCCAGTCGTATGACCCCTACCCGCTGTTCATGACCGATGCGCGCGGCTCGCGCATCACCGACGTCGATGGCAACGAGTACGTCGACTTCGACATGGCGTTTGGCGTGCTCGCCGCGGGGCATTCGCATCCAATCCTCGCCGAGGTGCTGCAGCAACGGGTCGCCAACGGCACCTGCTACACATTCCCGGTCGAGGACGGGGTGGCGTTGGCCGAGGAGATCAAGCGCCGCTTCGGCGCCGACCTGGTGCGCTTCAGCAACTCCGGCACCGAGGCGACCATGGACGCCATCCGTGTCGCGCGCGGCTACACCGGGCGCGAGAAGATCGTCAAGTTCGAGGGCGGCTACCACGGCCACCACGACGACGTGCTGCTCAGCATCCAGCCGCCGCGCGACCTGATGGGCCCGGCCGATGCGCCCAACACCGTTCCCGCCACGGCGGGCATGCCGCGCAGCCGCATCGATGAGACGGTCATCGCGCCGTACAACCAGCCGGAGGCACTGTCGGCGATCCTCGAGCGCCATCGCGGCGAGATCGCGGCGATCATCATCGAGCCGGTGCAGTTCAACATTGGGGTCGTGCCGCCGCTGCCGGGCTACCTGGAACGCGTCCGTGAGCTGGCCACCGCGCACGGCACGGTCCTCATCTTCGACGAGGTCAAGACGGGCGTGGTGCTGGCCTACGGCGGGGCGTACGAGTATTTCGGGGTCAAGCCGGACCTGTTCTGTCTTGCCAAGAGCATCGGCGGCGGCGTGCCGATCGGCGCCTTCGGCGGCCGCGACGAGGTGATGCGCGTCATCGAGGCGGTGCCATCGGGCGGCGGCGCTCGTGGAACGGCGCTCGAGCACACCACGATTCCGGGCGGCGCGACCCGCGTCGCGCACCTCGGCACGTTCAACGGCAACCCGCTGTCGATGGCCGCCGGGCTGGCCACGCTGACGCGCATCCTGACGCCGGATGTCTACCCGCGGCTGCACGCCCTGGCGCAGCGCCTGACCGATGGTTGTGCGGCGGTCCTGGCCGAGTACGCCCTGCCCGGCTACGCCATCAACGTCGGCCCGAAGGGCTGCGTCATGTTCACGCCCGGGCGGGTGACGAACTATCGCGACTTCATCGGCCTCGACGGCGACCTGTGGGCAGCCTCGTTCTTCTACCTTGCCAACCGCGGCATCCTGCTGCCGCCCGGGCCCGACGACCAGTGGACATTGTCGGTGCAGCACAGCCAGGTAGAGATCGACCGATACGTGTCGACCTTCCGTGACTTCGCGGCGGAGCTCGCCGGCTGAGCGAGGCCGCTCCCGTGCTCGCTGATGCACCACCCACATCGCCCAACGCCGTTGAGGAAGCTACAGCGTCCCCAGGACCCCGCCAATAATCTTCACGGCCAGGTCCACCTCGTCGTTGGTCGTCACCAGCGGCGGGATGATGCGCACCACCTGACCGTACGTCCCACAGCTGAGCAGGAGCAGGTGCTGCTCGAACGCGTCGTGCAGCATTTGCCTGGCAAGGTCCGGCCGAGGGGCGAGCGTGCCCGGATCGGCGAGCTCGAGTGCGACCATCAGGCCGCGGCCGCGCACCTCGGCGACGCACTGCTTGCCGGCAGCGGCGTCGCGCAGCCCTGCGAGCAGCCGCTCGCCCTGGCGCTGCGCGTTGGCGACCAACCCCTCTTCCTCGATCACGTCGAGCGTCGCGAGCGCCGCCGCGCAGGCCACCGCGTTGCCGCCGTAGGTGCCGCCGTGAGCGCCGGGCGCGAACGCGTCCATCAGCGACCGCGACGCCATGATTCCGGAGAGTGGCATCCCCGACGCCATGCCCTTGGCCATGACCACGATGTCCGGTCGCGCATCGGTCCATTCGGAGGCGAAGAAGCGGCCGGTCCGGCCGAAGCCAGTCTGCACCTCGTCGGCGATGAGCAGGATGCCGTGGCGGTCGGCGATCTCGCGCAACGCGGGCAGGAAGCCGTCCGGCGGCACCACGTACCCGCCCTCGCCGAGGATCGGCTCGACCAGGAACGCGGCCACGTCATCGGGATACATAAGGGTGGCGAAGAGCTCGTCGATCCCGGCCAACGCGGCTGACAGCGCTGCGTCCGGGCCGCCAAGGCGAAGCGGATAGGGGAAAGCCGCGAAATGAATGCCGCCAAGCAGCGGCTCGTAATGGCCGCGGTACTTCACTCCGGAGCTGGTCAGCGCCATGGCGGCGTGGGTCCGACCGTGAAAGCTGCCGCGAAAGGCGATGATGCCGGGGCGGCGGGTAGCGATCTTGGCCAGCTTGACCGCCGCCTCGACCGCCTCCGCGCCGGAGTTGGAGAGGAACAGGGACGCATCGCCGCCGCCCGGGAAGTAGCGGGGCAGGCGCTCATGCAGCTCCAGCCCGGGGCGGTGATAGACGATGTTCTGCTGCGCGTGGATGAGCCGCGCGGCCTGCTCGGCGATGGCCGCCGAAACCCGCGGATGGGCGTGGCCGGTGCTGGTCACGGCGATCCCGGAGGTGTAGTCCAGGTAGCGCTCGCCGTTGACCGTCTCGAGCCACGAGCCGGCGCCGCGCTCGACCACGAGATCGGTGTAGCGCGCCCAGACCAGTGGTATCCCGTCGCGGCGGGCGAGCAGCACCTCGGAATCGCGGGTCAGAAGGTCGGTGGCGTGTTGATCCACAGCAATCGGGTCTCCCCGCTGGCTTCGTTGCGCCAGCGATGCGGCAGGCTTGATGGAAACGACAGCGCATCGCCGGTGCTCAGCCGATAACACTCGTCGTCCGCGATCCAGACGGTCACGTCTCCCTCCAGGACGAACAGGAATTCCTCCCCGGCGTGCGCATAGGCTCCCTCGCTGCTGGCCCCGGCGCGCAGCACGAAGAGCTGCGGCTCCAGCTTCGTGTGGCCATTCGCCAGCTGCTCGATGCGCACGTCTGAGCTGCCCATCTGCAGCACCGCACGCTCGTGCGGCCGCACGACGCGACCCAGCGGTACCGAGCCATCCAGCAGGTCGAGCATGGTGCCGCCGTAGGCGCTGGTCAGCCGTTGCAGCGTTGCGACCGATGCGCCGGCGGCTCCGCGCTCGAGCGAGCTGATGAAGCTGACACTCAATGCGGAGCGCCGAGATGCCTCGCGCAGCGAGAGGCCGCGCTCCATGCGCAGCGCACGCACCCGCGAGCCATCGGCCATCGGCGCAGCCGACGCCGTATCACCGTCCAGGATGCGGCGGATTCCCGGCGCGTTCACGCGCTCAACGTGGCGGAGGCGCCGGACACGGCGTAATCGGTCGAGGTCGTCCTGGCTGTACAGCCGATATCCCCCGGGCGTGCGCATGGGCCTGACCAGGCCCTGCCGTTCCCACTGGCGCAGCGTCGATGGCGAAACACCGACCAAGTGCGCAGCCTCGGTGATGCGGAACCGGCCGTCGGGATTGGGTTCCGCCGTCGCCGAGTGCGGATGCTGCGCGGCGGGGAGCGTCATGGCGTTGCCTGTGCCCTCGCTTCGGCGCTCGAGCGCCGTCGCTGGACCATGATCTGCAACGCGATGAAACCGAAGGCGATCACGAAGATCAGCGTCCCCAGAACGTTCACCTCGGGCGGCACGCCAAGACGGCTGACGCCGAAGACCCACAGCGGGAAAGTGACCGTGCGGCCCGCCGCAAACGATGTGATGACGTAGTCGTCGATCGACAGCGCAAAGGCGAGCAGCGCCGCGGCCAGAATGCCGGGGAAGATGAGCGGGAAGGTGACCTTCCGGAACGTCGTCCACTCATTGGCGCCCAGGTCCATCGCCGCTTCCTCGAGGGATCGGTTGAACCCGGCGAGGCGTGCGCGCACGGTCACCACCACGTAACTGATGTTGAACATGACGTGCGCGATGATGATCGTGACGATGTCGCGCTGGACGCCGAGCGTCACGAACAGGGTCAACAGCGACGCGCCCAGGATGATCTCAGGGCTCGCCATGGGCAGAAAGATGAGCATGTTCAGCGGCCCACGGCCGCGGAAGTGGTAGCGGGTCAGCGCCAGGCCGATCAGCGTTCCGAGCGTCGTGGCCACGACGGTCGAGACGACGGCGACCGTCAGGCTGGTGATCATCGGCCCGGTGACGTCCGGCCGGCCCCAGATGTCGAGGTAGTTATGCAGGGTGAAGCCCTGCCAGGTGATGTTCTGGCGTCCGCGCGGGTCGTTGAAGCTGAAGGCGATGATGACCGCGATCGGCAGGAACAGATAGGCGACGGCGAACCCGGTATAGACCGGCAGCGCCAGCCTCCCGAGCCGATGGCGCAGGGATCGCCGGTTCGGGGCGAGCGACTGGGTCGCCCTGCCTTCGATGGTGCTGGCAGTCGCGCTCATCCGGTCGTCAGCTCCTCGCCACCCACCACCCTGGCGTAGACGCCGACCATGACCAGGATGGCGGCCATCAGTACGAAGCCGAGTGCCGCGGCCTGCGGATAGTCGTTGTTGTTGAGGAACAGGCGCTGAATGACGTTGCCGATCATCGTCGTGTCGGGACTGCCCAGAATCTGGGCGTTGATGAAATCACCGACGGCAGGAATGAAGGTCAGCAGCGACCCGGCGAAAACGCCGGCCATGGAGAGGGGCAGCGTGACGCGCAGGAACGCCTGGGTGCGGCTTGCGTACAGATCATTCGCCGCATCGATCAGGCGCGGGTCGATCTTCTCCAGCGCGACGTAGAGCGGCAGGACCATGAACGGCAGGAAGTTGTACGTCAGTCCAGAGAGGACCGCGATGGGCGTGGCGATCAGCCGGAACCCCTCGTCAACCACGTGCCAGCTCTTGAGCGTGCCGAGCACGAATCCGTTGTCAGCGAGGATCATCTTCCACGCGAGGGTGCGAATGATGAAGCTGGTGAAGAACGGCAGGATCACCAGGAGCAGCAGGACGTTCTTTGCGCCGCCACCGCGGAAGGCAATGGTGTAGGCCATCGGATAGCCGATGAGCAGGGTCAACACGGTGACGATCAGCGCGTACTCCAGCGAGCGCAGGAACTGCGGAGCCCAGCGGCTGACGGCCTCAGGGTAGATGCCGAAGTTGAAGGTCATTGCATAGCCCCCGGAGAGCGAGCCTTGCTGCAGGCTCACCGATGCCATGACAACCATGGGCACCACGAAGAAGGCGAGCAGCCACAGGCCACCCGGGACGAGGAACAGGTAGGGGACGGCCCAACGGTAGCGGCGCAGCATGCCTCACACCTCCGACAGACGGGGCGCCGGCCAGCGGCGCCTCGTCTCAGTGATGGATCAGCCGCTCACGACCTTCTGAAAGATGTCGTTCCATTGCTTCTCCTCGGCGTCGTCGAGAAGCTTGTAGGTGTAGACGTTCTTCAGTGCCGTGGCGGAGGGGGTGACCGTGTCGGCGACCGTGGTCAGCTGCGCCGCGGTCTCCTTGTCGCCGGCAGTGGTGGCAGCGGTGGCATCGGCACGGATCAGGTCCGGAACGCCCTTCACCGGCGAAAAGTAGCCGATGTACTCCGAAAGTGGCACCGCGTTCGCCGGGTCGTACCAGAAGTTCATCATCGCGTGGGCGTCCGCCGGATGCTCGGCGTTCTTGGGGATGGCCATGTTGTCGACCCAGCGCATCCCGCCCGAATCGGGCACCACGAACTCTACGTCCGGATTGTCGTAGAGCTTCATCTGGGTGATGTCACCTGACCAGGCGATGGTCAGCGCCAGGTTCTTGCCGGCGAGCTGGTCGTAGTAGTCGTTGCCGTAAAAGTTCCGGAACTGGCCGCTGCTGCGCGCCGTCTGCATTTTGTCGCCCGCCTTTTGCACGTCGGCGACGGTGGCGTTCTCGGGCTTGACGCCCATCGACAGCAGCGCCATCGACATGGTGTCGCGCATCTCGCTGAACATTCC
>JBBSHF010000040.1:0-15960 GCA_038253355.1 Candidatus Limnocylindria bacterium
GATCGATGGCCGGCGGCTCGAGCTTGTGGTCGGCGACATCACCCTCGAGCGCGTGGACGCCATAGCCAACGCGGCCAACGCCTCGCTCAGCGGTGGTGGCGGCGTCGATGGCGCGATCCACCGTGCCGCCGGGCCTGAGCTGATGCGCGAGCTGCGGCGCCTCCATCCCCATGGCACGCCGACCGGCAGCGCCGTCGAGACCTCGGCAGGCCGCCTCGCGGCGAGGTGGGTGCTGCACGCGGTCGGGCCGCGCTGGCGCGGCGGCACGCAGGGCGAGGCGCAGGAGCTGGCGTCAGCGTATCGGGCGTGCCTGGAGCTGTGCGACGCCCTGGGCGCGAGGAGCATCGCGTTCCCAGCCATCAGCCTGGGGATCTACGGCTATCCGCTCGACGAGGGCGCGCGGATCGCGATCGAGACGGTCGCCGGCCACCTGCGTGGCGAGACGAGCCTGGAGCTTGCGCGCTTCGTGCTGCGGCCGGACACCTATCCAGCCTTCGAGACGGCGCTGACGGCGTCCTGAAGGCCGCGCGCCGCACTCAGCGGATGAAGTGAGCAGCGTCGGCCATGGTGCGCAGGCCTGTGCCCGGCTGCCGGGCGCGCAGCGCAAAGCGGTCGTCGGGCGGCGCCAGCTCGGCAACAACCGCAGCGTCCCCCACGAGCCGTGCCACGACGTACTCCCCGATCGTCGGGCCATGCTTGAAGCCGTGCCCCGAGCCGCCGCCCACGATCCAGACGTTCGACCAGGCGGGATGCCGATCTATCAGGAAGTGGCTGTCGGCCGTGGACTCGTACTGGCACACGCGGCTCTCGACCACCGGCTGATCGGCCAGCGCCGGGAAGCGCTCGCGCAGCAGGCCGCGCGACGTCTCGACCGATGACGGCGTCACCACCCGCTCCTGGAGGTCCGGATCGACGACCGGACCGGGCCCGTCCGGCGCGCATTTGAAGCCACGTCCTTCGATCGAGGGGATGCCGTAGAAGGCGCGGTCGAAATCGACCCAGGCGGGAGCGTGCTGCGCATCGAAGCGCGCATCGCCCGGCGGCGTGCCGAAGAAGAGCACCTCCTGGCGGGTCACCGCCAGCTCGACATCGCTGAACAGTGTCGGCAGCCACGGTCCGCAGGCGAAGACGAATGCATCGGCCTCGATGTGGTCGCCCGAGCGCACGCGAAGGCGCGCCAGGCGACCCGCGCTCGCATCGGCCTCGGAAGGGGGCTCCGCAAGCGCAATGCGGGCCTCGGCGCCAAGACGGACGGCCTCGGCCACGGCGGTCGCGACGCCGCGTCGGGCCATCAGCGTCCCGCCCTCGGGCTCGAAGAGGGCCCAGGCCAGGCCCTCGCCGCTGATCCCCGGATAGGCCGATGCAACCTGCGCCGCCGACCAGCGCTCGGCCGGAATGCCCAGGCGGTCGAGCGTCTCCAGCGACTCCGTCTCGAAGCCATGCGCGCGATGCGCGAACCACAGCGCGCCGGTCGGATGGAAGAGCTGCACACCGCTCCGCTGCTCGAGCACGCGCCACTCGTCCCGCGCGCGACGCTGCCAGCGGGGGTAGTGATCGTCACGCCCATGCGCGCTGCGCGTGATCCGCGTCTCGCCACCCGACGACGAGAGCGAGTTGCCGGCGCCATAGCCATCAACGGCGACCACGGCGTGCCCGCGGCGAGCCAGCCACAGGGCGGTCCAGGCGCCCATCACGCCAGCGCCCACCACCACGACCCGGCTCGTGCCATCCATGCGACCGATGGTAACCGGCGAGCGCCGGCCAAGACACGCTACGCTTGGCGCGGATGCAGGCAACCACCGCGATCAGCACGGCCCATCTCAGCAAGCGCTACGGCCGGGTCGTGGCGCTCAGCGACCTGACGCTCGACGTGCAGCCGGGCGAGATCTTCGGCTTCCTGGGTCCCAACGGCGCCGGCAAGTCGACCACCATTCGCACGCTGCTCGGCTTCCTGCATGCGAGCGGCGGCAGCGCCAGCGTGCTGGGCCATGACGTGGCCAGCCAGAGCGTCGAGATCCGGAAGCGCATTGGTTACCTGCCGAGTGGGATCGACCTGTACGAGTCACTGTCCGGTGCCGGCGTGCTCGACTATCTCGCCGATCTGCAGGGTCGCGAGCCGGTCAGGCGCGGGGAGCTGTGCGAGCGGATGCAGCTGCCCGCATCGGTCCTCAAACGGAAGGTGCGTGACTACTCGCGTGGCATGCGCCAGAAGATCGGCGTGGTCCAGGCGCTGCAGCATGATCCGGAGCTCGCCATCCTGGACGAGCCCAGCGAGGGCCTCGACCCGCTGATGCAGCAGGCCTTCTACGCCATCCTCGACGGATTGCGCGACGAGGGACGCACCATCTTCTTTTCCTCGCACGTGCTCTCCGAGGTGGAGCGTGTCTGCGATCGGGTGGCGATCATCCGCGCCGGCCGGCTGATGGCGCTGCACGACGTTGGCGAGCTGCTCGCCCGGCGCAAGCGTCGTGTCCAACTGCGCTGGCGCGGAGTCGCGCCGGACCTGGCGGACGTGCCCGGACTGGCCGACGTGGTGGTCGATGGCGATCGGATCAGCGCCACGCTGCAGGGCGCCGTCGCCCCGTTCGTGCGCGCCATCGCGTCGCCCAGTCTCGAGGACCTGACCATCGAGCCGGCGCGTCTCGAAGAGGCATTCCTGGAGTACTACGCCGATGATCGCGGGCCGGAGTCGGCGGATCGGCCGGCATGAACCTGCGGCTGGTGGTGCAGACCTGGCGGTGGCAGCGCATTCGGCTGCTGGTGGTCGGGATTGCGGCGCTCATCTGGGGCGGGCTCTTCCCGCTCTTCTACGTCCAGTTCTCCGATGCCTTGCGCCAGCTCGCCAGGTCCGGTGCGATTCCCGAGCAGCTGCTCAACTTCGGCTCCGGGAGCCTCTTCACTCTGCCCGGCACCATCACCCTCGGCTTCCAGCATCCGCTGGCGCTGGCGCTGATTGGCATCTTCGCGGTCGGTGCGGCGAGCTCGGTGGTCGCCGGCGAGCGGCAGCGCGGCACGCTGGAGGTGCTCCTGGCGCGACCCATCTCGCGGCGCTCGCTATACGCCAGCGTGGCGGTGGCCATGCTCGCCATGGTCCTGCTGATGGTCAGCCTGGTGCTAATGGGCATGGTGGGCGGGGCGGCGCTGCAGAACGTGCTCGACCAGCTCGAGGTGTCGCAGCTGCCGCTGGTCCTGCTGAACGGCTTCCTGCTGTGGGCCGCGTTTGCGGCCTTCGCGCTGGCGGCATCGGTCACCTTCGACCGTGCGGGCCCGGCGATGGGGCTGAGCCTCGCCTACCTGCTGATCAACTACTTCGGGGAGATCCTCGGCTCGCTGTGGAGCGCTGCCGCCTGGACGCAGGACTACTCCCTGTTCCACCACTTCCAGCCGGGCGAGATCCTCACCGGTTCGCTCGACCCGATCGACCTCCTGATCCTGGGCATCGCGGTGGTGCTGCCGATCATCTACGCGCTGATCGTCTTCCCGCGACGCGACGTCCCCGCGCCCGCCTGAGGGCCGGCTTCGTCAGTCGACGGCGTCCCGCGCGGGCTGCATCGCGTAGGCGACGGCCTGCGCCGCGCTCAGGCGTTCTCCCTCGGCCCAGGCTTCCGCCAGCAGCGGGTCGGCCCGCAGCGGGTCATGGCTGAAGCCGATCAGCTCGCGGTTGGCGGCCGTCAGACCGGTCCCGCTCGCCTGCTGCAGCGTCGCAACCGCCGCGGCGATACGGGCGGCGCGCTGCCGATGGTTGAGCCGAAACGCTTCGGCGGCCAGGCCGTCAAGCACCAGGACGTAGCCGGAAATGTCCTCGGCCTCGCTGAAGATGGAAAGCGCCTCGCGCAGCGGCGCCGCGGCGCCGCTGATCCGGCCACTCTGCAAATGCATCATGGCCATGGTGTAGAGGCTCCAGCCGACCATGAACCGATCATCGAGCTCGCGGAAGATCTCCAGTGCTTCCCGGGCGTTCTGCAGGCCCGGCCCCAGATCGCCATTCGTCCAGGAGCTGTTGCTGAGTGACCACAGGGCGCGCGCTGTACCGCCGCGATCACCGAGCCGACGGTAGATCCCGAGCGCCTCGCTCACAAGCTTTGCCGCGCGTTCGGGATCGGTCTGCTTGCGCGACTGCGATGGAACCGAGAAGACGAACGACAGGTTATAGAGGGCCTCGGCAACGCCGAGATCGTCGCCGCGGGCACGTTGAGCGGCGAGCGCGTCCTCGTAGAACGCCTGCGCGATGTCCATGTCGCCCTGCCAGTAGGCGAGGCCACCGCCGGCCTCCAATGCGTGCGCGCGGGCCTCGCCTGCGGCGTCGTCCGTAGGCACCGCCAGCGCCTGGCGGACCCGGTCGAGACCCTCGGCCAGGTAGCCGCGCATCTGCCAGAAGCGCCACAGGCTTGCGCTCATGTCAAGGGCGAGCTGCGCTTCGCCGGCATCGGTCGCCCAGGCAAGCCCAGCGCGGAGATTGTCATGCTCGAGCTCGAGGCGATCCAGCCATCGGCGCTTGTCCGACCCCATGATCACCGCATGCGCCTCATTCGCCAGGGCAGCGAAAAATGCGGCGTGCCGACGACGCAGGTCGTCGAGGAGGCCGAGCTCCAGCGCACGCTCGACGGCGTATTCGCGAATGGTGTGCAGCAGGCTGAATCGCGGCTCGCCATCGAGGGTGCGCTGGCGGACGAGGCTTTTCTCGACCAGCGAGCTGAGGCCGTCGAGGATGTCACCGGACACCATCGGTCCGCACACCTTCTCGACCACGTCCAGGTTGGCGCCGCCGATGAAGACCGAGAGGCTGGCGAACAGGCGCCGATCAGCCTCGTCGAGCAGGTCGTAGCTCCAGGCGATGGCGCCGCGCAGCGTCTGCTGTCGCTCGGGCCGGTCGCTTCCGCCACCGGAGAGCAGGTCAAGCTTGTCGCCGAGCCGATGCAGGATCGCCTCCGGACCCAGGATCCGGGTGCGCGCAGCGGCAAGCTCAATCGCCAGCGGAAGGCCGTCGAGACGAACGCAGATCTCCGCGACGGCCGGTGCATTCTCATTGGTGATCGCGAAATCGGGCTTCACCGCCATGGCGCGCTCGATGAACAGCGCGACCGCCTCGTACTTCGACAGCGCCTGGATGTCCGGAGCCCGCCGCCGAGTAGGGACAGCGAGCGGCGGCACACCCAGGGGCGGAACCGCGTACTCCTGTTCGCCGTACAGGTGCAACCGCTCGCGGCTGGTGGCGAGCACGCTCAGGCCGGCAACCCGGGTCAGCAGCTCATTGACGAACGGCGCCGCGGCGACCAGCTGCTCGAAGTTGTCGAGCACCAGCAGGACGCGCTTCTCTCCGAGGTAATCGAGAATCCGTTGCTCCGGCATCAGCCCACCGCGGTCCGGCAACCCCAGTAAGTGGGCGATGGTGGGGGCGACAAGCTGGGGCTCGTTGAGCGGCGAGAGCGGAACGAAGTAGACGCCATCGGGGAATCCGTCAGTCGCCCGCGCCGCGACCTGCAGCGAGAGGCGGGTCTTGCCCGTACCGCCGGGTCCGGTGAGCGTCAGCAGTCGAGTGCGCTCCAGCAGCTCGCTCACCTCGCCGATCTCGCGCTCGCGGCCCAGGAAGCTGGTGAGCTGTACCGGCAAATTGTTCGGCGTGGCGTCCAGGGTGCTGAGCATCGGGAACTCGGCCGGCAGGCCATCGATCACCAGCTGATACAGCCGTTCCGGCGCGGACAGATCCTTGAGCCGATGGCTACCGAGATCGCGGAGCGCGATGCCCGATGGCAGCGAGGTGGCAACCAGGGCACGGGTCGCCTCGGAGACAAGGACCTGCCCACCATGGCCAGCCGCGGCGATCCGCGCCGCCCGATGCACGTCGATTCCCGTGAACGAGTCAGTGCCTCGCTTCGCCTCGCCGGTGTGCAGGCCCATCCGCACGCGCAGCGGCATGCCGTCCGCCCATTCCTCGTCGTGGAGCGCTCGCTGCGCCGCCGCGACGGCCAGAATCGCTCCGGAGGCGGCCGGGAAGGCGACGAAAAAGGAGTCGCCCTGGGTGCCTATCTCCTCGCCCCGCTGCTCGCCAATGGCCCGGCGGATGATCTCCTGGTGCCGTTCCAGCGTCGCCGGCCAGCGCTCCCCGAGCTGCCGTAGCAGGCGCGTGGATCCTTCGATGTCCGTGAACAGGAACGTCTCCGTGCCGCGCTGTTCCACTACGACCTGCGGTCGGCGAGCGTGATCGGCAGGACGGCGCGGAAGCAGGTGCGCCCCGGCTGCGACTCGAGCTCCAGCCGGCCGCCGTGGCGCACGATCACGTTGTGGCTGATGTGCAGCCCCAGGCCGGTGCCGACGCCCGGCGCCTTGGTCGTGAAGAACGGCTCGAAGATGCGTTCCTGCACCTCCGGCGAGATCCCCGGGCCCGAGTCGCAGATCGTGACCTGCACCTCGCGGCCACCCAGCGCCTCGGTGCGCACCAGCAGATCGCCGCTGCCGCCCATGGCGTCGAGCGCATTGTCGATGATGTTCGTCCAGACCTGGTTCAGCTCGCTGCCGTAGGCTTCGATCTGCGGCAGATCGGCGGCGAGCTCGCGGCGCACCGTCACGCCGTCCTTGAGCCGATGCCCCAGGATCAGCAGCGTGTCAGCCAGGCCACGGTTGACATCGACGCGCTGCACCGGCGCCTGGTCCAGGTAGGCATACGCCTTCACCGCGCTCACGATCTCGCCGATCCGCCCCGCGGCAAGCTGCACCTCGCCGAGCAACGACCGGACCGAAGCATCCGCCGCGATCCAGGCCAACATTCCGCGCCGCGCCTGCGGGTCGAGCCCGACCAGGATCGGCTCGAGGTCGGCGAGCGTCCAGCCGGCGTTCACCAGGGCGGCGGCGCGCTCGTCGCCGCCGGCCTCGGAGGCGAGCTGGTCCACCGCGTCCGCGCGGGCCAGCGCGTCAAGCGGCGGGCGCTCCGGCGGCGCAGCGACCGGTCGGGCCGCTGCCGGCAGGGCGTCGCGGGCGGCAAGCGCCTCGGAGAGCGCCGCCGCGCTGCGCCGCATGGCGGCTGCCGGGTTGTTCAGCTCATGGGCCAGGCCGGCCGACAGCGTGCCGAGCGCGGCCAGCTTCTCGCGCTGACGCAGCAGCGACTCGGTCGAGCGCAGCCGCCCCAGCACCGTGCGCAGGATGGCGAGCGCCGCGTCGGGGCCGGAGCCCAGTACGTCGATCAGCGCACCGCGGGGCACGCGCAGCACCTCGGCCTCGCCGACCGCCCGAACCGATGCCGTCCGCGGTCGCTCCTCGATGGCGGCCATCTCGCCCTGGATCGCGCCGGGGCCGACCCGCGCCAGCGGCAGCTCGCCCTCGCCCGAGCGCTTCGCCACATCCAGCTCGCCGCGCAGCACCACGAACAGCGAGTCGCCAACGCTGCCCTCCTCGATCAGCGTCTCGCCCGGCTGCAGTCGCATCGGCTCGGCCTGGGCGCACAGCAGCTCGAGGGAGGCCTCTGGGAGCTCCGCAAAGAGTGGCGTGGCGCGCAGCTGCTCAACGTACGACATCGGTCTATGAGCCTGCCAGGTACTGGTGGATGAGGGCGACCGCCATGGCGCCCTCGCCGACCGCGCTGGCGATGCGTTTGATGGACCGATAGCGTACGTCGCCGGCGGCGAAGACGCCCGGCATGCTCGACTCGAGGAGGAGCGGCGCGCGATCGAGGCCCCAGCCGGCGGGCAGCTTGCCTTCGACCACCAGCGCTGAACCGGTGAGCACGAAGCCGGCGGCATCACGCTGCACGACGCCCTCGAGCCAATCGGTGCGTGGCCGCTGGCCGATGGTCACGAACAGGGCCGCAAGCGCAAGATCGTGATCGCCATCCGCGGTTCCCAGCCGCACGCCAGCCAGTCGCCCGTCGCCCTCCACGGCCTGCAGCGTCGAGCCGGTATGTACCTCGATGCTCCCGATCGCGGCGATCTGGTCGGCCAGGTACTGCGACATGCCGCTGAGCGCGCCTCCCCGCACGATGAGGTGCACGCGGCTGGCAAAGCGCGACAGGTGCACCGCCGCCTGCCCGGCCGAGTTGCCGCCGCCCATGACCCCGACCGCCAGATCGCGGTACAGGACCGCCTCCGAGGTCGAGGCACCGTAGAAGATGCCCGCGCCGACCAGCTCGCTCACCCCGGGCAGCTCGAGCTGTCGATAGCTGACTCCCGAGGCGATGATCAGCGCCTGGCACGAGACCTCGGAGCCGTCGCCCAGCACCACCGTGCGATATGGATCCTCGCGGCGCAGCATTGTGACCTCCTGCGGCGACAGGATCTCGGCACCCAGCCGGCGCGCCTGGATCAGCGCCCGGCGAGCCAGGTCAGCGCCTGACAGGCCGACCGGAAAGCCCAGGTAGTTCTCGATGCGGCTGGTCGTGCCGGCCTGGCCGCCTGGAGCCTCGCCTTCGATCAGCACCGTCTTCAGCCCTTCGGACGCGCCGTACACCGCGGCGGCCAGGCCGGCAGGCCCTCCGCCCACGATCACCACGTCGTAGAAGGGCAGCGCAGCGCGGGTCTGCAGGCCGACCTTCTGGGCGATCTGCATGTTCGTCGGGTCACGCAGCGTCGAGGCATCCGGGAAGAGGATGAGCGGAATGGCGGGTCCGTCGCGCTCCGGCTCGATGGCGGCGGCCAGGCGCCGTCCCTCCTCGTCGGTCTCTGGGTCGAGCCACACGTAGGGCACCTGGTTGCGCGCCAGGTAGTCACGGATCTCGTGGCCACGCGGCGACCAGCGACCAACCAGCAGCCGCACCCCTTCGAACGCCGGCCGGAAGGTCGCGGACCAGTCCTCCAGCAGGTCGTCGAGCACCGGGTAGAGCCGCTCCTCGGGCGGATCCCACGGCTTGAGCAGGTACTGGTCGAGCCGGATCTCGTTGATCGCCCGGATCGCCACCTCGGTATCGGCGTACGCGGTCAGCAGCACGCGCTTCGCGTCGGGCTGCAGCTCGATCGCCTGGGTGAGGAACTCGATGCCGGTCATGACCGGCATCCGCTGGTCGACCAGGAAGAGCGCCACGGCGTCGCCGCGCAACGTCAGCTGGCGGGTGGCCTCCAATGCAGCCGAGCCTGAATCGGCGGCGACGATGCGGTAGGACGTGGCGTAGCGAACCCGAAGGTCGCGCTCGACCGCGCGCAGCACCAGGTCGTCGTCGTCGACGGTCAGGATCACCGGCTTGGCCATGAAGGCAGAGTGTGCGGTGCGGGGCCTGTTCCGACAAGGGGTTTCGCACTCGACTAGGTCTAGATCCCTAATCAGGTAGAACCCGAACGGCCCGGCCACGACATCCGGGTCGCTGGCGCTCCGTATCGTGCGTAATGGTCCGCAAGGGGCGTCTTATCTGCGGGAACGGTCCATTTCGAGCGTCTGGGGTGGCTTACTGCGCCGATGCAGGCTCCTTATCCGCAACCCTGGCCCGGCAAACCGACGGAGTCGCCGATAAGGGTCCCCTGGAGGCGCATTAGCGTCACCGCGGCGACGGCACCGGCGACGGCGACGGCGACGGCAACGGTGGTGTCAACAACCTGCGTCGGAAGAACGGCTAGGCTGCCACGGTGACCTCCGCCGCGGCCTCGACGTCAGCTTCATCGCCCCGAGCCGCCAATCCCTTCGCCGCCTTCGCCGAGCGCCCCATCCTGGCGGCGGTGCTCGGCGCGCTGGCGATCGCCTTCAGCGCCATCCTGGTCCGGGAGGCGAACGTGGAGCCCGCCACCGCAGCCATCTTCAGATGCGCCTACGCCCTGCCCCCGCTCGCCCTGCTGGCCTGGCTGGAGCGGCGTGCCTACGGCCCGCGCCCGGCGAGCCAACGACGCCTGGCGCTGATCGCCGGCATCTTCTTCGCCATCGACCTGGTGGTCTGGCATCACACCATCGCCTTCGTGGGGGCTGGCCTGGCGACCGTGCTCGGCAACACTCAAGTGCTGATCGTGGCGGTGCTCGCCTGGCTGCTGCTCGGTGAGAAGCCGGACCGCCGGCTGCTCGCCTCCATGCCCATCGCCCTGGTCGGCGTGGTGCTGATCAGCGGAGCCGTCGGCGCCCAGCCGTACGGCAAGGATCCGCTGCTCGGCGTGATCACCGGGGTGGTGACCGGCTTCGCCTACGCCGGCTTCATCCTGGTGCTGCGCCACGGCAACGCCGACCTGCGACGCCCGGCGGGGCCGCTCTTCGACGCGACCCTGGTGGCGGCGGTGGTTTCCCTGCTCATCGGTCTGCCGCTGGGAGAGGTCGACCTGGTGCCCACCTGGCCCGCGCACCTGTGGCTGATCCTGCTGGCGCTCTCGGCGCAGGTGATCGGCTGGCTGCTGATCAGCGTCTCGCTGCCGCGCCTGCCGGCGGCCCTGACCAGCGTGGTGCTCACCGTGCAGCCGGTCGCCTCGGTGCTGCTGGCCATGGTGCTGCTCCACGAGGCGCCATCGGCCATCCAGCTGATCGGCGCGGCCGCGATCCTGGCGGGCCTGGCGCTGGCCACCCTGCGGCGCAGCGGCGAGCGGTCAGCTGCGGTTGGCGAACCCGAGCTCAACTGATGTCGAAGACCGATGCCTGACGACGCGCTGCTGCTCACCGGCAGCGGACGCCTGCTTGGTGCGCCGCAGCCACCCCCGCCGTGGGCGATTCTCGTCCACCACGGGCTGATCGAATGGGTCGGCGCGCGCGACGACGCACCCGCGACCGATGCCCGGGTCATCGACCTCGGTTCCGCGCTCGTCACGCCGGGGCTGGTCGACGCGCACAGCCACCCGGTCTTCGCCGGCGATCGGTCCGATGAAGTGGCGGCGCGCCTCGCCGGCGCGCCCTACGACGGCGGGGGCATCCTGCGCACCGTGCGCGCGACCCGAGCGGCGTCGGACGAGGAGCTGCTGGGGCTGGTCAGCGGACGGCTGCGCAGCGCGTTGGCTGGTGGCGCAACGACGATCGAGTGCAAGTCCGGCTACGGCCTGTCGACCGCCGAGGAGCTGCGCGCGCTGCGCCTCATCCGGGTCGCGGGGGAGGGCGTGGGCATCAGAGTGGTGCGCACCTTCCTGGGCGCGCATGCCGTGCCGCCGGAGCTCAGCATGGCGTCGTACGTGGAGCTGATCGTCGACGAGATGCTTCCCGCCGTGGCGGACGAGGCCGATTTCTGCGACGTCTTCTGCGACCGCGGCTTCTTCAGCCCGACCGATGCCGAGCGCATCCTGCGCGCCGCGGCGACGCACGGGCTACGTCTGCGCCTGCACGCCGAGCAGCTGGCGCGCACCGGCGCCGTCGAGCTGGGCGTGCGCCTTGGCGCCACCTCGGTCGATCACCTGGAGCAGCTGGATGCCGGCGGAATCGCCGCACTCGCCGGTTCCTCGACCGTCGCGACGCTGCTCCCCGGCCCGGCGGTGGTGATGCGCGACGCCCTGCCGCCCGCGCGCGCATTGCTCGATGCGGGCGTCACGGTGGCCCTCGCCAGCGATGCCAACGCCGGAACCTACGGCAGCTGGTCGATGCCGCTGGTGATCGGCCTGGGCGCGACTCTGCTGGGCATGTCGCCGGCGGAATGCGTCACCGCGGCGACGGCCGGGGGCGCCGCGTCGCTGGGCCTGTCGGCCGGCTGTGGAGCGATCCGGCCCGGGCTGGCCGCCGACCTGGTCGCCTGGGACGCAGAGCACGAGGGCGCCTTCGCCCTGCACCTCGGAGCGGTGCGGCCGACGCAGGTCTGGATCGCCGGAAGGCCGATGCTAGCGACACCTGCCTGAGCGCTGCGCCCGAGCCTCGGCCGTCTCCTTCAGCGACCGCAGCGAGCGGTACATGAGTCGCTGGTAGGCAGGAACGGCGAGCAGCCGCACGATGAGCGGCCCAAGCAGCGGCAGCCGCCGGCCAACCTGTCCCGAATAGCGCACGATCGTCAGCGCCTTGCCGTGATCCTCGAAGGTCAGCCGCTCGCTGACGTGGTCGAGCGGGCCACTCAGCCGCTGGTAGTCGATCTGCTGCGGCCGGGACAGGGTGACCCGCTCGAGCAGCTCGACCGGGCCGCGACGTCCCATGAGCCGGTAGCGCACCACCATCACGTCGCCGCTGCGCTCGACCAGCGTCGCCTCGTGCGACGGCCCGTTGGGCAGCTTGCCGTCGACCGCGGAGGCGATCTCGAACACGAGCTCCCGCGGCGCGGCGATCTCGACCGCCAGGGGATGCAGGTCGATCAGCTTCATCGGTCAGGTGCCAGCGGCGTTGGACATGCTCGGCTCATCATTGCAGCGCCACCCCCCACCGGCTTGACCGATGCGGGCATGATGACCCACATGGATCACTACCAGATCGTCGTCATCGGGGCCGGCCCCGCCGGCGAAGCCGCCGCTCACTACGCCGTATCGCACGGAGCCAGCGTGGCAATCGTGGACCGCGAGCTGTTCGGCGGCTCCTGCCCGTTCTGGGCCTGCATGCCCTCAAAGGCGCTGCTGCACGCCGCAGCGGTCCATCACGCCGGAGGCGACTACCCTTGGCCGAAGGCCAGCGACTTCCGCGACTACATGATCAATCGCGAGGGAACCAACTGGCCCGATGACGCCGGTCACGTCCGCTCGCTGGAGAGCGCCGGAGTCACGGTCGTGCACGGCAGCGTCCGCTTCAGCGCACCGGGCCGCCTGGCGATCGAGGCGCATGGCGGCAGCCGCGAGGTCAAAGCCGACAGGGTGATCGTGGCAATCGGCTCGCGGCCGCGCATCCCCGACCTGCCCGGCCTGGCTGATATCGAGCCGTGGACCAACCGCGAGGGCACCTCGACGCGCGAGCTGCCCGGGAGCCTGGTGATCTTGGGCGCCGGCCCGACGGGAGTGGAGCTGTCCCAGGTCTACGCCCGCTACGGCGTGCCCACCACGCTCGTTCATCCCGGCGAGCGCATCAACGACCGCGACCATCCGCGCAGCTCGGAGGTTCTCGCCAAGGCGCTGCAGCGCGACGGGGTGACGATCCGCACCGGCGCGCGGGCAACAGCCATCGAGGCCAAGGGCGGCGCGGACGGCGCGCACCTCGTCAGGCTCGACAGTGGCTCGTCGGTGAGCGGGCATGTCGTGCTGCTGGCCATCGGCCGCGAGCTTCCGCTGGACGACCTGAACCTGGGGTCGATCGGGGTGACCGTCGAGCACGGCCACGTCAAGCCCGACGAGCACCTGCGCATCGCCGACGGCGTCTTCGTCGCCGGCGACGTGGCGGGCCCGGAGCTGCACACCCACCTGGCGCATTACGAGGGCGAGATGGCCGCGCGCCTGGCGCTCGACGAGGACGTGACCCCGGACCTCAACGCCATCCCGCGCGCGACCTACACCGATCCGCAGACGGCATCGGTCGGGCTGCTGCTGGAGCAGGCCAAGGAGCGCGGCATAGACGCCGTGGAGCTGACCCAGGACCTGGCAACGACCTCCAAGGGCTACGTTGCCCAGGCCGAGGGCCACGTCACGATCGTGGTCAACCGGGCCAATCACGTCCTGGTCGGCGCGTTCATGGCCGGGCCGGGCGTCTCCGAGGCGATCCACGAGGCGGTGCTGGCGATCAAGACGCGCACGCCGCTTTCCGTGCTGGCGGACACCATCCACGCCTTCCCGACCGTCGCCCGCGTGCTCGGCAGTCTCTTCATCCAGGCGTCCCGCGAGCTCTAGTGGAGCAGGCGCTCCTCCTCGCTGCGCTCTTCACCGCTGCGGCGATCCTGTACGGGTCGGTCGGCCACGCGGGAGCATCGGCCTACCTGGCGGCCATGGCGCTGGTCGGCCTGTCGCCAGCGGTCATGAAGCCCACGGCGCTGGTGCTCAACATCCTGGTGGCTGTCCTGGTGACGACGCGATTTGCCCGGGCTGGCTTCGTCAAGCCGATGGCGCTGCTGCCCTTCCTGGCAGGGTCGGTACCGGCCGCCTTCGTCGGCGGCGCACTGCAGCTTCCCGGTGAGCTGTATCGCCCGCTCGTCGGCGCGGTGCTCATATTCGCCGCGTTCCGCTTCTTCGTGCTTTCCGGACGCCCGGCCGATGAGTTCGCCCCACGCGCCCCGTGGCTGCAGGCGCTCATCGCCGGGGTCGGGCTGGGGCTGCTCGCAGGGCTGACCGGCACCGGTGGCGGCATCTTCCTGACGCCGCTGATGGTGATGATGGGCTGGGCCGGCGTGCGCTACGCGGCCGGCACCTCGGCGGCGTTCATCCTCGCCAACTCGATCTCGGGGCTTGCGGGAAACATCGGCGCGCTCGGTGCGGCGGCGTTGCCCTCCGCGCTGCCGTTGTGGCTGGTCGCCGTAGCGGTCGGCGGGCTGATCGGCGCCGAGCTCGGCGCGCGGCGCTTGACGCCACCGGGGGTCCGCCGCGCCCTCGCGCTGGTGCTCCTTGTTGCCGGCCTGAAGATCGTCCTGCTGCCCTAGGATCCTGAACAAGGTTAATGCATTGCTGCTAACCTCAGAGGCCATCGCGCGCCGAGGCGGCGAACCTTCTGGCGAAGACTGGGACTGCCGATGCGGTGGATGCCGTGTTGCCGCCGAGGCGCTCATGTCTGCCCCGGCGCTCATCCTGACCAGCGACGTGGACGATCTCCGTGCACTCCTCGACGGCCAGCCGGAAGCCAACCGCGTTCGCATCATTCCGGTTTGAGTTCCGGTCACTTCCGTGGAGGGCTCGAGGTTCTACCGAGGCGTGTCCACGATAAAACCCGAACCCCACTGAAAGGTCTGCGCGATCGAGCGTCCTTCCACATCTGACTGGCTGACGTCGACCGCGGACGTCACCGCCAGGTAGCGCCCCGCTTCGAGATGCCCCAGATCGGCCCACAGGATGCCGTTTGATCGTGCCTGGACGTTGCCAATCAACGTCCCCGTCCCTGCGTTCGAGACTCGCACGAACGCGACCTGCGGCTCTAGCATCCGCACCGGTGCGGCCAGGACATAATGGCCCGGCGCGACGCTGATCGGGCTCAGCACCATCCAATCCCGCTCGGATGAGGTGAACGGCAGAGCGTCAAAGTTTGCGAACAGGTCGCTGGGGGCCGCAACGATTGGCTGGCAGGAGATCTCCTCCGCCACCGCGCACAGCGCCCAGCCGCTGTCCGCCATGCTGAGATACGCCTGCCAGAGGGCACGGCTGACGACTCCCTGCTGGACGGCGGCTACAGGCGTGCTCGAGCCGACGGGCGATGGCGTCGGAGCCGGCGAGGCGCCAACCTTGACTCCGAACAGGAACGCCACGACGGCGACTAGAATGACGACTCCCGCGAGAAGTGGCAGGCCCGCTCCACTGACCTTCGATTCCACCATTTCTGGTTGTCGCCGTTCCATGCGCCATACCCTCGTCGGCCGAGCCCAGTGCAGGTTGCAGTAGCCCCACCGATCTTCGCGGACCATCCCATTGCAGCAGCCGCCTTGTCGTGGCGTACGATGCGCCGATGCAGGCCGAGACGCTTCGCCTCGTCGGCGACAACGCGCAGGTGCCGCTTGTCACCGGCGAGACGCGGCGCTACGTGAACCTCGACTACGCCGCCAGCGCGCCGGCACTCCAGGCGGTCGCGGATGCCGTCGCCGAGTTCCTGCCGTGGTACAGCAGCGTGCATCGCGGCGCCGGCTTCAAGTCACGCACCGCGACCGCCGCGTACGAGGGCGCCCGGGAGGCGGTTCGCTCCTTCTTCGGCGCGCACTCGGACGACGCCGTGGTCTTCACCCGCAACACGACCGATGCGATCAACCTGATGGCCACCGCCCTGCCGGAGACGACCCGCGTCATCGGCTTCGCCGGCGAGCACCATGCCAACCTGCTGCCCTGGAAGCGCTGCTCGTACAGCTGCCTGCCGGTGGCGGCCTCACCCGAGGAGCTGCTCGAACGCCTCGAAGCGGCACTGCGCGATGGCGCGACCAGCGACACCCTCGTGGCCATCACCGGAGCGTCCAACGTGACCGGCGAGATCGTGCCGATCGACGAGGTGACGGCGCTGTCGCATCGCTATGGCGCACGCGTGCTGCTCGATGCCGCCCAGCTGGCGCCGCATGCGCCC
>JBBSHF010000041.1:0-15579 GCA_038253355.1 Candidatus Limnocylindria bacterium
CGCCTATCCGCCGCCGGTGACACCCGCGGCGGTGGCCGCCAGGCCCCGCTGGACGCAGATGACCGCGGTAGCCACTGACCAGGTGAAACCGATGACCGACGATCTGCTGATCACCCGTCCCGGACCGCGCATCGTCGATGGCCTCGAAGCGCTGGCGCGGGCCATCCACCCCGAGCTGTTCAAGGGCTGATCGCCGATGCGCGCCGCGGTCACCACCACCGCACGTCCCCTCGCCCGCGGGCCGTCGCTGACGCGCAGCGGCGTGGTGCTGGGCGGTGGCGCGCTGCTGCTCATGGTGGTCATGATTGCGGCCGTCACCTTCGGCAGCGTGGGCGTCAACGTCGGCGACACGGTCCGCATCCTGGCGCATCGGCTGCTGGGGGTACCGATGCTGCAGACCTGGAGCCCTGTCGCCGAGACGATCATCTTTGATCTGCGCCTGCCGCGCGTGCTGACCGCCATGCTGGTCGGTGCCGGCCTGGCGACCGCGGGCACCGTCTTCCAGGCGCTGCTGCGCAATCCCATGGCCGATCCGTATCTGATCGGGACCGCGGCCGGCGCATCGCTGGGGGCGATCGCGGCGATCCTGGCTCCTGTTCTGCTGCCGGCCCTGGCGCTCGGCGCCGGCACCGCCTGGCTGGGGATCGGCGCCGTCCAGGTCTTCGCCTTCGTGGGCGGTCTGCTCACCGTGCTGCTGGTCTACTCGGTGGCGCGCACCGGTGGCAGCGTACCGGTGATCACCTTGCTGCTGACCGGCTACGCCATCTCATCGATCTTGGCGGCCGGCGTCGCGCTCCTCATGTTCTTCTCCGGTCGGGCGTTGAGCGCCATTTTCAACTGGCTGATGGGCTCGCTGGCCGCCGCGTCGTGGGGTGACCTGGCGCTGGCCGCTCCCCTGGTGGTGCTGAGCTTCGGGCTGATCCTGGTCCGATGGCGTCGCCTCAACCTGCTGCTGCTGGGCGATGGCGCAGCCGCGCATCTGGGAGTCGACGTCGAGCGCGAGAAGCTGGTGCTCACCGCACTGGCCACCCTGGCCACGTCCGCGGTGGTCGCGATCTCTGGAACGATCGGGTTCGTTGGGCTGGTCGTGCCGCACCTGCTGCGGCTGGCGATCGGTCCGGATCATCGGCTGCTGCTGCCCGCTTCCGCGCTCTTCGGCGCCTCGCTGCTGGGGCTTGCCGACCTTGGCGCGCGGCTGGCCGGCGGCATTCCGGTGGGGATCGTCACCGCGCTGATCGGAGCGCCCTTCTTCCTCTGGCTGCTGCGCCGCGCGCGTCTGAGGCTGATGCCGTGACCATCGCCACTGCGGCGCTTCTCGACATTCGCGACGTGCACTTTGCCTACGGCCCGCGTCGCGTCCTGGCGGGCGTCGACCTCGCGCTGCGCCGGGGTGAGCTGGTGGCGCTGCTCGGCGCGAACGGCAGCGGCAAGACCACGCTGCTGCGCCTGATCGCCGGCACCGTCAAGCCTTCAGCGGGCATCATCGACTTCGATGGCCGGGCCGTGACTGACTGGCGCCGCGACGCGTTGGCCCGTCGCGTGGCGGTCCTGCCGCAGCGGCTGGAGCTGCCGAACGGCTTCAGCGTCGCGGAGCTGGTCGAGATGGGCCGCGCTCCGCACGCGCGGCGACTCTTCGGTGCCACGACCGAGGATGAGCGCGCGGTCGAGCGCGCGCTGATCGATGCAGATGCGCTGGATCTCGCGCATCGGTCTGCCGACGATCTTTCCGGTGGCGAGCGTCAGCGGGTGCTGGTTGCCATGGCGCTCGCCCAGGAGCCGGAGCTGCTGCTGCTCGACGAGCCGACGGTCCATCTCGACGTGGCGCACCAGGTCGCGCTGCTGTCGACCATTGCGCGGCTGCAGCGGGTGCGCCAGCTGACCGTGCTGGCGGTGCTGCACGATCTGGGCATGGCGGCCGTCTTCGCGCCGCGCGTGGCGGTGCTCGACCACGGACGCGTGGTTGGCAATGGATCGCCCGATGAGGTGCTGAGCCCAGCGCTGGTGCAGCGCGTCTTCGGCGTCGTCATGGACGAGGCGCTGGGCCCCGATGGACGGCGGCACCTGGTGGTGCAGCGCAGCTGAGAACGCGGTCAGGCCTTGGCGTCTCCCCGGCGCGGCTGCTCCTCGACCTCGATCGTGACCTCTTCCTGTCCGTCGGCCCGCAGCGAGTGATGCACGTGGATCGAAGGATGCGTTTCGTCGCCGACCATCTCCTTCTCGACGCGCACCATGGTGTGGTCCTCGACGTTCCCGAGCTGCTCACGCTCGGGGAGCGAGGCGTTCGGCACTGCCGACTCGATCAGGTAGTTGACGAAGACGTTGATGACCGCGATCACCGGGATCCCGAACAGCGCGCCCCACACGCCGGCGACCTGGGCGCCGACCAGCAGGGCGACCAGCACCAGGATGGGGTGCATGCCCAGCGCGTCGCGCATGAGGCGCGGCTGCAGCCAGTTGACGACCACGGTCTGCACCACGACCAGCACAATGGCGATCACGACGAACCACTGAGGCGCGTAGATCCAAGCGGCCACAATGGGTGGGATCAGGGCCAGCGGCGGGCCGAAGAAGGGAATCAGCATGGCCAGCGCGGAGAAGGTACCGACCAGGAAGAGGTAGGGCACGCCGAAGACCGTGCCGACCACCGCCACCAGGACTCCCTGCACGGCCGCCAGGATGATCTGCGCGCGCAGGAATCCACCGAAGGCACGCCCGACGCTGCGCTCGAAGATGGCCAGCTCGTCCTGGTAGCGACGCGGCACCATGCGACCAATCTTGGCCAGGATGCGCTCGCTGTCCATCAGCATGTAGAGCGACAGGATCAGGATCAGCGCCAGCGAGCCAACCGCCGCGACGGTCACCCCGGCGATCGACTGCGCCTGGCTGATGATCGCCTGGCCGATGTTGCCGACCTGTGCCTGGGCCGACGCGTACAGCTGCACCAGGTCGATCTCGAAACGACCCAGCCCCAGCCCGGTCTGCCACTGCTGCAGCGTCGCCACGATGCGCGCCGAGGTCGTCGGGAAGGTATTGGTCAGCTGGGTCGCCTGCTGGGTGATCGCCGCGCCGGTGTAGAAGAGGGCGAAGCCGAACGCCACCAGGACCACCGCGTAGGTCAATGCCACGACCCCCGGACGCGCCAGGACGAGGCGCGCGTCGAGGAACCTCACCACCGGCGACAGGACGAAGGCCAGCAGCCAGGCCAGGAAGAGGAGCAGGAAGATCTGGCTGAAGCCGCCCAGCACCTCGAGCACGACCCGCAGCAGCAGGATCCCGACATAGGCCGATGCCAGGATCAGGAAGATGAACAGCCAGCGTCGCTCACGCGAACCCAGCCCGCCGATGAGCGGCGCCTCGCCGGCCATCAGCGCGGCCCGATGCCCACGGCGTCGCGTACCTGGCGCATCGTCTCGGCCAGGATCGGGCGCACCTTCGCGGCGCCGGCGGCGAGCACCTCTTCGACAAGGCCGGGCGTCGCCGCCAGCTCGGCGCGCCGCTTGCGCATGGGTGCGAAGAACTCGATGATCCGCTCGGCGAGCAGCTGCTTGGTGTCGACGCAGCCAGTCCGCGCGGTGCGCTCTCCATCCTGGATATGCAGATAGTCGCTGCCGAAGAAGCGATGCAGCTGGCACACGTTGCAGATCTCCGGGCGGCCTGGATCGGTGCGCTTGATGCGCAGCGGGTCGGTGACCATCTTCATCACGAGGCGTCGGATCTCATCGGGCTCGGCGAAAATCGGGATCGTGTTGCCGGCTGACTTGCTCATCTTGGTGGCGCCGTCGATGCCGAATACCACCGGCGCATCGGTGAAGACCGCCCGTGGCTCCGGGAAGATGCTTCCATACCGGCGATTGAAGGCGCGTGCGATCTCGCGCGAGAGCTCCAGGTGCGCGGCCTGGTCCCTGCCGACCGGCACGCGCGTCGCCTTGTAGATGACGATATCGGCCGCCTGAAGCACCGGATAGTCAAGCAGACCCACGCTGTTCTCGACGCCCTGAGCCTTCTTCTCCTTGTAGGTCGGCGTGCGCTCCAGCCAGCTGACTGGGACGACCGTATTGAAGATCCAGCACAGCTCGGCGTGCCCGGGCAGGTCCGACTGGCGGATGAGGGCGCAGGCGTCCGGGTCGAGGCCGACCGCCAGGAGGTCGAGCACCATCTGGTGGGTCAGGCGCCGCATCTCCTGGCCGTCGTGGACCGTGGTCAGCGCGTGGTAGTCGACGATCGCGTAGATGGCGTCATATTGGCGCTGCATGGTCACGTAATTGACCTGCGCGCCGAGGTAGTTCCCCAGGTGCGACGCGCCGGAGGGCTGAATACCGCTGAACACGCGCTCGCGGGTGTGCGACTGCGTCGCCGCCGGCTCTTCCATCGTCTGGCTCATCTCGCCGCCGAGTCTACCGCAGCCTTTCAGTGACCGATGCATCGCGTTCCTGCCTCGCTGGCGATCTGCGCATGACCGCAGGCGCGGTAGAATCGAGCTTCCGCAGGGCTTTCCGAGTGTGACCGATGCGATCGAGGGGACCCGAGCCGCCGATCCGAGACGCCGGATCGGGCATCGCGTGGAGTATCACGCCGAGATCGGCTCCACCAACGACCGCGCTCGTCTTGCGCTTGACGAGCCCGACGGTGAGGGACTGGCGATTGTCGCGGAGCTGCAGACGGCCGGCCGTGGCCGACGGGGCCGCACCTGGCACTCGCCGTCGGGCCGCAACCTGACGCTCAGCGTGGGTATCCGGCCACGCCTGCAGGCATCGGCCGCCGGGCTGCTCGGAGCGGCGACCGCCCTCGCGGTGCGCGGCGCGTGCCGTCCCGCAGCCGCGCTCGCCATCAAATGGCCCAACGACCTGGTCGATGACGACGGCCGCAAGGTCGCCGGCCTGCTGCTCGAGACGGCGCTGGTCGAGGCGCGCCTGGCGCACGTCGTCATCGGTCTGGGGATCAACGTCAACTGGCGCCGTCGCGAGATGCCGCCGCAGATTTCCACGGTGGCCACCTCCCTCGCGGACCTCGCCGGGCGCGACGTCGACCGCAGCGCACTGCTCGGCCGCGTGCTGGATGCCCTGGATGACGAGATTGCCGCGCTGGAGCGCGGCGAGTCGCCGTTGGAGCGCTATCGCGCTGCTTCGTGGCTGGACGGTCGTCGTGTGGTCGTTGCGCTCGGCGAGCGCGAGGTCGAGGGTGTGGCGCTGGGCATCGGTCAAGCAGGTGAGCTCCTGCTGCAGACCGATGAAGGCGAGCTGGCGCTGGCGGTCGGCGAGGTGCTGCGCGTGCGGCCCGTGATGGCGGTGCCAGCATGAAGCAGCCGTTCTCCGCGGTGTCGCGTCCCAGCGCAGACCCGGACCTGCCCGCGGTGCGAGCGGCGCAGGCGGATCGGTCCGCATTTGAGGTCCTGTACCGTCGTTACCTGCAGCGTGTCTACGGTTACGCCTTCTACCAGCTCGGCGACCATCACGACGCGGAGGACGCTACCGAACGCATCTTCTTCGCGGCGCTGCGCGGGATCGGCCGATATGGCGATCGTGGCTCGACCTTCCGCGCATGGCTCTTCCGGATTGCCCACAACACCGTGGCGAATGTGCACCGATCACGTTCGCGTCACCGCACCGAACCGCTGCCGTCCGACCCGCCGTGGCCGGCACCCGACGCCGATCCAGCCGGCCTGGTCACCCGTGCCGATGAGCTGCATGCGGTGATGCGCGCGGTGGCGACACTCCCCGACGACCGTCGCCAGGTCGTGCTGCTGCGCTTCGTCGACGGCCTCTCGTCGGCCGAGATCGGCGAGGTGCTCGACCGGTCGCCGGGCGCGGTGCGGGTGCTGTTGCATCGGGCCCTGCGAGACCTTGCCGTCCGCCTCGGACGCTGACCCCGTCGCGGCGCACCCCGACCCTGAGTCGTTCGCCGTGACCCTGAGTCGTTCGCCGTGACCCTGAGTCGTTCGCCGCGACCCTGAGTCGTTCGCCGCGCCCGACGTCGTAATGAGCCGCCAGGGGACCCTTATCTTGCGGGGTAGCAGCGGCCAGACTCTGAATTAGCGGTAAGGAGTCCTCGACGTGCCCCTTATCGGCCTCTTTGCCTCTCGCCGATGCCAATCTGCGGCATTGGGCGCCGCTCACGGCCCATTAGCTCGACGACTGAACGATGACCCGCTGCTGACGAGTCAGCAGCACGACGCGGCGCAACGCCTGGAGTGACTACCTGACGTGCCGGGCGAAACGTGTAACGCGGCGCTTCCGGCGGTGTTTGGATAGGATGAGCGCTCCCTGTTGGTCCCGATCCGCGGAGGTCCCCATGTCGACACCCACGCCCGCCGAACGGCTCGATGCCGCCGTCGACGCCCTGCTCGTCGGAGCGCGGGCGTACGGCGACACCTTGTCGGATGTCGCTGCGCTGGTCCACGCGGCCCTTCCGCCGATCCCTCCGAGCGTCCGCTTCGAGACGCGCCTGGCGAAACGGCTCAGCGGCGCAGGCGTGCGGGACCGGCTGCGTGTGGCGGCGATCGCCACGCGCCGCGAGCTGACCCCCAACCGGCTGATCGCCGCCGGTGCGGTCTCGAGCGCCGCGGTCGGTGTCACGGCGTTCGCGGTGTGGCGCACCAGCCGGCGTCAGCCGGCGCATCGGCTATGGCATCGGTAGGGAGGCCGCGTTGCCGATCAAGTTTCCCTTCAGCCGCAGACGTCCGGGGCCAACCGATGCCTGGACCAAGTGCCCGGACTGTGAGCAGCAGGTCTTCAACAAGCGGCTCGAGCGCAACCTGCGCGTCTGCCCGAACTGCAGCCATCACTTCCGGATGTCGGTCGGCGAGCGGATCGACCTGCTGCTGGACGACGAGAGCTTCATCGAGCGCGACGCCGGTCTCGAGTCGGTCGACCCGCTCGGCTTCCACGACCAGAAGCCATATCCCGACAGGATCGAGGCGGCGCAGATCAGGACCGGACTCCGCGAAGCGGCCGTATGGGGGATCGGACGAATCGACGGAACCGACGTCGCCATTGGTCTCTTCGACTTTCGCTTCATGGGCGGGTCGATGGGCAGCGTGGTCGGCGAGAAGATCGCGCGCTGCTTCGAGGCAGCGCTCGCCCAGCGGATTCCGGCGATCGTGGTCAGCGCGTCTGGCGGAGCGCGCATGCAGGAAGGGACGCTCTCCCTGTTGCAGCTGGCCAAGACGACCGCGCCGCTGACCCACCTGGACGCCGCTGGCATCCCGTTCATCAGCATCCTGACCGATCCGACCACCGGCGGCGTGCTGGCCAGCTTTGCCAGCCTGGGCGACGTGACCATGGCGGAGCCTAAGGCGCTGATCGGGTTCGCCGGAGCGCGCGTCGCGAGCGGGACGGTCGGCGAGGAGCTGCCCGAGGGCTTCCAGACCTCCGAGTTTCTGCTGGAGCATGGCCTGCTCGACATGGTCGTCCCGCGCAGCGAGCTGCGGGCCACCCTGGCCCGACTGCTCAAGCTCCTGCCCCCGGCGCCGGCCGCGGACGGCTGGCAGACCGATGACGACCGCCGCTGGGGACCGATCGGCGTCCTCTCGGGCCTCGCCGAGAAGCTGGGTGGCGCCGTCTCCGAGACCGTGGGAATCGACCTCGAGAACGAGCGCGACGCCGGCAACGGGCAACAGCTCACGGCCGCCCCGGCCAGCGAGCACGACCGATGAGCGGCCAGCTGGCCGCCACCGCACCGACGCCGGAGCAGACTGACGCGGCCTGGAATCGCGTCCAGCTGGCGCGCCATCCCGAACGGCCACGCACGCTCGACCTGGTGGGCGCCATCTTCGACGACTTCATGGAGCTGCACGGCGACCGTGCGTTCCGCGACGACCCGGCGATCGTGGGCGGGCCGGCGCTGCTCGAGGGGCGGCCGGTGATGGTCATCGGCCACCAGAAGGGCAGCGATACCAACTCGAACATCTTCCGCAACTTCGGTTCGCCGCATCCGGAGGGCTTCCGCAAGGCGCAGCGCCTGATGCGACTCGCCGACAAGCTGGGCCTCCCGCTCATCACCTTTCTCGACACGGCGGGCGCCTTTCCCGGTCCGGCCGCCGAGGAGCGCGGCCAGGCGGAGGCGATCGCCAGCTCGATCAAGCTGATGGCCGGGCTGCAGGTGCCGATCGTCGCCATCGTGCTCGGCGAAGGCGGGTCCGGCGGGGCGCTGGCAATCGGGGTTGGCGACGAGGTGCTGGCCCTGGAGAACTCCGTCTACGCAGTCATCTCGCCCGAAGGCTGTGCCTCGATCCTGTGGCGCGCCGCGGACGCCGCTCCGGTCGCCGCCGCCGCGATGCGCATGACCGCCGCCGAGCAGCGTGACCTCGGCGTCGTCGACCAGATTGTCGACGAACCGGGCGAGGGTGCGCACACCGACCACGCGGCGACCGCGCGCCTGGTGAAGGCCGCCATCCTCGAATCGCTCGGGCGCATCAGCCGGCTCGACACCGAGCTGCTGCTCGCGACGCGCTATGCTCGGCTGCGCGGCATCGGCGTCTACCGCGAGACCGGGGTCGGGCCGCGGATCAGCGCCGAGGCACCCTCATTGCGACGGCGAATCGGGCGCCTGCTGCACCTTCCGGGGGTTCCGCGACGGCCACGCTGGAGCGAGATCTGGCCGAGTGGCGATGATTCGAACGAGACCGAAGGAGGCGCATGACCGATCGCACCACCGAGCTGGAGCAGGTTCGGCGCGCCGCCGACGAGCTCATCCCGCAGCTGACCCAGCGGCTCGTTGCGCACGGCCTCGGTGAGATCGAGGTCCGATCCGGCGACCTCCGCATCCGCGTCTCGGCTGCTCCCACGGCGAGCGCGTCGGTTGCTGCCGCGCCCGTCGGCGTCGCGGCGTCGCTCCAGGCGGCCTCCGTGGCCGCTGGCACGGCGTCGGCCCCGTCCGCAGGCGCGGCCCCCGGTTCGCATGGCGTCCTCTCGGCGGCGGTCGGCTACTTCATCTTCGGCGAGGGCCTTGGTCCGGGGCTGCGGGTCGAGAAGGGCGATCAGCTCGGCTTCGTGGAGGTGCTGGGCGTGCACCACGACGTCCGCGCGCCGCGACGCGGTACGGTGCGCAACCTGGTCACCGAGACGGGGGAGGCGGTCGAGTACGGCCAGACCCTGATCGAGCTCGAGGCGAGCGAGGCATGAGCCTGGTCCTGCTCTTCTCGCCGCAGGGCTCGCAGGCGGTCGGCATGGGCCGCGCGCTGGCAGCGACGTCAGCGGCTGCCCGCGAGGTCTTCGCCGAGGCCGATGCCACTCTTGGCTGGTCCGTCTCCGCCCTCTGCTGGGGCGGGCCGCCCGAGGCGCTCAACGACACCCGCCAGACGCAGCCGTGCCTGGTCGCCGCGTCCGTCGCCTGCCTCGCCGCGCTGCGCGAGTCCATGCCCGACCTGCATCCGGCGTTCGTGGCCGGCCACTCGGTTGGTGAGTACGCCGCGCTGGTGGCGGCCGGCGTCCTGTCCCTGCCCGATGCGCTGCGCCTGGTGGCGCGCCGCGGCGAGCTGATGTCCGCGGCCGCGGACGGCGGGATGCTGGCAGTGATCGGCCTGTCGCGCGAGACGGTGGCCGCAGTGCTGGGCCAGGTGGGAGCGCCGGAGCAGGTCGTGGTGGCCAACGACAACGCGCCGGGCCAGGTGGTCATCAGCGGCGTGGCGCAGGCGCTCGATGCGGCGGCCGATGCGCTGCGTGTCGCCGGGGCGAAGCGGGTCATTGCGCTGCGCGTCAGCGGGGCCTTCCACTCACCGGCGATGCGGCCGGTCGGCAGCCAGCTGGCGCGCGCCTTCGACTATGCCACGTGGCGCGATGCATGGCCGCCGCTCCTGAGCAACGTCACGGCCCATCCGGTCTGCGACGCGGCACAGGTGCGTGAGCTGCTCGCCCGCCAGGTCAGCTCACCAGTCGAGTGGGTCGCATCGGTCCAGCGCATGTGGGACGACGGCGTCGATACGTTCATCGAGTGCGGGCCGGGGAGCGCTCTCACCGGCATGGTGCGTCGCATCGCGCCCCGGGCGCGGACCGCCAACGTGCGTGACCCGGCGACGCTGCGGGCCACCGTCGAGGCGCTGCGCGGCGCTCGGGCGGAGGCATCGGTCTAGTGCTCGGCAAGATCCTGATCGCCAACCGCGGCGAGATCGCGGTGCGCATCCTGCGGGCCTGTCGCGACCTGGACGTACCCGCAGTCGTGGCCTACAGCGAGGCGGATCGCGACACGCTTGCGGTGCGCATGGCCGATGAGGCGGTGTGCATCGGGCCCGCCGAGGCACGCAAGAGCTACCTCAACCAGCCGGCGGTCGTTTCCGCGGCGCTCATTTCGGGTTGCGACGCGATCCATCCGGGCTACGGCTTCCTCAGCGAGGACGCGGGCTTCGCCGAAGTCTGCGCGGCACATGACCTTGCCTTCATTGGTCCGCGCGCGGAGGTGCTCGAGCGATTCGCCAGCAAGTACGCGGTGCGCCACATGCTGGCCGCGAACGGGCTGCCGACCGTGCCGGGCAGCCGCGGCATCGTCAGCGACCTGAACGACGCGCTGGCCCAGGCCGGCGACGCGGGCTACCCGGTCCTGCTCAAACCGTCGGCCGGTGGCGGCGGACGCGGGATGCGGCTGGTGCGCTCGCCGCGGGAGATGGAAACCTCGCTCCCGCTCGCCCGCTCGGAGGCGCAGGCCGCCTTTGGCGACGATTCGATCTACTTCGAGAAGTGGATCGAGGAGAGCCGCCACGTCGAGGTGCAGGTGATGATCGACCGCTTCGGCAACGGCATCCAGCTGGGCGAGCGCGACTGCAGCGTCCAGCGGCGCCACCAGAAGATCATCGAGGAAGGTCCGTCGCCGGCGATGGACGACGCGACCCGCGACAAGCTGCGCGACCTCGCCATTCGCTCGGTCAAGGCTACTGGCTATGAGTCGGCCGGCACGCTCGAGTTCCTGCTCGACGGCGACGGCAACTTCTACTTCATCGAGATCAACTGCCGCATCCAGGTGGAGCACGCGGTGACTGAGATGGTCACCGGCCTCGACCTGATCGTCGAGCAGATCCGGCTCACGGCCGGCGAGAAGCTCTCCCTCCGCCAGGAGGATGTCCGGTTCCGTGGCCACGCCATCGAGTTCCGTGTCAACGCCGAGGATCCGACCGACAACTTCGCGCCACAGACTGGCGTCATCGAGGAGCTGCTGCTGCCCGGTGGCCCTGGCGTGCGCGTGGACACCCATCTCTACGCCGGCTACGAGGTGCCGCCCTTCTACGACTCGCTGCTCGCCAAGCTGATCGTGTGGGGCGAAGATCGACCGCAGGCCCTGGCGCGCGCACGTCGTGCTCTGGCCGAGTTCGAGATCTCGGGCATCAAGACCAATATTGCGTTCCACCGCGGAATCATCGAGAACGCCGCCTTCCTGGGCGCCGAGGTGAGCACCAACCTGCTCGACCGCGTGGGCGCCGGCGCCTTCGTGGCCGGTGGCACCCATGCAGATTGACGAGGCTGACCGATGAGCACCGAGACCGATCGCGCCTCGACGGTCCCCGACGTCCTGCCGCCGCTGCCCTGGGAGGCGGCCGAGATCATGCGGGTCATCCCGCATCGGTATCCGTTCCTGCTGATCGACCGGGTCCTGGAACTCGAGCCCGGGAAGCGGGTCGTGGCGCTGAAGAACGTCACGGCCAACGAGCCGCAGTTCACCGGCCATTTTCCGGAGCGCCCGATCATGCCCGGCGTGCTGATGGTGGAGGCGCTGGCACAGGCCGGTGCGGTCGCCGTGCTGAGCCTGCCCGAGTATCGAGGCAAGCTGGCCCTCTTCGCCGGCATCGATGAGTGCCGCTTCCGACGCACGGTGGTACCGGGGGACCAGCTCGTGCTGAAGATCGAGGTCCTGAAGCTGCGCGGCATGTTCGGCCGGGCGCGTGCGGTCGCGGCCGTGGACGGGAAGATCGCCGCGGAGGCCACGATCTCGTTCGTGATCCCACGTGACCAGTCGATCGCCGGAGGTGGGACCGATGCGTGACGGCGAACGCCGGGTGGTGATCACCGGCATGGGCGCCATCACGCCACTGGGCAACGACGTGGCGACGTTGTGGGACGGCCTTATCCACGGACGCAGCGGCATCACCCGCATCACATCGTTCGATCCGAGCCGCGTGGCCAGCAAGGTGGCCGGCGAGGTGCGCGGCTTCGATGCGGCGAGCGTCATGGATCGCAAGGAGGTGCGTCGCAACGACCGCTATGTGCACCTCGCCTGGGCCGCCACCGTCGAGGCGATGCGCGACGCCGGCCTGCCGAACCCGATCGACGACGAGGCGTTGGCGGACCGCAGCGGAGCGATCGTGGGGACCGGCATCGGCGGCATCAACACCCTGATTCGCGACATCATCGAGGCGCACGAGCTCGGTCCGGAGCGGGTCGGACCGTTCCTGGTGACGGCCATGATCCCGGACATGGGCGCCGGCTTCATCGCCATCCAGGCGAGGGTGCGCGGGCCGAACTTCGCCACGGTGAGCGCCTGCAGCAGCTCGAACCACGCCATCGGCGAGGCGCTGAACATCATTCGTCGCGGCGATGCGGACGTGATGATCGCCGGCGGCGCCGAGGCAGGGATCGGCGAGATCCCCGTCGCCGCGTTCTCCGCCATGCGTGCACTGTCCACCAAGCGCAACGACCAGCCCGAAAATGCATCGCGCCCGTTCGATGCGGATCGTGATGGCTTTGTGATGGCCGATGGCGCCGGCATCCTGGTGCTTGAGGCGCTCGAGCATGCCCAGGCACGCGGCGCGACGATCCATGCCGAACTGATCGGCTACGCGGCGACCGATGACGCCTCGCACATCACGCTCCCGGCCCCGGGCGGTCGTGGCGCGGCCGGAAGCATGCGCCTGGCCCTGGCCGATGCCGCCCTGGCGGTCGACGAGCTCGACTACATCAACGCCCACGGCACCAGCACGGGACCGAATGATCGTTCCGAGACGGCGGCGATCAAGACCGTCTTCGGCGAGGGGGCATACCGGATCCCGATCTCCAGCACGAAGTCGATGACCGGGCACCTGATGGGCGCCGGTGGCGGTGTGGAGGCGGTCGCCTGCGTCCGCGCGCTGGAGGAGGGCATCATCCCGCCGACGATCAACTACGAGTTCGCCGATCCGGACTGCGACCTCGACTACGTCCCGAACCAGGCGCGCCAGGTAGCGATCCAGACCGCGATGAGCAACTCCTTCGGCTTCGGCGGCCACAACGCCACGATCATCTTCCGCCGGTGGGACCGATGACCGACCGCGCGGAGCCCGAGCCGCTGCTAGCGGCGGTGGACCTGCTGGTGCCCGTCTTCGCGGCGACCGGCCTCGAGGAGCTGGAGGTCGGCGCCGGCGAGATGGTGATTCGCCTGGCGCGCCCGCGCGTGGCCGCTCCTGCGGTGGCTGCACCGGCTCCGTCAGCGGTGACCGTCGTCGCCGCACCGCTCACCCCCTACGGCCAGCCATCGCCCGGCATGCGCTTCGTGACTGCGCCGCTGACCGGGGTCTGGTACGCCGCGCCATCGCCCGGCGCGCGCGCCTACGTGCAGGATGCCGACGAGATCAGCGCCGGCCAGGTGGTGGGGCTGATCGAGGCGATGAAGCTGTTCAACGAGATCAAATCCGACGTTGCCGGCAGAGTGGTCCGCATCCTCGTCGAGAGTGGCTCGCTGGTGAAGCGCCAGCAGCCGCTCCTCGAGATCGATCCGAGCTGAGGCGTCCCAAGTGGAGGCATGAGGAGAAGGTGATGGCGCCGAACGCGGTGATCAGCGGGTGGGGAATGTACGCGCCGTCGCGCGTGATGACCAACGACGAGCTGGCGCAGCTGGTCGATACCAACGACGAATGGATCGTGTCGCGGACGGGGATTCGCGAACGCCGCATTGCGGCCGACGATGAGACCTCGACGACCCTGGCCGTCAACGCGTCGCGCGACGCGCTCGCCGTCGCCGGCGTCGATGCGGCCGAGGTTGACCTGGTGATCGTCGGCACCTGCTCGCCCGACTACCCGCTGCCGGCCACCGGCGTGCTGGTGGCGCGCGACCTGGGCGCGACGCGTGCGGCCGGCTTCGACCTGCAGGCCGCGTGCTCCGGCTTCCTCTTCGCGCTCGCCACCGGCAGCAGCTTCGTGCGCAGCGGGATGTACCGCAACGTGCTGGTCATCGGCGTGGAAGTGCTCAGCCGCTTTCTCGACTGGACCGATCGCAATACCTGCGTCCTATTCGGCGACGGCGCGGGGGCGGTGCTGGTCACGGCCAGTGACCGGCCGGGCGGCCTGCTGGGCATCGACATGTTCAGCGACGGCACCGGCGCCCAGGGGATCATCGTGCCGGCTGGCGGGTCCGCCTGTCCCGCTTCGGCCAGGACGACCCAGGAGGGCGGCCACTTCATCCACATGGCGGGCCGCGATGTCTACCGCTACGCCACGCGCCAGCTCGCCGAGTCGACGCTCGCCGCTCTGCGCGATGCAGGGCTGGGCGTCGGCGACATCGACCAGTTCATCTACCACCAGGCCAACCTGCGCATCATCGAGAGCGTCGGCAAGCAGCTTGGCGTCCCCGAAGAGAAGGTGTTCGTCAACATCGAGAAGTACGGCAACACGTCAGCGGCATCGGTTCCCATGGCGCTGGTCGAGGCAGTCGCCGCCGGTCGCGTCAAGCCTGGCGATCGGCTGCTGATGGCGGCATTCGGTGCCGGCTACACGGCCGGTGCGGCGGTGGTCGAGTGGACCGCGGACCCGAACCGGGCGTTCCTGGCTCCCGGTGAGCAGACGCGTCTTGGCAAGCCCCGCAGCGAGGCCGGCGCGGCGCTGGCGTCGCACGCCTGATGTTCGACCTGACCGATCGCGTGGCGCTGGTCACCGGCGCTTCCCGTGGCCTCGGTCGGGCGATCGCGCTGGCTTTCGCCCGCCAGGGCGCCGACGTCGTCATCAACTACCGAGGAAACTCGTCCGCCGCTGACGAGGTCGCCTCCGCCGTGCGCGACGCCGGACGCCGCGCCCTGACCATTCAGGGCGACACCTCCGCGGGTCGCGAGGCCTGCGAGGCGGTCGTCAAGGCCGCGCTCGACGAGTTCGGCAAGGTCGACATCTTGGTCAACAACGCCGGCATCACCCGTGACGACCTGCTGATGCGCATGGACGCCGACAAGTGGAACGACGTGATCGCCACCAACCTGTCCGGCCCGTTCTGGATGACGCGCGCCATCGCCAGACCGATGATGAGGGCCCGTGCGGGGCGCATCATCAACATGAGCTCGGCCGCGGGGCGGATGGGGAACCCCGGCCAGGCCAACTACAGCGCCGCCAAGGCCGGGCTCATCGGCCTGACCAAGACGACGGCCCGCGAGCTCGCCAGCCGCGGCATCACCTGCAACGCCCTGGCGCCGGGCCTGATCGAGACCGATCTGACCGCCGACCTGCCCGAGGCCGCGACGCAGGCGCTCACCGCCATGACGCCGCTCGGCCACATCGGCTCGGTGGATGACGTGGCGGCGGCGGCCGTGTACTTCGCCTCCGACGAAGCCCGATATGTCACCGGCCAGGTGCTGGGCGTCGACGGCGGCATCGTGATGGGCAGCTAGTCTGGCCGACACGCAGGACATCGCGTCGTTCTACG
>JBBSHF010000042.1:0-15231 GCA_038253355.1 Candidatus Limnocylindria bacterium
CTCCGTCGTGCGAGCCCAGGGCTGGGCCTGGGTCCGTTGATTGAGCCCGCTGGCGCGAACCGAATCTGAACATTCCGTATCCCCCCGCGGTACTACAGGTAGACGTGGCATTCATACCGCTGTTCTTGACGGCGCCCACGTGGCCGGTCGATCATATGCCGGCTCCACGCCCGGCGAGCGTCGTTCGGCTCGGAACCGAGGGGGCGACCAACTCATCCGGCGCGAACCATGTGGGGCAATGTTCTCAAGGAGAAGGAGGCAGAACCGCGATCATCACTGAGCGTCATGGACTCGACGGTCACCGCGAGCATCGAGGGTATCGAGCTCCTGGCGGTCAGACCGATGCGCCGCCTCTGGCGGCGTCCTCGCACCAGGTCGGCCTGATCGGCCGATCCACTGGAGGGATGTATGTGGGCTAAGAAACTATTTGGGGCATTCGCCGCGCTGAGCCTCGTGCTCGCCGCGTGCGGAGGCACCCCCGGAGCGTCGACAGGCGGCTCAGGTAGCGCGAACGCAACATCGGCTCTGGCCGATGACCAGACGCTTCGCCTGGCAGGCGGCGAGCCGCCGACCCTGGACCCGACGATCGCTGATGACAGCGCGTCGATCCAGCTCCTCACTTCGCTGACCCGGCCGCTGGTCTACTTCACGAAGGACCTCGAGGTCACCAAGGACGGCGGCCTGGCCGCCGACTACAAGATTGGGGCTGATGGCAAGACCATCACCTTCACCCTGAAGGATGGCCTCAAGTACAGCGACGGCAATCCAATCGTCGCCGGTGATTTCGTGTACAGCTGGAAGCGTCTCGTCGATCCGCGGACCGCGGCCTCCTACTCGTACGTCATGGGCGACGTCAAGGGTGGCTCGGAGCTGCTGAGTCTCGATCCCAAGAAGCTGCCGCCGGATGCTGAGCTCACCAAGATGCTCGACGCGTTCGGTGTCGCCGCTCCGGACGACAAGACCTTCGTGGTGACCCTGGCCAACCCGGCCAGCTACTTCATCTTCATTGCCACCCTGTGGGTGACCGTGCCGCTCGAGAAGAAGTGGGTCGAGAGCGGGCCCAAGTTCACCGAGGCGGCGAATTACGTGGCCAGCGGTCCATTCACTCTCGCCGAGTGGGCGCACGACGACCACGTCACGATGAAGCCGAACCCGAACTGGACGGCCGGCCCCAAGCCGAAGCTCGCGGCGGTGGAGCTGACCGTCATCGATACTGCCGAGTCGCAGTACCAGGCCTATCAGAACGGCGAGATCGACATGGTCGCCGTTCCGGCTGCCAACACGGCCCAGGTCCGCAAGGACCCCGAGCTGAGCAAGCAGCTGATCTCCGGTGACGTGCTCGCCACCTACTACATCGGGTTCGACCTGAACAAGACCGATGACAAGAGCCCGGTCGAGAATAAGGACCTTCGCTACGCGCTGTCGCAGTCGATTGACCGCCAGGCGCTGATCGATACCGTCCGCCAGGGCATCGGCAAGCCGGCGACCAGCATGGTCCCGCCCGGAATGCCGGGGCACCAGGCCGATATCGGGCTGAAGTACGACGTCGCAGCGGCGAAGGCGTCGCTCACCAAGGCGCTCACTGGCCTGGGCCTGAGCTCCGTTTCCGACCTGCACCTCAAGCTGGGGTACAACACCGGCGGCGGCGCGGCTCACCAGGACATCATGCAGTTCATCCAGAACCAGTGGAAGGTCAACCTGGGTGTCAATGTCACCCTGGAGCCGCAGGAGTGGGCGCAGTACCTGAAGGCGCTCGAGACCAAGCCGCCGGACGTCTTCCGGCTCGGCTGGAGCGCTGACTATCCGCACCCGAACAACTTCCTGCGGGACGTGTTCCAGTGCGGCAGCGGGAACAACAACATGCAGTACTGCAACAAGCAGTTCGATGCTCTGCTCAACGAGGCGGCCGTGAAGCCGACGCTCGAGGAGCAGATCCCCCTCTACAACAAGGCGCAGCAGATGCTTGTCGACGATGCGCCCGTGGTGTTCATCTACTGGTACGGCAGGTTTTCGCTGACCAAGCCGTACGTGCAGGGTGTTGTAGCCACGGCACAGGATTCGACCACCGGCTCGCTGTTCTACGACACGATCTCGATCGGGCAGCACTAGAGGTCGCTGATCGATAGGAGATAGCGTTCACGGTATGGTGGACCGGTCCGCCGGTCCACCCGACCGCCCCGCAACCCGAGCGCCGCTCGGGTTGCGGGGCAGTCGCGTACACTTCGCAGATTCATCGCGAGCACGCAGAGGAGCAGGCTGATGACCGCCTATATCATTCGACGAGTGCTGTGGCTGATCCCGGTGCTGTTCGTCGTGTCGGTCATCACCTTTGCGCTGATGCACAGCGCCCCCGGCGGACCGTGGCAGCGCGAGAAGCCGCTGCCGGCTGCGACCGTCGCGCTGCTTGACGAGAAGTACAAGCTCGACCAGCCCGTCATCGTGCAGTACCTGACCTGGGCCGGCAACATGCTGACCGGTGACCTGGGACCCTCGTACAAGTACCGCAGCCGCGACGTCAACGACATGGTGGCCAGCGGCATCGGGCCGACCCTGCAGCTGGGGGTCATGGCCTTCCTCCTGTCGGTGCTGGTCGGCATCCCGCTGGGGGTCATCGCCGCCTTACGCCAGAACAAGGTGCCCGACTACCTGGCCACCGGCATCTCGGTGATCGGCATCGCCACGCCCAGCTTCGTGCTGGCCTTCCTGCTGGTGCTCATCTTCGCTTCGGGACTGCACTGGTTCCCGACCGGCGGCTGGCGCGGCCCGGAGACGTGGGTCATGCCCACCGTGGCGCTGGCCGCCTTCCCCATCGCCCAGATCGCGCGCTACACGCGCGCCTCGATGCTGGAGGTGACCCGCAAGGACTACGTGCGCACCGCCCAGAGCAAGGGCCTCAAGGAGCGCAGCATCGTGGTGGTGCACATGATCCGCAACGCGCTGATCCCGGTGGTCACCATCCTGGGCCCGATCTTCGCGGGGCTGGTCACCGGCTCGTTCATCATCGAGACGATCTACTCGATCCCCGGCATTGGCAAGTTCTACGTCAACTCCATCGGGCAGCGCGACTACGGCGTGATCATGGCCATGACCATGCTCTACGCGGCGGCGGTGGCGGTCATGAACCTGGTGGTCGATATCGGCTACGCCTACATCGACCCGCGGATTCGCTACAGCTGAGGCTGGAGGCAGCGAGATGGCAACGCGAACACAAGCACTCGAAGTCCCCGCCGGGCTTGATGCCAAGCCGACCAGCCTCTGGCGGGATGCCTTTGGTCGGCTGGTCCGCAATCGGATGGCGGTGGTCGGTGGTGTGATCGTGCTGATCCTCGTCTTCCTGGCGATCTTCGGGCCGTTCCTCACGCCGTACCCCTATTCAGCGATCGACTACAAGGCAATGGCAGCCACCGGCGGCATCCCGGTGCCGCCCCTCTCCATGGGACACCTGTTCGGCACCGACAACCTGGGCCATGACCTGTTCAGCCGCATCCTCGACGGAGCGCGCATCAGCATGACGGTCGCCCTGGTGGTCCAGGTGGTGGTGATCTTCATCGGCATTCCCATGGGCGCGGCGGCCGGCTGGTTCGGCGGCCGCATGGACAACCTCCTGATGCGCATCACCGACGTGGTGTACGCCTTTCCCGACCTGCTCTTCATCATCCTGCTCAGCATCTCGTTCAAGGACACCTGGTTCGGCGGCGCGGTCGACGGCCTGCTGCTCGTCTTCGTGGCCATCGGCATCGTGTCGTGGGTGACCATGGCGCGCCTGGTGCGCGGCCAGATCCTGAGCCTCAAGGAGACCGAGTACGTGGAGGCCGCGCGGGCGATCGGCGTTTCTGACTTCAGGATCGTGAGCCGTCATCTGCTGCCCAACGCCATCGGCCCGGTGATCGTGGCCATCACCCTGGGGATCCCGAGCGCCATCCTGGCCGAGTCGACGCTCGCCTTCCTGGGCATCGGCGTCAACCCGCCGCGGGCATCGTGGGGCACGCTCATCAACGATGGGTCGCTGTGGATGAGCTCCACGCCGCACATGCTGGTCTTCCCCGCGATCGCCATCGCTCTCGCCCTGCTCAGCTTCACGTTCCTGGGGGACGGGCTGCGCGACGCCCTGGATCCGAAGCTCAAGGGGAAGCAGTAACTTGACGGTTACCGACGACGATCGCCGAACCGACGCGGCGGTCACCGAGCTGCCGGACCATGTGCAGGTTGCAACTGAAGAAGGACGACGCCTCGCCCAGCAGCTGAGCGACGCTGACACGCGCCATGCGCGCAAGCTGCTCGAGGTGCGCAATCTGACGACCCACTTCTTCACCAAGGAGGGGGTCGTCCACGCGGTGGACGACGTGAGCTTCGAGATCGACTACGGCGAGACGCTCGGCCTGGTCGGTGAGTCGGGTTGCGGCAAGAGCGTCACCGCGCTGTCGCTGACGCGCCTGGTGCCGAACCCGCCGGGGCGCATCGTGCGCGGCGAGATCATCTTCGACGGCATCGACCTGATGAAGCTCTCCGAGGAGGAGATGCGCCTCCTGCGTGGCAAGAAGATCGGCTTCATCTTCCAGGACCCCATGACCAGCCTGAACCCGACCTTGACCATCGGCTACCAGATCGCGGAGTCGGCCCGCATTCACATGGGCCTTTCGCGCAAGGTCGCCGATGATCGCGCCGTGGAGCTGCTCAGCAAGGTCGGCATCCCGCGCTCGCGTGAGCGCATGCGCGACTATCCGCACCAGTTCTCGGGTGGCATGCGCCAGCGGGTGATGATCGCCATCGCGCTGGCCTGTGACCCGATGCTGCTGCTGGCCGATGAGCCGACCACCGCGCTCGACGTCACCATCCAGGCCCAGATCCTGGACCTGATCCGCTCACTCTCTGAGGAGTTCGGCACGGCGGTCATCCTGATCACCCACGACCTGGGGATCGCGGCGGGGATGTGCAACCGGGTCAACGTCATGTACGCCGGTCGGATCGTCGAGACCGCGTTGGTGGACGATATCTTCGAGCGGCCGCGGATGCCCTATACCTGGGGCCTCATGGATTCGCTGCCGCGCCTCGACGAGGAGCGCGGCGCTCGGCTGCGGACCATCGAAGGAATGCCACCCGATCTGCTCAGCCCACCCGATGCCTGCCGCTTCGCGCCGCGCTGCGACTACGTGCGCGACGTGTGCCGCGAGGATGAGCCGGAGCTCACCCGACGCGACGAGGAGCGGCACCTGGCCCGCTGCTGGGGCACCGAAGCCGAAGGCTGGATCAAGTGACCGATGGCCAGCGCGCCGCGCTCGGTGAGAACCTGATCGAGGTCGATCACCTCAAGGTCTACTTTCCGATCCTGTCGGGGCTCTTCCAGACCAAGAAGGGCGACGTGCACGCCGTCGATGACGTGAGCTTCGAGATTCGCCAGGGCGAGACGCTGGGGCTGGTCGGCGAGTCGGGCTGCGGCAAGAGCACCACCGGGCGAGCGCTGATCCGACTTCGGGAGGCCACTGCCGGCTCGGTTCGCTTCGCCGGCCAGGATCTGTCGGAGCTGTCGCGCAAGGAGCTGCGGCACATGCGGAGGCGGATGCAGATCATCTTCCAGGACCCGTACAGCTCGCTGAACCCGCGCATGACGGTCGGGTCGATCATCAGCGAGCCGATCGAGACGCACAAGCTGGCGCGTGGCAAGGCGCGCGCCGAGCGGGTGCAGGAGCTGCTGCGCCTGGTGGGCCTCAACCCGAACTTCACCAACCGCTATCCGCACGAGTTCTCCGGCGGGCAGCGGCAGCGCATCGGCGTCGCGCGGGCGCTGGCGGTGGAGCCCGAGTTCATCGTCTGCGATGAGCCGATCAGCGCGCTCGATGTCTCGATCCAGGCGCAGGTCATGAACCTGCTGGTCGACCTGCGCGCCCAGTTCGGCCTGACCTACCTGTTCATCGCGCATGATCTTTCGGCGGTGCGTCACATCAGCGACCGCGTCGCCGTGATGTACCTGGGCAAGATCGTCGAGCTCGGGCCGCCCTCGGCGATCTACGAGACGCCCGGCCATCCGTACACTCGCGCCCTGCTCTCGGCCGTCCCGGTTCCCAATCCCAAGGCCGAGCGCAAGCGCAAGCGCGTCATCCTGGCCGGCGACGTGCCGTCACCGGCCAATCCGCCGTCGGGGTGTCGCTTCCATACCCGCTGCTGGCTCTACGAGAAGCTCGGTCGGCCGGAGAACTGCCGCACCGAGGATCCGGAGCTGCGCCTGATCGGCACGGATCATCGCGCTGCGTGCCACTATGCTGAGGAGGCGCTGCAGAGCGACGTGGGCGTGGCGCACGTGCGTCGCGAATCGGTGCGGCCGGACGGCCGGTCGCCGGAACTCGCCGCAGCGGGTATTGGCGGCCGATCGGCGAGCGCTGGAGGCGGCCAACCCGCAGTCGAGGCGGGGGAGCCGTCCGTGGCGGAGCGCTGAGGGGGCAATAATGCGAGCGCGGCGCCACCTGGCGGCCGCGACCAAGGTAGTCATCGGCTCTATGAGGAGCGGAGGAATGTACATGGGTAGGTGGAAACTTCTCTCCGTCGGCTTTGCGCTCGCCATCGTGCTGGCGGCCTGCGGATCGCCCGGCACCTCACCTTCGGGGAGTGCGGGCGGCAGTGGGACGGCCAGTGGGACGCCGACCAAGGGCGGCACACTCGTCTTTGCCGGCGCGCGCCTTGCGGCGAGCCTCGACCCCGCGCTCATCAGCGACGGCGAATCGTTCCGCATCCTGATCCAGGTCTACGAGCCACTGGTCGATCTCAAGCCGGGCTCGGCCACCGAGATCCAGGGCGTGCTCGCCGAGTCGTGGGAAGGTGACCCCGCGGGCACCGAATACACGTTCCATCTGCGCAAGGGCGTGAAGTTCCAGGACGGGACGGACATGAACGCCGCTGCCGTGGTGGCGAATTTCGACCGCTGGAAGAACCTGCCAAAGGAGATGCAGGCGGACGCCTACTACTACGGCGCGGTGATGGGCGGCTTCGGTGCCGACAGCGCCATCTCCAAGGCCGAGGCGGTAGACGACTCGACCGTCAAGATCACCCTCAAGCAGCCCCAGCCGGTCTTCCTGACCGCACTGACGCTGACGCCGTTCTCGATCGTCAGCCCCAAGGTGCTGACCGCTACCAACGCGAACGACCCGACCAAGAGCAAGTTCGGCACGGACCCGTCGCTCGGCGGCACCGGCCCGTTCAAGCTCACCGGCTACGTCCCCGACGACAGTGCCACGCTGGAGCGCTACGACGATTACTGGGGCACCAAGGCGAACCTGGACAAGGTGATCATCAAGCCCATCTCCGATCCCACGGCGCGCCTCCAGGCGCTCCAGGCGGGGACGGTGCAGGGCTATGACCTGGTCGCGCCGCGTGACGTCAAGACGATCACCGACAATGCCGACCTGCACCTGCTGAAGCGGCCGTCGTTCAACGTCGGCTACCTGGGCCTGCAGGTTTCGAAGCCCCCGTTGGACGATCTGAAGGTCCGCCAGGCGATCGCCTATGCGATCAACAAGCAGGCCATCGCCGACACCATCTACGCGGGCCTGGCCAAGCCGGCCAAGGAGTTCATCTCCCCGGCGAGCCAGTTCTTCGACGACTCGATCCAGGACTACGCCTACGACCCGGCCAAGGCCAAGTCGTTGCTGGCGGAGGCTGGCTACTCGGATACCAAGAAGCCGAGCATCGAGTTCTGGTATCCGACCAATGTGACGCGTCCCTACATGCCCGATCCGAAGGGCCTGTTCGAGGCGATCACCCAGCAGCTGGAAGCGGTCGGCTTCACGATCAAGCCGAACAGCGCTGACTGGAGCACGGTCTACACCAGCGGCGATGGCGAGGCCGGTGGCAACTACCAGATGTACCTGCTCGGCTGGACCGGCGACTACGACGATCCATCTGACTGGTATGGCGTCTTCTTCGGGTTCCAGGGCGATATCCCGAACCTGGAGCACGGCTTCAACCCACCTGGCTTCAAGGCAGCCCTCGACAAGGCGAATGCCGCCCTGAAGACGGCCGAGCGCAAGACTGCCTACCAGGATGTCTACAAGATGGTGCACGACCAGGTCGGCAGTGTGCCGCTGGTGAACGCCGACACCGCGCTGGCATTCACCCAGGCCGTGCAGGGCTACAAGGTCAATCCGACCGGCTCGGAACGCTTCGACTCGATCTATCTGACGAAATAAGCGCAAGTCCTTCGAGTGTCTGATCGGGGAGAGCTGCGGCGCGTCGCCGCAGCTCTCCGCATCACTGCCGAGGCCCCATGCTCAAGTTCATCGTGCGGCGGCTCCTGCTGCTCATCCCGATTCTGCTGGGGCTGACCCTCCTTCTCTTCGTCTTCATCCATCTGCTGCCCGGTGATCCGGCGCTCGCCATCCTGGGCGAGCGGGCCACGCCGCAGAACTACGCGCGTGTCCGGGCCGCGCTGGGTCTCGACCAACCGCTGTATGCGCAGTACCTCTCGTACATGGGCGGAATCCTGCATTTCGACCTCGGCCACTCGTTCATCACCAATCGCGACGTCGTCAACGACTTCCTGCAGCGCTTCCCGGCGACCCTCGAGCTGAGCATCGCCGCCATGATCTTCGCGGTGAGCGCCGGGATCCCGCTGGGCATGTGGTCGGCCAAGCACCGCGGCACCTGGATGGACGGCCTCGGGACCGTCGGCTCGCTGATCGGCATCAGCATCCCCATCTTCTTCCTGGGCCTGATGCTGAAGTACGTCTTCGCCATCCAGCTGCACATCCTCCCCGACTCGGGACGCCTGGACCTGGCGACCTACGGCTCTATCCCGCGCGTGACGAACTTCCTGCTCATCGACACGCTGCTGGCGGGCTCGCTCGGCGGCTTCTGGTCAGCGCTGCGCCACCTCATCCTGCCGGCCCTGGCGCTGGGTACCATCCCGCTGGCGATCATCATGCGCATCACCCGCGCCAGCGTGGTCGAGGTGCTCAACGAGGATTACGTGCGCACCGCCCGCGCCAAGGGCTTACCCGGGCGCGTGGTGGACGGGCGTCATGTGCTGCGCAACGCCCTGCTGCCGGTGATCACCGTCATCGGCCTGCAGACCGGCCTGCTCTTCGGTGGCGCCATCCTGACCGAGACGATCTTCGCCTGGGGCGGGGTGGGCCGCTGGCTGTACGATGCCATGACCACGCGCGACTACCAGGTCATCCAGAGTGGTGTCCTGATGCTGGCGCTGATCTTTGTGCTGGTCAACCTGGTGGTGGACGTCGGCTACGCCCTGCTCAACCCACGCATCCGCTATTCATAGACCCATGACTGCCACCGCCGACGTCCATCCAACCGAGCTTGAGCAGGAGCGCTCGGTCGGCCTCATTCGCGATGCGCTGCAGCGCATGCTGCGCAACCGCTCGGCCATCGTCGGGCTGGTGCTGATCGCCATCTTCCTGGCGGTGGCCGCCCTGGCGCCGTTCCTGGCGCCCTATGACCCGACCAGGGGCGACCTGCTGCAGAGCTTCAAGCCGCCCAGCGCCCAACACTTCTTCGGCACCGACCTGCAGGGACGCGACCAGTTCAGCCGGATCGTCTTCGGCGCTCGCATCTCGCTGACCATCGCGCTGCTGTCGGTCTCGATCGGCCTCACCATCGGGCTCCTGATCGGCGCGGTGTCAGGCTACTTCCGCGGCTGGGTAGACTCCGCCCTGATGCGCGTGGTCGACATCCTGCTCTCGATCCCGGGCCTCCTCTTCGCGATCGCGGTGGTGGCCTGGCTGGGGCGCGGCATTCCGCAGATCGCGGTCGCCATCGCGGTGGTCAACGTGCCGATCTTCGCGCGCATCCTGCGCGGCAGCCTGCTGGCGCTGCGCGACACGGACTACGTGACCGCGGCGCGCTCGGTCGGCGTCCGCGGGCCCAGCCTCCTGATTCGGCACATGCTGCCCAACGCGCTTGGTCCGCTGATCGTGCAGGCGACCCTCTCGCTGGCGACGGCGATCATCGATGCGGCGGCGCTCGGCTTCCTTGGCCTGGGTCCGCCCGATCCGTCCACGCCGGAATGGGGCACCATGCTGGCCGACACTTACCCGTACCTGCGCGACGCGGCGTATCTGGCATTCTTCCCAGGCATGGCGATCGTCCTTTCGGTGCTCGGCTTCAACCTGCTTGGCGACGGCCTGCGCGAGGCGCTCGACCCGCGGTTGCGCCGATGAGTGCCGCGCTGCGTCACCAACGCATGCTGCGGCCCGCCGCGGCCGCCGACGAGCTGCCGCTGCTGCGCGTGCGCGACCTCGCGGTCGAGTTCGGCAGCGGCGCGCGCACCGTGCACGCGGTGAACGGCATCAGCTATGACCTGCGCCGCGGCGAGACGCTGGGGATCGTGGGCGAGTCGGGCTGTGGCAAGAGCGTCAGCTCGCTGGCCGTCATGCGCCTCCTTCCGCGGCCGGCCGCGCGCATCACCTCGGGCTCGGTGGAGTTCGAGGGGCAGGACCTGCTGACCCTCGACGAGGAGGAGATGCGCGCGATTCGCGGCCAGGAGATCGGGATGATCTTCCAGGACCCGATGACCAGCCTCAACCCGGTGCTGACCATCGAGCGCCAGCTCACCGAGGTGCTCGAGACGCACCGCAGGCTCAAGCGGCGTGAGGCGCTCGATCGGGCCGTGCAGCTGCTGGAGCTGGTCGGCATTCCGGCGCCGCGGCGCCGGATCAACGACTATGCGCACCAGTTCAGTGGCGGGATGCGCCAGCGGGTGATGATCGCCATGGCGCTCGCCTGCGATCCGAAGCTGCTGATCGCCGACGAGCCGACCACCGCGCTCGACGTCACTATCCAGGCGCAGATCCTGGAGCTCATCCGCTCGCTCACCAACGAGCTCGGCACCGCCGTCATCCTGATCACCCACGACCTGGGCGTAGTCGCGGGCATGTGCTCGCGCATCAACGTCATGTACGCCGGCCACATCGTCGAGTCGGCCGAGACCCCCGAGCTGTTCGGCCGGCCGCGGCATCCGTACACCGTGGGCCTGCTGCGGTCCATCCCGCGCCTTGACGAGAAGCGCGGCGAGCTGGTCCCCATCCAGGGGCAACCGCCGGATCTCGGACGTGCGCTGCGGGGCTGCCCCTTCGCTCCGCGCTGCTTCAACGTCCAGGAGCGCTGCCGCGTCGAGAACCCACCGCTCGAATCGGTTTCCGGCGTGCCCGATGACCACAAGGTCGCTTGCTTCTATCCGGCGCAGGGGGAGCGCATGGTGCGTTCCGGGTTTGCCACGGAGCCCGCGTCGTGAGCGCCGTGGCCAGCGCGCCGCTGCCGGCCCCGCCGCAGTCTGCCGATGCCGACCGGCCGCTGGTCGAAGTCGAGGACCTGAAGGTCTTCTTCGCGATCACCGAGGGTTTGCTCATCGAGCGCCACGTCGGCGACGTGCAGGCGGTCGATGGCGTGAGCCTGAGCGTGCATCGCGGCGAGACGGTGGGCCTGGTCGGCGAGTCGGGCTGCGGCAAGTCCACCCTTGCGCGGGCGATCATCCGGCTGTACGAGCCGACGGCAGGCACCATCCGCTTCGACGGCGTCGACATCACGACCATGGGCGGCGAACAGCTGCGCCACATGCGGCGCCGGATGCAGATGATCTTTCAGGATCCGTACTCGTCGCTCAATCCGCGCATGACCATCGGCGGCATGATCGCCGAGCCGCTGCGCGTGCACGGCCTCGCCGACCGGCGGGCGGCCGATCAGCGCGTGCGCGAGCTGGTCGAGATCGTGGGACTGCCGAGCGGCGCCATCAATCGCTACCCACACGAGTTCAGCGGCGGGCAGCGCCAGCGCGCCGGGATCGCGCGCGCCCTGGCCGTGCGCCCCGAGTTCATCGCCGCCGACGAGGCCGTCTCCGCGCTCGACGTCTCGATCCAGGCGCAGATCATCAACCTGCTCACCGATCTGCAGGGCGAGTTCGGCCTGACCTACCTGTTCATCGCTCACGACCTGTCAGTGGTGCGTCACATCAGCGACCGCATTGCGGTGATGTACCTGGGCGAGATCGTGGAGCTCTCACCCTCGCGCGCCCTCTACGAGCAGCCGCTGCATCCGTATACCCAGGCGCTGGTCAGCGCGGTGCCGATCCCCGACCCCGCGGTCGAGGTCAACCGCAAGCGGATGATCCTCAGCGGCGACGTGCCGTCACCGGCCAACCCGCCGTCGGGCTGCCGCTTCCACACGCGATGCTGGCTGCGCCGTGAGCTGGGCAATCCCGAGCGCTGCACCGTCGAGCGTCCCGTGCTGCGCGAGCTGGCCAGCGGCCACCAGGTCGCCTGTCACTTCGCCGAGGATCTGCTCTCCACCGAACGCCGCGAAGCCCTGACCGATGCGGCCGCCGAGCACAGCTCGGTACGCGACACCACGGAGGAGGAGGTGGTCGCGCCGGTCGCCACCCCGGCCGCCGAGGATGGCTCGTTCTTCGGCGGGGACCGCGAATAGATCCGGTGGAGTATTGCGTCGCGCTGGCCCAGATCGCCCCGCGGCTGGGCGAGGTGGAGGCAAACCTGGAGCTGGCGGCGACGCGCGTGCGCCAGGCCGCGGCGCAGGGGGCGCGGCTGACCGTCTTTCCGGAGCTGGCCGTGACCGGCTACCTGCTGCAGGACCTCGTCCCCGACGTCGCCATGTCGGCGACCGATGCGCGCCTGGCGGCACTGAGCCGTGAGGCGCCGGGGATGCTGGTCGCCATGGGTTTCGTGGAGGAGACGCCTGACCACCGCTACTGCAACTCGGTCGCGCTGCTGCGCGACGGTGAGCTCATCGGCCTGCATCGCAAGGTCTACCTGCCGACCTACGGGCTCTTCGACGAGGGCCGCTTCACATCGGCCGGTGACCGAATCCGCAGCTGCGACGTGGGCGAGCCGCTGGGTCGCGTGGGGCTGAGCGTGTGCGAGGACTTCTGGCACCCCAGCCTGCCGATGCTGCAGGCGCAGGATGGGGCCTCGCTGCTGATCAACATCGCGGCCGGCCCGGCGCGGGCACCCGGCAACCTGGAGGGGCTGGCCGCCATCGACGGCTGGCGCAAGATGCAGGACACCTATGCGCTGCTTGGAACGGTGGCGATCGCCTTCTGCAACCGCGTCGGCAACGAGGAGGGGCTCACGTTCTGGGGCGGCTCGCGGCTGATTGGCGCCCATGGCACAGTCGTGGTCGAGGCGCCACTGTACGAAGAGGCACTGGTGATCGGCGCGCTCGAGACCGACGATCTGCGCATGCAGCGCTACAACCTGCCGCTGCTGGCCGACGAGCGCCTGGAGCTGACCGATCGCGAGCTGCAGCGGGTGATCGCCGAGCGGGCCGGCGTGCCGCTTCCCGACGAGGACGCATGACGGGCTCCGGCGCCGCGCCGCTGCCGCAGATCGAGCCGCAGCGAGCAATCGTGGTGATCACTGGATTCATCGCGGCGCAGATGGCGCAGACCGGCTTCGAGCGGCTGGTGATCGGCCTGTCCGGGGGCGTCGATTCGGCGACCGTCGCGTTTCTGTGCGCGCGGGCGATTGGCGCCCGGAACCTGCTCGCCGTGCGCATGCCGTATCGCACCTCGTCGCCTGCCGCGGAGCTGGACGCGCTCCACATCGTCGATGCGCTCGGCTGTCGGACAGAGCAGCTCGACATCTCGCCCATGGTCGACCCGATGCTGGCCGGCATGGGCCCGGGCGACGAGACGGTGCTCCGCCTGCGCCGAGGCAACGTCCTGGCCCGCCAGCGCATGATCGTGCTCTACGACCAATCGGTCTCGTTCGATGCCCTGGTCGTCGGCACCTCGAACAAGACAGAGGCGCTGCTTGGCTACGGCACCCTCTACGGCGACATGGCGTGCGCCTTTGCGCCCATCGGCGACCTGTACAAGACTCAGCTGCGAGCGGTGGCGCTCGAGCTGGGCGTGCCGTCCGAGATCGTGGCCAAGCCGCCATCGGCCGATCTGTGGCCGGGCCAGACCGATGAAGGCGAGCTGGGCGCGACCTACGCGGACCTCGACCGATGCCTGTACGCGCTGGTCGACCGTCGCTGGAGTCCTGACCGATGTGTCGCGGCCGATCTCGACGCGTCCCTGGTCGAGTGGGTCGCCAGCCGCGTGGCGCGCATGGAGTACAAGCGCCAGGTGCCGTCGATCGCCAAGCTCAGCCAGCGCACGCCGGGAATCGATCACCTCTACCCGCGACGTCGGCCGGGCTCGCGTCGCACATCGTGAGCGCTGCGGGCCGGCTGCTGGTCGTCGGGACACCGATTGGGAACCTCGCCGACCTGACGCCGCGTGCCGCCGAGGCGCTGGGCGGCGCCGATCTGCTGGTCGCGGAGGACACGCGCATGGCCGCGCGGCTGCTGGCACATCTCGGTGCGCGCGTGCCGGCGCTCTCGTTCAATGCGCACAACGCCGACGCGCGGCTGCCAGGCCTGCTGGCGCGGCTGGCGGCGGGGGAGACCTTGGCGCTGACGACCGACGCCGGCATGCCCGCCGTGAGCGATCCCGGGGCGCGGCTGGTGGCGGCCGCGCGCGCCGAGGGAGCACGGGTCGAGGTCGTGCCGGGCGCGTCGGCGGTGACCGCCGCCTTCGCGCTGGCCGGTGTCGAGGCGCCCGGTTTCCTGTTCGGCGGATTCCTGCCGTCACGTCCCGCCGGCACCAGGTCGGCGGCCCTGGGCCGGCTGCTGGATGCCGCACGAGCCACCAACCTGCCGCTGGTCCTGTACGAGTCGCCGCAGCGCGTGCGCGTACTGCTCGCCGCGTTGGCCATGGAGCTGCCGGCGTCGCGCGTTGCCGTCTGCCGCGAGCTGACCAAGCATCACGAAGAAGTGCTGGTCGGGACGCCGGGCGCCGTGAGCGCCGCGCTGCACGAGACGCGCGGCGAGTTCGTGGTGGTGATCTCGGACCTCGGTGAAGCGCCGGCCCGCCCGGCTGCGCTGGACGTCGCTGGACTGCTCGATGCCGGCCGCCGTGTCGGCCTCCCGAATCGCACGCTGGTCGAGCTGCTGCGCGGTGCGGGCATCGGGCGTCGCGTGGCGTATCGGCTGGTGGACGAGGAAGCCGGCGCCGAGATCACGCCGCCGCGCCAGTAAGCAGCTGGTAATCGGCCGGTAAGGCCCCTTGGATTAGCCTTCTTTCTGTGAGCCACCGCCTCGCCCGGGTGGGCTCAGGTAGCCTGCAGATGCGGGCATGGAGGAGAATCCCCGATGAACAAGGTGATGCTGGTCGGCCGCTTGACGCGCGACCCAGAGCTGCGGACGCTGCCCTCGGGCAAGCCGGTCGCCAAC
>JBBSHF010000043.1:0-14913 GCA_038253355.1 Candidatus Limnocylindria bacterium
AACACAGAGATGCGGCGGGTGCATCACCCGACACCAGAGAGCGGCTACGGGCGCGGGTTGATGCGGCGGGTGCATCACCCGACACCAGAGAGCGGCTACGGGCGCGGGTTGATGCGGCGGGTGCATCACCCGACACCAGAGAGCGGCTACGGGCGCGGGTTGATGCGGCGGGTGCATCACCCGACCACACACGGCGGCTCCAGCTACTTCTCCAGCGTCGCCTTCACCGACAGCTCCACATTTCCTTTCAGCGCCTGCGAGATTGGGCATCCATCCTTGGCTGCCTGCGCGGCCGCCTCGAATGCCTCGGCGCTGGCGCCCGGCACGCGACCGAGCACCTCGAGGGCTGAGGCAGTGACCTTCCAGCCGTCGCCCACCTTGTCGAAGGTGACCTGCGCGCTGACGTGCAGCTCCTCGGGGGGTGTGCCGGCGCGACCCAGCCCTGCGGAAAGTGCCATCGCGTAGCACGATGCGTGCGCCGCCGCCAGCAGCTCTTCGGGCGACGACTGACCTGCGGGCGCTTCGGTGCGGGCGCCCCAGCTGACCGGAAGATCGCGGAAGGTCTCGCTCGAGCCGGAGCTGACGGTGCCACTCCCCGAGCTCAGGTCCCCATTCCAGGTGACGGTTGCGGTGCGGACGGCTGCCATGTCGAAGGGTGCTCCTTGTATCCTGCGTTCCAATGAGCCTACTGCAAAGACCGATGCCTGACGACGATCTCCCCGCCCGGCACCCCGTGCCGATCATCCGCGGCGAGCATGTCTACCTGCGCCCCGCCGAGCGTGCCGATCTGCCTGCCTTCGTGCAGTGGTTCGCCGATGCCGAGGTGGCGCGCAACCTCGCCGTGCGGGCTCCCTTCAGCCGGGCAATGGAGGAGCGCTGGTTCGAGCAGATGATCGCCGAACAGGGCAAGTCGCAGTACCACTTCGTCATCTGCCTGTTCACCGACGGTCGTCCGATCGGCACGATCGGATTCCACCGGGTCGACTACGAGAATGGTGGTGCCGAGTTCGGCATCTCCATCGGTGAAAAGGCTGAATGGAACAAGGGCTACGGCACCGATGCGCTGAGCGCCATCTGCGACTTCGGCTTCGCCGAGCTGCGGCTGGAGAGAATCGAGCTCGACGTGTACGCCGCCAACGCCCGCGCGCAGCGATCCTACGAGAAGGCCGGCTTCGTGGCTGAGGGGACGCTGCGCCGCGCGCACTTCAGCCAGGGCGAGTACTGGGACGTGCACCGCATGGCGCTCCTGCGCGACGAGTGGCTGGCACTGCCACGGCGCAAGAGCTGGGAGTACCTGGCCCCCGACCGCTGACCGTCGGGGTAGCATGCGACGGTGTTCGAGCTGCGCCGCGACCCCGTCACCGGTTGGTGGTCCGCCGTCGTCACCGATCGCAGTTTTGAGCACAGCTCATTCGCCGTCCAGGCACAGCCGGTCGAAGGCACCCACTGCCGCCACTGCGACGACGCCCCCGCCGACGAAGCGGCCGATGCCACCCGCCGCGTGACGCTGCGCAGCCACGCCTTCCACCGGATCGACTCGACCAAGGACAGCGCCGCCCAGCTGTCGCTCTCCGAAGTGGAGGCGTCGAGCGGATCCTGGGAGATCCTGGTCGCGCCGCGCGGCCATCACGAGCGGCTCGCTGACGCGCCGGCAAGCTTGGCCCGTTCGCTGATCATCGGGCTCAGAGACACGATGCGCGCCCTTGCGGCCGAGCCACGCCCCGCCGACGAGCCGCGCTACATCCAGGCGGTGCAGAGCTACGGCATGCAATCGGGATCTCGCAGCCAGCACCTGAACCTGGAGCTGTACGCCATGCCACAGATCCCGCACTGGGTCGCCGAGGAGATCGGTGGCGGCGCCAGGCACCAGATCAAGGCGCGCGGCTGCGTATGGTGCGGCCTGGCGGCGGTCGAGGAGGAGTCGGGCGAACGCCTGGTGATGGCCGATGAGCACGCCATCGTCTTCGCGCCAGCCGCGTCGCGCTCTGCCTTCGAGCTGATGATCGTGCCGCGGCAGCACGGCGCCGACTTCACGGCGCTGGACGACTGGGCGATCACGGCGGCGTCGCTCACCCTGCAGCGCGCGCTGCACTCCCTCGATGCCCTGGGCGATCCGCCGTACAACCTCTTCCTGCACACGGCGCCGGTCGGCGAACGGCTCGACCAGACCTTCCACTGGCACTGGGAGATTCACCCGCGCCTGCGGGTGATCGCCGGGCTGGAGCGAGCGACAGCGCTGGCCGTCAACCCGGCCGCCCCCGAGTACGCAGCCGAGGTGCTGCGCGGGCGCCTGCATCGGTCAGGGCTGTAACAGGTGCGCGAAGGCATGCGTCAGGGCTCGCGCAACAAGGGGCAGCAGGTGTGGAGGACGAGGTGCTTTCGATGGCATTCCCGGGACGCGCAACGGCGGAGACGCCGATGAGCGCGCCGCGGGCCGGGATCGCGAGCCGCGAGGCAGCCTTCGACAGGCTCTTCGAGGAGTTCTCTGCGCCCATCTTCAACTACGTGCTGCGCATGGTCGCCGACCGCGACCGCGCCGCCGACATCACGCAGGACACCTTCATCAAGGCCTACCGCAAGCTCGACTCGCTGACCGATGACGCCTCGGCGCGTTCGTGGCTGTATCGGATCGCGACGAACACGGCCATTGACGAGATCCGCCGCCGCCGTTTCGTGGTGCCCATGGGCGACGAGGAGCAGCGCCATGCCCAGCGAGCTGACCTGCGCCCGGGTCCCGAGGCGCAAGTGATGTCGACCGTGGTCGACGAGCGACTGCAGCGCGCGCTGCAGCGATTGAAGCCGAACCACCGCCAGTGTCTGCTGCTCAGCGACCTGGAGGACATGAGCGCCCAGCAGATCGGCGAAGTGATGGGCCTCAGCTACGGAGCCGTGCGCACGCTCCTGTGCCGGGCGCGCGGCGAGATGCGCCGCCAGCTGGCGGCGGAGGGCCTGACCCGATGAACCACGTCGACGAGCTCATCAGCGCATCGCTCAGCGGCGACCTCAGCGACGTGGAGCGGCGCCAGCTCGACATGCACCTCGCCGACTGCGGACGCTGTCGCGCCACCCTGGCCGCCTTTGCCGACCAGCGCCGATTGCTCTCCGGCATGCGCCACGTCCCGGTTCCACGCGACCTCGCCCCGCGGGTGCGCAGCGGCATCGAGTCGGGACGGCATGGCGCCACTCCGTGGTGGCGCCGCCCAGGCGGCATCCTGACGCTGGGCGCCTCGCTGGCGACGGCCGCAGTGGCCGTGGCACTCGCTGTCTTCCTGTTCAATCGGCCGATCCAGGTGGCCACCTCGACGCCCACGCCCAGCGCCTCCGCGCAGCCGGCGACCGCCACTCCGCTGCCGACGGAGAGCCTGACGCCGACGCCCTCCCCGTCGGCATCGGCCGAGCCCAGCCCGTCGGTGATTCCCATCTCGAACGACCCGGCGGGCTACCTGGTCTATACCCTCAAGGACGGCCGCGCAGCGGTCACCTTCGTCCGCCCCGGCGCAGCCCCCACCACGCTGAACGTTCCATCCGGCGACACGCCGCTGGCAGCCAAGCTGTCACCCGACGGAGCGTGGCTCGCCTTCCGCCTCAACAAGGGGCTTAAGGGCACCGCGCAGACCTACGCCTACGCCTTCAAAGGCGCCAAGCTCGTCGACCTCGGCGAGTCGCTGTGGGCTCCTTACGGCATCGGCGCCGAGATCGCCTGGTCACCCGACAGCCGCTACTTGGCCTATAGCCTGTCGTCGCCGTCGGACAGCCGCAGCGATGCCTGGCTGTTCGCTGCGGCATCGGGCGAGAGGAAGCAGCTGACCAACACCGGCGATGCCTTCGCGGCGAGCTGGATGCCGAACGACGGCAGCACGTCGCTGCTGTGGGTCAGCCGTGCGGCCGCGCAGCCGTCGAGCTACCTGGTGGCGGTCGAGGGCAGCAGCCTGCCCGGTCCGCTCGACCCGGCCAACGGAGCGGTCAGCGACGCCGACGGCTTCATGCCGCTGGTGGCGCCCGATGGCAAGCACGTCATCCTGTGGCGCGGCAGCATGGGCACGCCCGGCGGACACTGGTCCTTCGGCCAGGGCGGCATGCCGTACCTGGCGAGCGCAACCTCGTCGGGGACATTCGACTTCGCCGGCGCGCAGCAGCTCTTCCCGAGCCTGGTGCTGGTAGGCGGTGAAGGGTTCAACGGCGCCTCGATCGCATGGGGGCCGGACAGCGACGCCTTCGCGGTCTGGAATACGAGCTGGGCCGGCCAGCCTCAGCCGGCAGGCTTCCCCGACTCGGCGCGCGTCTACTTCGGCCACGTGAGCAATGGCAAGCTGATCACCGCCGCCCAGGCGCTGGACAGCGCCGACACCTCGAGCGGCCTGGGAGCCGGCGACGTGGGTGGCAGTGAAGTGATCGACGTGGCGATGGCGCGCGACGGCACGCACCTGGCGCTCACGGTCCAGACCGGCAGCGGCTCGGAGGGCGGAACGTTCGGAGCGACGGCCGAGCTGCGCTACATCACGCGCGGGCTGGGCAGCAATCCGGACGTGGTCAAGGTCATCGGTAGCAAGCAGGCCTGGAACGGGCCGGTGGTCTTCGGCACGATCGTCAGCCCCTGACCGGTATACTCGACGGCGACCTTTAACGCGGTCCGGAGAGGCCGCCAAGGAGCGCCATGACCGAACGCCTGATCCTCGACGCCGATGACCTGCGGCGTGCCCTGATCCGCATCGCCCACGAGATCGTCGAGCGCAACGGCGGGACGGATGACCTCGTCCTGGTCGGGCTGCGCACGCGAGGCGTGCCGCTGGCGCACCGGCTGGCCGCGCTGATCGAGCAGCACGAAGGGGCCAGCCTGCCCGTCGGATCGCTCGACATCACCTACTACCGCGACGACCTGACCAGGCTGGCGCACGCGCCCATCGTCAAGCGCGGTGAGGCGATGCCCGAGACGAGCGGACGGACGGTGGTGCTCGTCGACGACGTGCTGTTCACCGGCCGCACCGTGCGCGCGGCGCTCGACGCGCTGACGGACCAGGGCCGGCCCGAGGCGGTGCGCCTGGCGGTGCTGGTCGACCGCGGCCATCGCGAGCTGCCGATCCGGCCGGATCACGTCGGCAAGAACCTGCCCACCAGCCGCGACGAGATCGTCCACGTCCGCCTCCAGGAGACCGATGGCGCCGACGAGGTGGTCATCGGGCGCGGCGCTCCGGAAGTACCGGCGGCGTGAGCGGCAAGGCGCCTGCCTGGCGGCATCGCCACCTGCTCGACGTCGATGCCCTCTCGTCTGCCGATCTGGAACGGGTCCTGGAGCTCGCCGTCGAGATGCGCGACGGCGATCCTGCGGCGCATGCCGACCTGCTGCGCGGCCAGTCGATCGGTCTGGCGTTCTATGAGCCCTCGACCCGCACGCGGGTCAGCTTCCAGATGGCGGCCATGGCGCTCGGCGCGACCGTCGTCGACCTGGGCGTGGCCGGCAGCAGCGTGGGCAAGGGCGAGTCGCTGATTGACACGCTGCGGACCATGGTGCGCACGGGCCTGCGCACCATCGTGCTGCGCCACGCCATGAGCGGCGCGCCATACCTCGCGGCGCGCGAGGTGGATGCTCAGCTGCTCAACGCCGGCGATGGGCAGCACGCACATCCGACCCAGGCGCTGGCCGATGCGCTGACCCTGCGCGACGCGCTTGGAACGCTGCGGGATCGCAAGATCGCGATCGTCGGTGACATCGGTCATTCGCGTGTCGCCCGTTCGAACCTGCACGCGCTGACGAAGCTGGGAGCGTCGGTATGGCTGGCCGGGCCACCGGCGTTCGTGCGTGGTTTCGATGCGTGGCCGGGTATTTGCGTGGCGCCGCTGGACGAGGCGCTGCGTGACGCCGACGCGGTCATGACCCTGCGCATCCAGCTCGAACGCGAGGCCGGCGGCGGGATTCCGTCGCTGCACGAGTACGCCGCGCGCTGGGGTCTGACTTCCGAGCGCATGCTGCTGGCCGCGCCGGACGCGCCGATCCTGCATCCGGGGCCGACCAACGAGGGCGTCGAGATCAGCGCAGAGCTGGCGTCGTCGCCGCGGAGCCTGATCGGTCGGCAGGTCGAGAATGGCGTGCCGCTGCGCATGGCCGTCCTGTCGCTGATTGGCGGCGCCGCCTGATGGTTCGCTTCGGACGCCTGACCGATGTCCCCGCCTCGTTCCGCCTGACCGGCGCGCGCCTGATCGACCCTTGTGCGGGGACCGATGCGGTTGCCGACCTGGCGGTGGTCGATGGTGTGCTGGTGGCTGCCGCCGATGCACCCCGCGGTCTGCCGACGCGGGAAGTGGCCGGGCTGGTGGTCGCGCCCGGCCTGTGCGACCTGCACACGCACCTCCGCGAGCCGGGCGGTGAGGCTGCGGAGACGCTGGAGAGCGGCTCTCGGGCCGCCGCGCACGGCGGCTTCACCACGGTGTGCGCCATGCCGAACACCAAGCCGGCCCTCGACGATCCGGCGCGCATCGCTGCGCTGCTCGCTGGCTCAGCCGATGCGGCTGCCCGCGTGCGGGTAATCGGCGCCGCCACGCTTCGCCGCGACGGGGAGCGGCTCGTCGAGATGGGAGCGCTGGCTGCTGCGGGCGTGGTCGGCTTCAGTGACGACGGCGCGGCGCTGCCAACCGCACGTCTGGTGCGCGCCGCGCTCACCTATCTCGCCCCGCTGGGCCTGCCGCTCATCGAGCATTGCGAGGATCCGTCGCTGGCCGCAGGTGCGGTCATGCGCGCGGGACCGATCGCCACCCGGCTCGGGTTGAGCGGCTGGCCGGCGAGCGCCGAGCTGACGATCGTGGAGCGCGACATCGCGCTGGCTGACGAAACGGGCGGCTGGGTGCATTTGACCCATCTGTCGACCATCGGCTCGCTGGAGGCGGTTCGCCGTGCGAAGTCGCGCGGGCTGCGGGTCACCTGCGACGTCACGCCTCACCATCTCGCGCTGACCGATGCCTGGGTCGCCGGCGATCGGCGCTTCAGCTGGGAGGATCCTGACCCGGATCAACCGTTCGGGCACGCGCTGGCCGCGTCCGCCGCCTACGACGGCCGATGCCGGGTCAACCCTCCGCTGCCATCGCGCGCCGACGCGCTGGGCCTGCTGGCCGGCCTCGCCGACGGAACGATCGACGCCATCGCCACGGACCACGCACCCCATCCACCACAGCGAAAGCTGGTCGAGTTCGGGGCGGCAGCGCCGGGGATGATCGGGCTCGAGACGGCGCTCTCGCTGGGTCTGGCAGCCGTCGACGCCGGTGCGTTCAGCATGGGGCGGCTGGTGACGGCGCTCTCCTTCGCGCCCGCCCGATTGATCGGTGAATCTCGTAGCCTGGCGCCGGGGGGACCGGCGGACCTCGTGGTCTTCGACCCGTCGGCATCGTGGACGGTGAGCGCAGATGCACTCGCATCACGCTCGTGCAACACGCCGCTGCTTGGTCGGTCGCTGCCAGGCCGGGTGCGTCTGACCATCGTTGACGGCCGCGTCACCTTCGACGACCTGGCGAGCGCTTACTGACCGCCTAGCGGAGCCTCGGAGGTTTTGAGACGGCGACTCAGTAGTCCGTGCCCGAAGGCGGTTCGGCGGCACCGTGGCCAGGTGCTGGCTGTAACGGCCAAGCAGACGCCCCAGACGGCGGTGTGGGTGGCCGATGCGCGCATCCCCTGGCGATTCGGCCAACCAGACGCCGAAAGCGGTCCTTGCTTGGTCGTTACAGCCGCCGGCTGGCTATGTGAGGTCCCCCGGGAAGTTCGCTCAGGTAGCAGCTGTCTCAAACCTCTACGGGATCTCAATGAGGAGCCTCCCGGCTGCAGCGCGTCGCACGGGTGTGGGACCATGCGCCTCGCACCCGATATGACCAACGAACGACTTGTCTACTTCGACTGCGCCTCGGGGGCGAGCGGCGAGATGCTCCTTGGGGCGCTCGTTTCGGCCGGCTTGCTGGAGGCCGACCTGCTCGACGTGGTGGCGCCCCTGCAGCAGGCCGGCGCCGCCTTCGAGCTGCAGGTCGGCGAGGTGAGCAAGGGTCCGGTGCACGCGATCGAGCTGCGCATCACGGACCAGGTGCCCGACGTCGGCGCCCGGCTTGGTGACATGCTGGCCCTGATCCGCTCCGCGCCGCTATCTCCGGGGGTCACGCACGACGCGAGCGCGATCCTGACCCGCCTGGCAGGCGAAGAGGCGCGCCTCGCGGGCCAGCGCATTGCGGACTTCGTCTTCGCCGGGACGAGCGGCATCGACTCCGTGATTGCCGCGGTGGGGACCACCGGCGCCCTGGCGCAGCTTGGCGTGCGCGGCGTGCTCTCGTCGCCGGTCAACCTGGGCGTTCCGCAACCGATCGTCAGCGCACTGCTGGCGGCCGCGCCAACCTACGAGGATTCACCGGGGTTCGCGCTGGTGACGCCAATCGCCGCAGCCATCCTGGCCGAGCTGGTGGTCGAGTGGCCGGCCTCGCCGCCCTTCGCTGGAGGCGAGGTGGGCTACGGCGCCGGGACGCGCGACCTGCCGAAGCCCAACGTCATGCGCTGCTTCCTCGGATATGGGACCATCGCGGCACCCATTCACACCGCTGATCTCAACGAGTGATGTCTTGTCGTTTCGCGCTAACGAGGAGCTGGATCCCAACGAGGGTCCCGGTTTCGGCTGCTTCATCACCCAGGCGATCCTCTTCGCCGGGATCCTGCTGCTCATCCCGGTGGGGCTCTTCACGTTTCACTGGCCGACCTGGCTGCTCAGCGTGCTGCTCTTCATCGACATGTTCCTCCTCTTCTTCGTGAGCATGACCAGCGTCTTCCTGCTGCGCGTCTTCTTCGCCGATCGACGAGGAGGACGTGGCCGCACCACGGGCGTTACCCGCAAGACGTTGAAGGTGGAGACGCGCACGCCGGCATCGGGCCCTGAAGATGACGTGCCGGCCGAACAGCAGGAGAACCCGTAGTGCCGCTGATGGTCACCTTCTTCAACGTGCGCAAGGGGCGCGACACCATGTTCAAGCAGGGCATGAAGCGCTTCTTCCCCAGGACCGCGCGCAACTACGCCGACCAGTACGGGATCCATTTCGTGGGCTGGTACAACGTGACCGAAGGCTCGACCTGGGACAACGTCATCATCCTGGACCTGCCGAACTACGCGGTCCTCGACCGCCTGTATGCCGATGCGACGACCAACCGCTTCGGCCATCGCGTGGCGGAGATGATCTTCGACCGCAAGCACACCATCTTCCTGCGCGAGCGGATGGGTCCCGACCTGGTCTTCAAGAAGTGACCGCCACAGCAACCGCCAAGTAAGCGAGCGATACGTCATGCCCCCCACCACCCGCATCGGCGCGCTGCGTGAGCTCGCCAACGAGGCCGAGCTCGAGCGCCGCGACTTCCTGTACGAGGCGACCGAGCAGCTGCGCCGCTTCTTCGAGCAGCAGCGCGCTCGGCTGCGTGAGATCGGGCCCATCAAGCTGGTCGACAACGAGCAGGATTACCTGCTCTACCACCCCATCGACGGCACCTGGACGACGCGGCTGACCTACCAGGATCCGGCCGACAGCGAGTGGTACGACGAGGAGCAGGTGGTCGAGGCCTTCAGCGAGGTGATCGAGCTCTACAACCCGGCGGACATCTACGCCTGGCTGCTGGAGGCGGCCCACGACCCGGCCAATCATCTCCTGGCGGCCGATCAGCTGGAGCACGAGGAGCAGCCGCCCGAGCCGCCGGCCGAGGAGGACTGGCAGTCAGGCCTGCCCAGCACCCAGCAGGAAACGCTCGCCGCGCAGCGCCTGTGGCAGCTGGCCGATGCCTATCGCGGGCAAATCGGCACGCAGCAGAAGCAGATCCTGTGGGAGTTCGCGGCGAACGCCGAGGAGGTCCTGGCGCGCACCGGTGACCTGGTCCTGCTCGACGAGCCGGAGGACCAGCTCGTCCTTCGCGTCGACGGCCACTTCGAGACGAGCCTCGATCTGTCAGAGAGTGGCGGGGGCAGCGGTGGCGAAGCCCGCCGTCCAGGCCTGACGGTCACGGATGCCCGAACGATCGCGGAGTACTACGACCCCGCCGACGTCCTGCAGTGGGTCACCGATACGCTCAACGAGCGCTACCCGGCGGTCGACTTCAGCGCCGTCTACGAATAAGCCGGCGGGACCGATGCAGCGGCCGGACCCCGCCGCGCTGCGGCTGGCCTCCATCGAGGAGCTCTTCGCCGCAGCGGGCGCACTGCTGGAGGGCCATTTCGTGCTCACCAGCGGCCGCCACGCGGCGCGCTACCTGGAGAAGTTCTTCGTCCTGCAGCATCCGTCGCTGGCGGTCGAGATCGGCCGCCGCTTCGCCGAGGCGCTGGCGCCCTCCGATCCCAGCCTGGTCGTGGGGCCGACGACCGGCGGCGTGCTGCTCGCCTTCGAGACGGCGCGCCAGCTCGAGCCGCTGCTGGGCCACCCGCTGCGCGGCATCTTCGCCGAGCGCGTGACCGATGACGGCCGGCGGCTGCGCCGCGGCTGGACGGTGGCCACCGACGAGCGGGTGGTGCTGGTCGACGACATCCTGACCACCGGACTCTCGCTGATCGAGACCGTGGACGCGGTGCGCGCCGCGGGCGTAGAGCCGCTCGCGGCGGCGGTGATCGTCGACCGCAGCGTCACGCCAGTCGAGGCCGGCATCCCGGTCCACTCGCTCGGACGCATCGAGATCGCCTCGTGGCCGCCGGCCGACTGTCCCCTGTGTGCCGCCGGATCCGCTGCGCGCAAGCCGGGGAGTGGCTGAGCCGCCTACTCGATCCCCGGTCCAGCCCCGATCCCGTCGCCCGGCCGGGCATGCGCCGGCTCGTCGGGCGCCACCGGCTCGCCCCAGGTGATCTCCGTGATGCGCGCCGGCGGGAACTCTCCGTCGGGCGGCACGATGTCGTGCTCCGCCTCCAGCGGAATGCCGATGGGCGCCACGAAATAGCGACCGGCCAGCCGCCGCGCAATGGCATCCAGGGCAAAGCCCGCCTTGGCCCGATGGAAGGTCACCGTCAGGTCGGCGCGCACCACCGGGTCCGACTGGCTGCCGCCGGTCAGGTCGATGCGCGTCGGCGTATCGATCGCCAGCACGGCGCACGGCCGCCCCGCGGCGTCGGCATGGGTGCGCACCGCGTTCAGCACGTCCACGGCACTCGCGATCGGCTCACGCAGTGGACCGGAGGCGCCGCTGCCGAGCAGGGCATCGATCAGCAGCGTGGCCTGGGCCAGCCGCGGTCGCAGCCGCAGCAGCAGCTCGGGCGTTGGTGCCACGAAGAGCTCCAGCGACCCGGCCGAGGCCATCGCCTGCAGCACCATCCAGTTGTGCGCCGCGGCCGGCGAGCGCACGCGCGATGCATCGGCCACCAGGATGCACACCACCCGGCGTCCGACTGCGGCCAGGCGACGGGCGACCACGAAGCCGTCACCGCCGTTGTTGCCCGGCCCGCACAGCACCACCACCAGTGGCGGTGCGCCGAGCGCTCCGCCGGGGCCGCTCAGCGGCTCGGCGAGGCGGGACAGCTCGGTGAGCGACAGCTCGGTGACCATCGCGCCGGCGCTCTCCATGAGGGCATCGGCCGCCAGGCCCAGTCTCTGCGCGGCCTCATCGATCTCACCCATCTCGGCCCCGCCGATCAGGACCGGAACGCTCCGTGGCCGGTCGGGCGGCCGGTCGGCCGCATCGGTCACTTCAGGGTCTTGAGGTACGCCGCGATGGTGTCGATCTCGTCAGGCGACAGCGTGCCGTCGCCGAACTTGGGCATCGGGCCGCGGTTGATCTTGGCGACGGCCGGGTCGGTGCCGGCGATCCACAGCTGCAGCCAGTCGTCCGGATGGGCCTTGGCCACGGCCGTCAGATCAGGGGTCTTGGGCCCGTTGACAATGCCCACCAGGTTCGGACCGATCCCGCCGGTCCACTCCTGCCCGTGACAGCCCTGGCAGCCGGCCTTCTTGGCGACGCCCAGTGCCGCCGCGATATCCACCCCACCAGGTGCCGCCGAGCCACTGGCCCGAATACCGCCGGCGAGGGCCGGATTGGTGCCGCTCAGGTTCGAGGCAAAATAGACGCCGCCGACCAGCAGCAGGAAAATGGTGAGCCACAGGCCCCAGGCCGGCACGCCGCGCCGTCGCGAGGGAATGGGGGTGTGAATCGTCATCGGTCAGCTACCCGCCGGCGAAGCGGATGCCGTGCTGGAGGGCGCCGTGCTGGAGGGCGCCGGCGGGTCGGTCACCGCGTAATCCGCCAGCCTGCCATCGGTGTACATCAGGAAGAGGTTGCCCAGCATGCCGAGTCCGCCCAGTGCCGTCAGCCCGAGCCCGCCCAGCGCTCCCAGGCGGAACCAGACCAGGGTGCCGTTGATGACGTCCGGGGTGGCGCCCTGGGTGAAGAGCGAGCCCTGCGCCAGGCCGCCGAACATGAGCGCGATGCCCGCGACGGCGGTGCCGATGAAGCTGGCCCACAGCACCGCGGTGCCCAGCGGGCTGTCGCCCCAGACTCGCCGCAGCAGGCGAGGGAAGGCGTGATCGGTCAGCGCCAAGGCGGCGAAGCCATACGCACCCAGGCTGGCGTAGATGAAGTCGCCCAGCGGCCATTCCGTTCCGATCACGTGCGCCTGCACGGTGCGCAGCGCACCCACGCCCTGCAGGATCGAGCTCGCCAGCAGGAAGGCGAGGGCGATGAGCGCGAACGCGATGGTTCCGGTGCCGAGCATCAACGACCAGCGGCCACGCATGCTGAGCAGCAGGTTGGCGACCACCAGGAAGGCCGGCAGCACCAGCAGCATGGTCGCCACGTTGCCGAGCGTCGTCAGGGCGTACGGGATCGACGGGTCGAGCAGCGTGCCCAGCCCCGACAGCACTGACAGCACCAGCCAGGCGAGAAGGCCGAGCAGCGCGAGGCCGGTGCTGTACAGCGGATTGCCGGTCGCCCGCGGAATGACGTAGTAGAGCGTGCCGACCGCTGCTCCCAGCAGCCAGTAGGTCTCCAGGGCCCGCGCGAAGAAGCCGTCGATCAGCGCCGGCCAGGGTGCCGCCAGGTTGAGCAGCGGCGCGGCCGCATCGAAGGCATACAGGCCCAGGAAGGCGAGCAGCCCGATCCCGAAGTACCCGATGCTGACGTAGGTCGTTGGACCGATGCCACGCACCACGCTTCCCCAGAAGATGCCGTTGACCATCAGCAGGGCCAGCACCGCCAGGGCGTCGACCGGCAGCGGGAAGACGCTGAGCACGCCGGTCGCCGGCAGAATGCCCAGGTAGATGCTGGCGACGCCCAGCAGCACGGCCAAGTTCCAGAGGCCGAGCGCGGTGTTCGCGCCGGCATTGCTGACCAGCGGTCGCCCGCTCAGCCGCGGCGCGATGAACCAGATGGCCCCGATGGCGGCGTTCGTCAGCCAGCCGAACACGACCGCGTTCTGGAACGCGGCCAGGCTGCGGCTGGCCTCGATGACAACCCGGATATTGATGTGCAGCGGCCCGGCGAAGTGCAGGTTCAGGCTCAGCTGTGGCGCGATCTGCTGGACGATCCACAGCGCGCCGATGCCGGTCGAGGCCGCCAGCCACAATGCGGCGACCACCAGCCACAGCGTGGCGGCGCTGTCGGGCGCGCCGGGAACGAGCGATCGCCTGGGGCGAGGTGCCTGATCGTACGGGCGCAGCTTCTTCAGGTTGGCGGACATGGGTGCGCGCGGATCCTCCTGCGGACGTTCATTCACATGACGTTCCGGGGCTCGGCCGCATTGTAACGGAGGCGTCGGGTCGAGCGCGGCGCACTCGGGCAACTCTCGCGAGGGGGTCGCGTGGCACACCGCTTGCTTTCAGAGTGGGCCAGCGCCCGCGATTCGGGCGCAGCGTGGAGCGAGGTGCAAATCTTGGGCAGCATCATTGCGTGGATAGTTCTTGGTGCCATCGCCGGATGGCTCGCAGGCCTGCTCGTCAAAGGCGACGAAGGGCTTGGCGTCATCGGGCACATCGTGCTCGGGATCGTGGGAGCGCTCGTGGGCGGATTCCTGGCCGGTGTGCTCCTGAAAGTTGACGTCATCAACGGACCGCTGAGCATCAGCTCCATCGTCGTCGCGGTGATCGGCGCGATCATCGTGGTCGTGGTGGTCAACGCGCTGATGGGTCGCCAGCGCGTCGGTCGCGGACCGATCTGACCTTTCGCTCGCACACGTAACCACAGAGCCCCGGATCGACCGGGGCTCTGTTCGTGCGTCGTGTCTGGTTGCGGGGATCAGATTCGAACTGATGACCTTCGGGTTATGAGCCCGACGAGCTACCACTGCTCCACCCCGCTGCCGCATGGTAGCTGCGCGGGGTGCATCGGTCAAACCTGGGCACTTGAACGGAGGCCGTCAGCGAGCGCGGCTCTTCAGGATCGAGCGCAGCACCAGCAGGGCCACCACGGCCACGATCTGGCCGCCCAGGATCACGCGATTGAGGTCGATCGCCGGCTTCCACGTGGCGTCACCGTCGCGCACCACGAACATGCCGGCCGGATCGACCATCAGCCCGAACCCGCCGCCGCCGTTGCCCGCCTCGTCGCCGCCGCCGCCAGCGCCGCCGCGCACGTTGGCAACGGGCACGAACGTCGCGCCGTCACGCTCGATTGCGTCGCCGTAGACGCGCTTCACCGTCAGCGCGTCGTATGTCCCCTTCAACATCTCGTCGACCTTCATGCGCCGATGCCTCCTGCTTCGTTCGAGTATTCGAGTATCTGATCGGGCCATCAAGCGGCTGGCCAATCGCGCGGGGCGAGCGCTCGTCTATTCTCATCGGGCGGGCCCAAATTGAGACTACCTTGGGGAAACGTCACGTAGCCAGCCGGCGGCTGTAACGACCAAGCAAGGACTGGTTTCGGCGTCTGGTTGGCCGAATCGCCAGGGGATGAGCGCATCGGCCACCCACACCGCCGTCTGGGGCGTCTGCTTGGCCGTTACAGCC
>JBBSHF010000044.1:0-14699 GCA_038253355.1 Candidatus Limnocylindria bacterium
GCCCACCAGCGCGACGCATACAGCGGCCACCGCGCTCCAGCGAGCGATCATGTCGTGCAGGGCTCCCATGTATCAACAGGAAGGGCAGGAGCGGAACAAGCGCTCCGAGCGCGAACAGCACAAGCGAGGTCCCGGCCGCGACCCACGCGGATTCCGCCGAGTCGCCCAGGGTCGAATCCCAAATTCTCCGCGCGCCCCAAATTCTCCGCGCGCCATTGTATCGGGCGAACCGCAGTCGCCGTGCGCGATTCGCTCGGCGAGTTGAGCCTGCCGGGCCGCGATGCCCTCGCGCTCGTAAAGGCGTCCTGCCAGGTGTCACTGACCTTCAACATGGTGTTCGTGATCTAGGCCGCACAGAATCGAGACGGAGCCGCAGTTCAGACCAAACTGGACGAGATCTTGCGGGCGATCGAGGACGCCGACAATCAGATGATCGCCTTGGAGGAAGACAGCCATGAGATTCTGCAACAAGCGCAGGAGCGTCATCGCGAGTTGAAGGATGGTTCCTGATCGGCCACGCCGTGTCGTCGGTATATGCTCGACCGGCGCAATCTGTCGCGGTAGCCGGAGGTGAACGAACGTGGCAAACGATCGAACGCGGGGTCAGTTGGACGAGACCAAGGGCGTCATCAAGGAGAAGGTCGGCAAGATCACCGGCGATCGCTCGACCGAGGTTTCGGGCAAGCTCGATCAGGTCAAGGGCAAGCTCGAAAAGAAGAGCGGCGAAGCCAAGGACACGATCCGCCACGAGGTCGATCGCAACCGGTAAGACCCTGCGGCGTGCGCGGCAGCAGCCTTCGTTGAGCGAGTTCGCCGCGCCCGCGCGCAATTGGTCGAGCTACTCGCCCATGGGTTGCCTATCGATCGCCGGAGCGCGGAGTATGGCCTCTGCTTCGTGGCCTTCTCGGTCGATTGCGATCAAGGCCCGGTCGGGTCCGACGCGCTGACCTCTCTCCGCCGATGTGGAAGAGGAGCTCGCTGATCCGTCGCGCTGGGACTCGATCTTCACGCTGATCCAAGCGCATCGGCGGTTGCCGGGCAGAGCGGCTCAGTGGTGCTGGCGGGTTAGGCGCTTGGACGCTCGCGGTGGCACCATTCGTTCCTTGCGGAGCGCTAACCCGACGGCCACATCAACATCCATCGTGTTGCCTCGTCGCCACGCCGAGCGCCAGGCCGCGCTACCCAGCCGACGGCGGGCCAGATCAAGGTATCGGTTCGCGATGGGGCGATCAGGGGCAAGAGCCTGGGCGGACATCGAAGCCCACACTGCCTGGGCCGCCCCGGCCAGCTCCGCCGCCAATTCGTCGCGCTCCTCGGACGCTCTCAGCGCGGCCATCGCCTGAAGCTGCTCGGCAATCCCGAATCGTTCGTCGAGGTCCCGGAACCCCTTGAGGCTCGCGGCAAGGATACGCCGCGCCGCGTCGCCTCGGCCCTTCAGCAGGAGGGCGTATCCGAGATAGCCTTTCGTCCGCGCAACGAACAGCAGGTCGCCGAGGCTCGCATAAATCGACAGCGCCTCGTTGAGGAGCTCTTGCGACCGGGCGAGGTCTGGGCGATGTAGCGTCGCCTGGCCGAGGACGAGCAGCGAGGTCGCTAGCAGCCAGGGTGGGCAGCTTTGGCGGCAGATCCTGAGGGCTTCCTCGAGGAGACCGATGGCGTTGTCGAACTCCTGCTCAGCCATCGCCACGAGCGCCTGGATCGTCAAGCCATTGCGCGTCCCGATCGGATCGCGATCGTGCCGCGCAGCCTGGAGAAGCTCGTCGCCAAGCTGCCGGACGTGCGCGTAGTCACCCTGGTAGTAGCTGATCCACGCATCGCCCCAGAGGGCCTTCCGCCGGATCGCTCTATCTGATTCGGGCATAGCACCGGCCCTCAGGCGACGAGCGGCCCGCCCCTCGTCGATCGACGCGGGCAGGGCCAGCGCTCGATCGAGCCATTGCCGGGCTTCCGTGTAGTCGCCGTGTCGCCGCCAGAACAACCAGAGGGCGCCCGAGATGCGCTGCGCGAGGAGCCCTTGCTTGTGGGCGACGGCCCAGGCAAGGGCCGCCCGCATATTGTCCTGCTCGACTTGAAGTCGGCGATACCGCGCCTCCTGAGGCGCAGCGCCTTGCGCGCGTTCCGCCGCCTCAGCCAGATTGGCGAACAGGGCAGCATGGCGGCCGGAGAGGTCCTCGGTCTCGGCATGCGCCTCGGCCTGCTCGGTCGCGAACTCCCGGATGACGTCGAGCATCCGAAACCGCGGCTGATCCCCGTTTCCTTCGTCGATCGCGACCAGATTGTTGTCGACAAGCGTCGACATCTCCTCGACCAGCCCATGGCCGCCGGCGGCGAACATCGATTCGGCAGCAGTGAGCGTCCATCCCCCCGCGAACACACAGAGGGTCCTGAACAAGCGCTGAATCGGAAGCGGAAGCAGTTCGGGGCTCCAGGCGATGGCGTTGCGCATCGTCTGGAGCCGAGGCGGGACATCTCGGGGGCCTCCCACGAGGACGTCCAGGCGGTGATCGAGTGCCGCGTGAAGCACCGCCAGCGGCATATGTCGGAGTCGTACGGCGGCGAGCTCGATCGCCAGCGGGAGCCCGTCGAGCCGTTGGCAGATCTGAACGACCGTGGCGACTGATGCGGAATGGAGGGCGAGCCCCGGCCTCACCGCGCGGGCGCGCTCCAGGAACAGCGCCGTGGCTGGGTACCGCTCGAGCTCGGCGACGTCGGCGGCGAGCTCGGGCACCGCGAGCGCCGCAAGCGGAATCTCGTGCTCGCCTCGGATTCTCAGCGCGGCTCGGCTGGTGACTAGGAATGCGAGGCGTGGGCATGCGACAGCGAGGCCGGCGACGAACGCGGCTGCTGCCAGGACGTGCTCGAAGGTATCGAGCACAAGGAGCATCTCGCGCTCGCGCAGCAGGTCCCGGAGGGCCTCTTCCATCGGCTTTCTCACCGACGCCAGGCCAAGCTGACGGGCGACGAGCGAGGGCACGAGCGAAGGGTCACCCGTGACAGCCAGGGACACGAAATGAGCTCCATCGGCGAACGACCCGGCGAGTTCCGTGGCGGCCTCGAGAGCCAGCCGCGTCTTGCCGATCCCGCCGGGCCCAACGACTGTCACGACACGGACCTCTCCGGATCGCAGCGCGGCGACGACTGCTGCGAGCTCGGCGTCTCGTCCGATGAGCCTGGTGAGCGGTGCCGGAACATTGGATGCGATGGGCGCCCCGGAGGCTGCAGTTCGGACCCGCTGCAGCACGGGGAGCGGGGTGGGACGCGCGGCGCGCTCGAATGCCGCGCGCCGCGGCCCGTCCAGCTGAAGTGCATCTGCGAGCCGGCGTGCAGTGTCGCGGTAGATGCGGGACCGCAGCCCGCGTTCGATGTCGCTGACTGTCCGCGCGCTGATTGCGGCGCGCTCGGCGAGGTCCTCCTGGGTCAGCCCCGAGTCAACGCGGTACCGTCGAAGGAGGTCCCCGAACACGTCAGCAGGTTGACGATTAACGGAATCCGTCATGACGCCGCGCAACTCGGTGACCGACTCGGTGGATGTTTCATGGACCCGGCAGTAGCCGCCCCCCACACTCGGGCGATCGAAAGTTAGTTCAAAGATCGAGTATGAGGTACGGACCATGCCGATGTTCCTGACGCAATTCAGCTACACCCCCGAAACCTGGGCGCGACTGCGCGAGCTACCGGAGGATCGGACCGATTCCGTTCGGGCATCGATCGAGGCGGTCGGCGGGAAGCTTCACGGGCTGTGGTACGCGATCGGCGAATACGACGGCGTCGCGCTGTGGGAGGCGCCGAGCCGCGTTTCCGTAGCGGCCTCACTCGTTGCTACGCGTGCCGCCGGTGCCCACTCGCGGCTCGACACGATGGTGCTCTTGAGCATGGAGGAGGTGCTCGATGCCTTGAAGGCCTCGGCCGCCGTCGTCTACCGCGCGCCGGCCGCCAGCGGGGCTTGATCGCTCCCGAATGATCACAGATAAGAGGAAGACCGATGTCCACTGAAGCGAACAAGACTCTCGCACGACGTGTCTTCGAGGAGGTCCTGAACGGACGCAACCTCGACCTGCTCGACGACCTTGCGGCCCCTGACTACATCGAGCACAGCCCGTTGCCCGGGCAGGGAACCGGGATCGAGGGCATACGGGACCGATACACGATGCTCTTTACCGCCTTCGATTTCCAGTTCACGGTTGACGACGTCATCGCCGAGGGCAACAAGGTCGTGCTTCGCTGGACGCAGACGGGCACGCACGTCGGCCCACTCTTTGGCATACCGGCGACCGGTCGAAGCTCTCGAACAACCGGCATCGAGATCTGGCGCGTCGAGAGCGGCAAGCTCGCCGAACACTGGGACGTGGTCGATGTCTTCGGGCAGTTCCAGCAGCTCGGACTTCTGCCGCAGCCCTCCGGTGCCCCCGCCTGACAGACCGCAGGTCCGCCTGCCACCAATAGAACGAACGTACCGGCACGCCCGACAGGAGTCGAGCGCGCCATACCGATCATCGACTTGGTCGTGAGGAGGGCGGTCCTGTGTTCCGTATCTGCCTGCGGCGACGCACGCACAGTCGAGCGCGATTCACGATCGTCTCCGATGTCGTCTGAATGCCTCGCGGCTTCTGACTCGCCTCGTTGCTCGGCGGCATTCTTCGCAGAGGTGTTGGACCGGCGACCTCAGCTGACGGGCATGTGCTCACCAACCAGGTGCCGTCTGTACCCTTAGCGGTACCCTGTAGCCGACCGGATCTGACTGGATTCTGCCGGACTTGGCTGGACTATCCGTGCTCAGCCGGAGCCAGCCGGACCAGCGCGGCGATTCCGGTATGCGGTACCAAGTCTCATCTAGGCCCGATTCTGAGCGTGAATCGGCCTGTCTCATGCACCGCTACCCTTACGCGTACCCTTTCCAGTTTTGCCGGTCGGGCAAGTCCACTCTGGTTTTGTTGCGAGCCCGCGTGTGCGGTGCACGCCGAGGGCCCGCGCCGCCAAGCGATCGACCACGTAGCGCACCCGGTAAACCATACGGACGCCGAGTGCGGGTCCCTTGCTATTGTGTTGCACAGGTGCTACGCTTTGACCGTAACACGTATGCAACACATGCGCGCAGGTGTAAAGAGATGACTACCTATCACCGCCGACGGGTTGCCGCCGAAATGGAGGATCCCGAGTTTCGTGCCGAGTACGAGCGGACGCGTCGCGAACTCGCCCAGGTCAACGCCGTGATCCGTGCGCTCGATCAGCTGCGTGGCGATGCTGGTTGGTCAAAGGCCGAGCTCGCCCGCCAGATAGGAATGAACGACGCCAGCATTCGGCGTCTGTTCACGGCTGAGGTAAACCCCGAGCTTCGAACCGTGGCGGCGATGGCAGCCGCGCTGGACGCCGAGATTCGGATCGTGCCGCGCCGGCGAGCGCGACGCGAGCGTCGGCTGCATGCGGCGATCGCCTGATACCAGGAGTTACGGGTCTCCTTCTTGCCCTGGGACATCGTCTACTACCGGCAGGCAGATGGCCGCGTCCCGGTGCACGAGTTCCTGGCTGCCTGCCCCGTTAAAGTCCGGGCCCGGCTGCTAGCCGTACTCGACGACGTCGCCGAAGCGCCACCGCCGCAGTTCTCCGGCGGTGGGCGCTGGGAGGCGATGCACGGCACGATGCGCGGCTTCCACGAGGTCCGCATGCCGCTTCGAACTCGGCGGGCGGGACGTCGTCACACGCGCCGTGCAGGCGTGACCCACCTGCACAGCGACGCCGTTACGCGACGTGCCCGATTGTGGTCCCCGCAATCCGGGTCACGATATGGTCGGCATCTCGGCCGACTCCGCCGACGAGCGCGGAGGTCAGCGAGTAGAGGAACGGCAGGCCAACGAAGTACAGCCCCGGCTCGGTCATCACCACTCCTCGGTCGTGGCGCAGCTCACCGCGCTCGTCAAACAGCGGGAGCGCGATCCACGAGAAATCGTGTCGGAAGCCAGTGCACCAGATGACGCTGGCGACCTCAAGGATGCGCCCATCGGCCACCGCCGGCCGGCCGTCGTGGACCCCGGTCGTGCGCGGCACCCGCTCGACCCCAGCGCGGACAACATCGGCGACGCCCGTGTGGATGAGAGGGCTCGCGCCGGAGCGGGCCCCCTGGCTCGCCCGGCGCCCGATCGGCGTGTCGATCGTCAGAATGCGCGACGCGAACCACCAGAACAGGCGGCCGTTCCCGACGCGGGCGATCTTCGGCACCTGGCTCGGGCTCTGCCCGGAAAGCGTCGTGCGTCGACCGGCCCGTGCCGCCTCGATGGCGATCTCCACGCCGGATGTTCCGGCACCGATGACGAGCGCCGGCCCGTCCGGCAGCTGCCGCGGGCTGCGGTACGCAGACGAGTGCAGCTGCACGATCGATGGATCGAGCTCAGCGGCGAAGGCCGGCACGTACGGCCGGCCGTGGGCTCCGGTGGCGACGACGACGTGATCGGCCTCATAGCGCCGCCCGCCAGCCGTGACGAGGTAGCGCTCGCCCTCCCGCTCGAGGCGCTCCACGGTCACGCCGCCGCGCACGGGCAGCGCGAACCGTGCGGCGTACGACTGCAGGTAGTCGGCCATCTCGTCCTTTGTCGGGTAGTACCCCGACGCGGCGAGGTAGGGCAGCCCGGGCAGGCCGTTCCAGGCCGCCGGCGTGAAGAGGCGAAGCGAATCCCAGCGGTGCCGCCATGCGTCCCCGACTCGGCCCTCCGCGTCCAGGACGACGTGGTCGACCTGGCGCAGCCGGAGATGGTAGCTGGTGCTGAGCCCCGCCTGACCGGCTCCAATCACGATGGCCGCGTGCCGCTCGCTCATGGGTCTGACCTCCTCAAGTAGCTTGGCATCCTAAGAACCACGTTCTAGTGACTAGAGTAGTATCATATCCAGATGGCAGTCAAGGGCGAAGCCCGCAGTACCCGGCAGGCGGTGGCCGCGGACGCGACGCGGCATGTCATCGTCAATGCGGCCCAGCGTCTGTTCCTCGAGCGCGGATACGTCGCGACGACGATCGACGACATCGCCGCCTCAGCCGGCGTGGCGGTCCAGACCGTCTACAATTCGGTGGGTCCCAAATGGGCGGTGCTCTCGGGGGTCATCGATCATGTGGCAGCCGGTCCTGACTCCCCAACGCCGGTCCCCGTCTTCATGCGCGAACGCACGGCGCGTGCGCGCACGGGCGTCGGCGTCATCCGCGTGTTGGTGGGCTGGTTCACCGAGGTTCACGGTCGCGCCGGTCCCATGCTTCGCGTGCTGCGCGATGCGACGGCCGTCGAGCCCCAGATCGCCGAACTCGAGCGCACTCGCGCCGCCCGCCGCTTTCGTAACTATCATGAGGCGGGACAGGCGATCGCGGATCGCGGGGACCTGCGCGCCGACATGACCATCGAGGAGGCCGCTGCAGTGATTTGGTCACTCGGCAACGCCGAGATCTATCGGTTCCTCGTGCTCGAGCAGGGCTGGTCCATCGACCGCTATCGGCGCTGGCTGGGCCGCGGGTTGCGGGCGCAGCTGTTGACCGGGTAGACGGCCTGTTGGACGTTCGGTTGCCATGGCCGACGGTTGACGATCGGCGCGTCGATTGATGATCGCCGGTGATTCAGCCTCCTGGCCGCCCTCAAGGCCAAGGAAAGGCGGATCCCTCTGTGGTCGCTGACGCTGGCCCTTGGTTCGATGTTCTGGGCTTCGTCGCGGACCGGCGAAGACCGCATCGCCTACACACAGGATCCGTCACAGATCGTGCCGCTCCTGACCCGCCGGGACCGAACGTACTCGGGCGCGCAGACGTTCGCAGATCGGGTGCTCCTGGTCGATTCGTTCCTTCCGTTCATTGAGCGACCGGCGCAGGCGTAACGAGATCCGCCGCCCTCGAGCTTCCCCATGCAGTTACACCTTCTCACGGGTGCACGTGCGACACGCCGCCGGCCGGCTGCGTGCCCTGCGCGCCCGACCCGACGTCGCCATCACCATCGATACCGAGAGCTTCCCGACCGACGTCCTCCTCCTGCGCGGCCGGGCGACCATCGAGGAGATCACTGGTGTCGTCCCAGAGGCGGCCACTGCCCGTTGCCCGATGTCACCAACAAAACGTCTAATCCCCTTGACTTGACGTAGTCTAGTACGGTAGACTACCATCGTGAAGAAGTCGGGGCTCGTCAAGGAGATCAGGAACGCGGCGAAGGCGCAAGGCCTGTCCTTCGACCTCGACCGACAGGGCGCCTCGCATGAGATCTGGATCTGCGGCGACACGAAGGTGCCGATGCCGCGCCACACGGAGATCACCGCGACGACCGAGCGATTGATCCGCAAGCAACTCGAAGACGCACTCGGCAAGGACTGGTGGAGGTAAGGATGTACGTCGAGGTCATCACGCAGCGCGACGGAAAGTTCTGGGTGGGCAGCACGCCCAACGTGAAGGGCGCCTTCGTCCAGGTCCGACGCCTCGAGCAGGTCGAAGAGGCGATGCGCGAGGTGCTCGCGATGCTCTTCTCCGATAAGGACGTCACCGGCTGGCGCATCGCCGTCAGGCCCGTGCTGCACGGCCGCCCGGCGCGCCTCGTCGATGTCGCCCGCTGGCTGCGCGACCTGGACGCCGAGGTCGGCTCGCTGACGACGAATGCCACCGCCGCCGCCGCCCACGAGCTGCGGGCGGCGGGCTTCGCGCAGCGCGATATCGGGCGCCTGCTCAACCTGTCGTTCCAGCGCGTCTCGCAGTTGCTGACCGAGGTTCCGACGGTCCCGACCATGGAGGAGCTTCGCAACCACGTGCGCGTGCTGGACGCCAGCCTAGCCGGCATCCGCAAGGTGCTCGACCCCGAAGAGCAGCGCGAACGCGTCCACGCCTGAGCGGGCCCTGACGCGCTGCCCCCTTGGTAGCGACGGTCACCGGCCCAACCCGTGCTGTCGTTCGTCAGCGTCGGCCCGATCGTCGCGTTGGACCTAGCGGGCGGTGTCCGGCGGTTGCGCTGCCCGCCCGTGGGCGCGATGTCCGACGCCGGTGGATGGCCCTTGTCGTGCCGGTCACGCCCGCCGCGCCCGGTTCCCAGGTGCAACCGCGGCTAGAGCTAGCCGGCCCGGCTGACGGATCGTGGATATGGTCCTCTGGGACCTCGAGGCGATCGACCTCCTGGGTCCAGCCTTCATCGAGCGCCGAAGGGACCGCACCGGCCACTTCCGGTTCATCGCGGTCGACGGAAGCCCGAATTGTCACCGCGCTGTCCGCGCCGAAGGCGGGTGACGACGGCTCAGGCCTACTCACAGATCCGCCCGCCGGGCAGGGTGGAATCATCGGAGCTCGTCGCGGTTGGCGAACAGCTGTGCGTCGGCCAGGCCCAAGTAGCGACGCGGCGCCAAGCACCCTTTCAGCACCCTTATGGAAGCGCACCATGAGACCCATGCTGCCCGCAGGCGCTCAGGAGTGCCAAATTGGCACGTTTGACGCGGATTTCCCGCGCATCCGGTATGCGGTACCAAGTCTCATCTACATAGCCGATTCGTGCTCAATTCGAGGGCAATTCGGACGTCTGCGCTGTCGGCAAGCACCCTTATCCGCACCCTTACGCCGAACGGCTGGTCCGTGCGCAGCTCGCCGGCGGCGACGTCGTCGGGGCGAGAGAGCACCAATAGTGGGAAGACCGTCTCGTCGGTCGGGACCAGCGCCGGCTCGGGGCGATGAGCGCTCAGCTAGCTTGCGAGCGCTGCCTCCACTGAGGCAACCATGGCGGACGCCGCCTGCTCGTCGGTAAGTCCACCTCGCCTGGTCAGTGCCTGCCACGTGCCGAACTCGAGGGCGGCGCTGGCCAGCGCGCGCACACGGTTCCCGCGTCCCCCGCGCAGGCGCTTCCACGGCGCGAGCACGGTGCCCCAAATTCGCCCCAGGTGATCCTGGTAGAGGCTTGATCCGGCAGCCAGCTCCGGCATCACCGGCAGGTCGCGCAGGATATTCGCGATCAGCTGCTCGTTGGCGCGGTAGTAGCCGTACATGTCCTCGAGCGCGAGGCGCAGGCGGACGAGCTCGTCGCCGATCCCTTCCCATCGCTCGGTCTGCGGCAGACGGGTGACCGACATGCCGTGGACGGTGCAGGCGCGGATGAGAGTCACGATGTCGGGGAAATGGCGGTACACCGTGTGCCGCTGCACGCCGGCCCGCTCGGCAATGGCGCTGATCGTGGCGTGTGCCGGGCCGACGGTGGCATGAAGCTCGAACGCGGCGCGCGCGATGCGGTCACGGGTCTCGTCCATCGAGTCCCGTCGCCGTCGCAGGCGGTACGGCCGTCGCTGGGTGCGGTTCATCGGTCTCCGCAATTTCATCGTCCGCCGGTGTGCCATGAAAGTATTGATGTATCCCGCCGATGCCATCATGATACACCGGTGTGCCGCGAAATTACCGACGGCACCCAACGCACCGGAGAAGATGACATGAGCGCTCCCGCCCGGACTCCGACCACCTTCGCGCACGGCACTGATGACGGCGAACGGATCTGGTTGCTCGGAGGCCTCTACACCTTCAAGGCGACCGGCGACGAGACCGGCGACGCCTACACCCTCTGCCAGGTGAGCGGCCCGGCCGGCATGGCGACGCCGATGCATCGGCATGAGAACGAGGAAGAGGGCTTCTACGTCGTGGAGGGCCAGGTGACCATCTTCGCTGATGGTGCCGAGCACCAGCTGAGCCGTGGCGGCTTCGCTTTCGCTCCGCGCGGAACGACGCACGGCTTCCGTCTCGATTCGAGCCAGGCCACGATGCTGCTCCTCATCAGCCCTGGCAACGCCGGCCACGAGCTGATGTTCCGCGAGATGGGGGAGCCCGCCGCCGAGCCCGCGCTGCCTGCTCCGTCGTCCACGCCGGTCGATCCGGCGGTTCTGGCCGCGATCGCCAAGCGACACGGGACGATCATCGTGGGCCCACCGCCACTGCCCCGATCTAGCCCCGTACAGCGTTAGGCGGGATAGCCCTGGTTTCTGGAGCGCAATACGGACGACGGTGATCTGGGGCGAGGTCCCGGCTGGGCTCAGGGAGTGCGCGACTGACGTGCTTTCCGAACCGATGTGTCCCAATATCGGTCAGTCATCGAGCACTCGGTGAGTCGTCGATTGATTCGACGCGCCCGCGTTTCATTTCCACCGAGTTCTTGACGGCCCACCACGTGGCTGGTCCGCCGATCGAGCGCGTAGTATCCATTGGTGGACAGCGCTGCACCTGCGCCGCCGCCGGCCTCCCTAAGCTAAGTACTTAGATCAGCGAGGCCACCATCTGGCGCTGGCTGTCCGATGACGCCATCGCGCCGTGGCGCCATCGCAGCTGGATCTTCCCGCGCGATCCTGACTTCGCCGCCAAGGCCGGGCGCGTGCTGGACCTGTATGCCGGCCGCTTCGAGGGTCGTCGGCTGGGTCGCGGCGAATACGTGCTGAGCGCCGACGAGAAGACCAGCATCCAGGCCCGCATGCGCCGTCATCCGACGCTGGCGCCGGCAGCAGGTCGGACGATGCGGGTCGAGCACGAGTACGAGCGCGGCGGAGCATTGCAGTATCTGGCGGCCTGGGATGTCCAGCGCGCCAAGCTGTTCGGGCGCTGTGAGCCGACGACCGGCATCGCGCCCTTCGGCCGGTTGGTCGAGCAGGTCATGACCACGGAGCCGTATCGCTCGGCGCGCCTGTTGGCAGCATGACGCGATCCCATAAGGGTGCTTATAAGGGTGCTTCAGCTTCAGGGAGGAGGCGCCTCACATCCCGTCCCATCGCCGGCTAGGAATGGGGCGGACTCGGGGCGGGTGAAGGGCCTCAGCCGCAACGGTCGGCGATCCAATCGCGGAAGTCTCCCTCGCTCAGGTCGCCACTCGCCACGGCGCGGATGACGCGGTCGGTCTCATCCGGATCACCGGGCGCTGGGATCCAAGTTCGGCTGTTGCGCTCCACGAACTCGACGGTGGCCAGGAACGCGCAGCGTTTATTGCCATCCGGGAGTGGATGGTTCTTGACGAGGTGCCAGCACAGAACGGCGGCCTTCGTCGCAAAGTCAGGGTAGGCCTCCACGTCGCCGAATCCGGCCTGCGGCGCGGCCACCGCGGATTCGGCCAGTCCGATGCGATTGAAGTTGGCGATTACCTCGGCCGGCAGGCCGAGGACGCGCTCGGCGATGAGCAGGTAGTCCGCCAGTTCGAGATAGGCGATCACCCAGCGAGGCGCTCGAGGATCTCCTTATTGCGGTCGATGCTGTCCTGGAGGCGCTTGCGGAAATCCGCATCCTGACGACGAGCCTCGATGTGCGCCGCGATGGCGCGCCGGATCTCCTCGTTGACCGAGACCTCGTCGACACCGGCGATCGCCTCGAGCTCCTTCGCCTGGTCGATCGGCAGACGTAGGGTGCGGGCTTTGGTCGTCATCGTCGAACTCCTCTGCGATGGAACGGTATCACAATACCGTGGTATCAAGGTTCAGGCAAGCCACCCGCTTCTCGTTGGACGACGTTGGCCATCCTGCCACGCATGAGCGCACCGCGTCTTGATCGTTGGGCGGACATCTGCGGTAGGCACGCCGCAAGCACGCTCCGCGCTATACGCTGCAGTCAGCTTCCCCTAGGGTTATCGGCATGGCCACGATTCGTCGCGTTCCAAGCGATGCACTACGGTCGGAGGAAATTGTGTCGATTCGGGAACTGCTGCGCGACGCCTTCGCCGATGACGAAGAGGGCTTCGCTCAGCTCGATTGGGAGCATGCGCTCGGCGGCGTCCACGTCGTGCTCAAGGTTGACGACACGATCATTTCCCACGCCGCCGTGGTGGAGCGGACACTCGAGATCGACGGGCAGCCCTTCCGCACCGGCTACGTGGAGGCAGTTGCTACTCGGATCGGTCACCATGGGCGCGGATTCGGTTCGGCCGTGATGGCCGAGGTGAACGACATCATTCGCGAGAGATTCGAACTTGGCGCGCTGGGCACTGGTCGCTTCACTTTCTACGAGCGGCTTGGCTGGGAACGCTGGCGCGGGCCAAGTTCGGTGCGTACACAGCACGGCCTCGTCCGGACGCACGACGATGACGGCTCGATCCTGGCGCTTCGCACGCCGGCGTCCCGTCCCGTGAGCCTCGAAGACCCGATGAGCTGCGAGTGGCGCCCGGGTGACGTCTGGTAGCGCGGCGGGAAACGTGGGGCATCGGTTTTTGCTGCGATTCTCAGCGCACAACGTTGCGTCTCCGCGAGTCCGGCTACGTGCGCGCCGAGCACCGCAACGATCACGTCGAGGGCTGGCTCGCCGAGCTCGTTGAACTCGCCCCGCTTCGAACTGTCTACTTCTCCATCCCATCCGGGCTTCATCAGCTTCGATCCCTGTCCTACGCTGTCGTGAGGGTTTCAGTGGTGTGGCGCGACAGGAGAAGAGGTAAGGTGAAGCAGCTCGGGAGGCAACGGTGGTGTCCAGCAACAGAGAGGTGATCGAGCGGCACGCCGCAGCCCTCGCCGATGCGGTGCTAGGCGGCGCATACGGTCCGCTCGACGCGCTTCGCCATCCAGACTTCATCGAGGATTGGCCGCAGTCTCGGGAGCATATCCGCGGCAACGCGAACATGCGCGCGATCGACGAGCACCGCCCGAACAAGCCCGCTGCCGGATCGGTCGAGCACCTTATCCGCAAGCGATGATCGGTTTGCTCTCTCGCCCATGATGACGCTGGTCGATATCGCCGGGACAGGTGATGTCTATACGATCGTATGGAGGGCGAACAACCACGCAGGCGACTCCTGGTGCGTGGTAATGCTCTGTACGCTGCGAGATCGCCGCGTGTGGCGGGCGACGACCTATTCGCCCCGCTCCTTGACGCTCCAGAATGGCGTTCTGCCTGGACCGAACGAATCCCCGACACCGACCCGTAAGGTCGGCGATCGGCAAGCGGAGGGTGGCACAACCCAGCGTCCTGAACGGCCCGTGCTGACCCTTATCTGAACCCTAATCGGCGGCGTTTGAGCGGACGCGTCAGGTCGCATACCATCCGTCGGTGGTCGTTTGAGGCTCTGATAGAATCGGTCGATGTGGATCGAGTCGTCTGTCACCGCGATCTCGTGGATCCCTTCCGAGGCAATCGAGGGTCCGTCCAAGTTTCCCTTCGAACTGGGGGTGACTCACTACGACCAGCCGCCGCCAGATCAGATCGAGGACCTGGAGGAGCTGCGGCGCACGGATCGGTTCCGCGAGGCGAACGAGGTGCGTGCTTTCATCGAGGTGGAGGACGGCCGCATCACAGACCACGGCCATCTCGGACAGGGGCACATCGGGGCAACCACCGTGAAGCTGGGGCCGGCCAGCATCCGCTTCCCGCCGGTGCAGCTGCCCGACATCCGCCCCGAGCCCGAGGTCGGCCCGACATCAGTCCGCTTCGTCCAGACGGTGGGTGGGCGCATGGGCCTGCCGACGCCGCGCCCGGTGCCCCACAAGCCGTTCGCGCAGTTCTGGCCTTCGATCGCCTGGACCACCTTGGCCCTGACTATCAACACCCATGGCAGCTCCAGCCACGAGTTGCTGGGCGCCAGTCCATTCCCCCGGCACTGGATCTACGACCGCGACGGCAAGCTGGTCGAGAAGTCGGCAGTGATCGACTTCAAGAAGTGGTTCAACGACTCCTTCGGCGATCGCACGCCGTGGGGCGCGTACGACTCCCCAACGGTCGTGGCGGCGGTGGGTTCCGCGCTGGAGCGACAGCTGTCGAAGACGATCATGCA